>JADGEN010000144.1 GCA_016744355.1 Halieaceae bacterium
ACCTCATGCTATTCCCAGCGAGTCTAGTCGATTCATTCACACAGTTAGGCTTGACCTGCGCGCCAAGGGCTACGCCTATCAAACTGAAAAAACCTATATCCATTGGATAAAGCGATACATCATTTTTCACAACAAAGCACATCCAAAGCAGCTAGACGGTCTGCACATAAATCAATTTCTAAGCTTTCTAGCTATAGATAAGCATTGCTCCCCGGCCACGCAGCGCATTGCCTTGAATGCACTTATTTATCTATACAGGAAGTTTTTCCAGTTTGAGTTAGAAAATTTGAATTTCGAGAAATCGCGACAACGTCGACGTCTACCAGTAGTGCTTACACATCAAGAAGTTTGCAGGATACTTAAAGAATTAAGCGGCAAGCACAGGATCATGGTAGAACTACTTTATGGAGCAGGCCTCCGTTTGAATGAACTGCTCTCTTTGCGCGCTAAAGATTTAGATTTTGAACTCTCTACCATCACTGTCAGGTCCGGCAAGGGCGATAAGGACAGAACTACCCTGTTCCCCGAACGGCTAAAGGAACCGCTTCAAGAACAACTCTTACACGTCAACAAGCTGCACAAGCGTGATATTGAAGACGGTTTTGGTGATGTTTATATGCCCTTTGCTCTGACCAGAAAATACCCTTCTGCCGCCAGGGAACTAGGTTGGCAGTTTATTTTTCCAGCATCAAAAATCGGACGCGATCCCCGCAGCGGCGTACTGCGGCGCCATCATTTACACGAGACCACATTGCGCAAACATGTCACTAAAGCGAGGCGCAAGGCAGGCATTACCAAACCCGTACACTGCCACACTTTCCGCCACAGTTTTGCCACGCGCCTACTACAACAGGGTTACGACCTGCGCACCATTCAAAAGCTACTGGGCCACAGCGATGTTAAAACCACCGAAATATACACACACGTGTTAGGTCGTGGCGCTATGGGCGTCATAAGCCCGCTAGACAGCTAAACACCTCATGTCTTACGCCGAACTCCACTGCCTCAGCAGCTTCAGCTTTTTACGCAGCGCCTCCCACCCCCACGAGTTGGTGGCACGAGCCGCAGAGCGTGGCTACTCGGCTATTGCCATTACAGATGAGTGCTCTTTTGCAGGTGTAGTAAAAGCTCACGTTGCAGCAAAGGAAGTGGGTATACCACTAATTATAGGCAGCGAGTTAAATCTGGAAGAAGGCATAAAACTACTGGCATTGGTTCCCTCCCGCGCGGCCTACAGTGAGCTGTCGGGTTTAATCAGTATGGCCAGGCGGCGTAGCCCCAAAGGGGAATACCGCGCCTCTTTGCGGGATGTCATTTTTCATCTCAAGCGCTGCCTGCTGATATGGCTGCCCGAAGTAGATGACGAACCCACGCGCGCCTATGGGCAACAGCTTAAGCGCCTGTGCAAAGGTCGCGTATGGCTGGGTGTGTGCCATTTGCTGGGCAATAACGAAAGCAACAACTACATGTCATCCTATAAGATGGCTAGTGAATTAAACATTCCAATGGTGGCCTGCGGCAACGTACAAATGCATAGCGCCCAGCGCAAACCTTTGCACGATGTATTCACGGCTCTACGCCACAACAGCAGTATCAATCAGCTGGGCACAAAGCGGCTGGCTAACAGCCAACACCACCTGCGTTCTATACAAAACCTACAACAGCTATACCCTCCTGCGCTGCTGGAAGAAAGCGTTCACATTGCCAGCCTCTGTGATTTCTCTCTCGACCAACTGCGTTATGAATACCCTGAAGAAGTCGTGCCAAAAGGCCACACTGCCAACAGTTACTTGCGTGAACTAGTACGCAGCGGTGAATCAGTGCGCTGGCCCACTGGTGTGCCCGAAGATATTGCCGCGCGCATAGCAAAAGAGTTGCAGCTAATAGAAGAGCTCAACTATGAATATTATTTCCTCACTGTGTACGACATTGTGCGCTTTGCCAAAGAGCGCCAAATTCTCTGTCAGGGCCGCGGCTCTGCGGCCAACTCCGTGGTGTGCTACTGCCTGTTTATTACCGAGGTGTCACCGCAGCAGGTGTCACTGCTATTTGAACGCTTTATATCTAAAGAACGGGATGAACCACCTGACATCGATGTCGACTTTGAACACGAGCGCCGCGAGGAGGTTATTCAATACATTTATCAAAAATACAGCCGCAAGCGAGCCGCGCTGGCTGCCACCGTCATCACCTATCGCTCTCGCAGCGCTGTGCGCGATGTCGGCAAAGCCCTGGGGCTGGATGCGGTGTTTGTAGACGACCTGGCCAAATCACTGGCCTGGTGGGATCGCAGTCAGGACCTCGCCAAGCGCTTCGAAGAACAAGGCATTGCAGGGCACAGCCAGCAGGCCGAATTGTTCTACCAGTTGGTGCAGCAAATACTCGGCTTCCCACGGCATTTGTCGCAACATGTTGGCGGCTTTGTGATTACCCGCAGCCCCATTTCCACGCTGGTACCCGTCGAAAATGCCAGCATGGCAGACCGCACGGTTATCCAATGGGACAAAGAGGATATTGAATCATTGGGGCTGCTCAAAGTAGATGTATTGGCTCTGGGTATGCTGTCGGCCATCCGCAAAAGCCTGCAACTGGTAAACCGTTACTGCCCCAGCATAAAGTCCATCAGCGATATCCCTAAAGAAGACGCCGCCACTTACCGCATGCTGCAGGCCGCCGATACTATCGGCGTGTTCCAAATTGAGTCCCGTGCCCAAATGTCGATGTTGCCACGGTTAAAACCCAAAAGCTTTTACGACTTGGTCATTCAGGTTGCCATTGTTCGCCCCGGGCCCATACAAGGCGATATGGTGCATCCTTATTTACGCCGCCGGCAGGGTTTGGAAGCGGTTACTTACCCCAGCGACGCGATAAAAGAAGTACTGTCACGCACACTGGGCGTACCCATCTTTCAGGAGCAGGTCATTAAGCTGGCGATGGTAGCGGCAGGTTTCAGTGGTGGTGAAGCCGACCAGTTGCGGCGTGCCATCACCAACTGGGGTAAAAACAGCAAGCTGCTTAGTTTCGAAGAAAAACTCATTCAGGGCATGTTACTACGGGGCTACGATGAAGACTTTGCACGTCGCCTGTTTGAGCAGATAAAGGGCTTTGGTGGCTATGGCTTCCCCGAGTCTCACTCCGCCAGCTTTGCCCTGCTGGCTTACTTCTCTGCCTGGTTAAAGCGACATCACCCGGCAGCTTTTTTTGTCGGCCTGCTCAATAGCCTGCCTATGGGATTTTACTCTCCCTCGCAACTGGTCCAGGACGCCAGACGCCACGGGGTGACGGTTCTACCTGCCGACGTTAACCTAAGCACCTGGGATCATCAGCTACTGGGTAAACCCAACACGCAAGATCAACCCGCCATACGTCTGGGTTTTCGGCTGATCAAAAGCCTCAGTAAAGGCGGCGTTCAGCGTATTGTTGAGCAGCGTCACACGCCCTACCGACAAATCAGTGACCTGCGCCACCGGGCCAATCTGGACAAGCGCGATATGGAGGCACTGGCCGCCGCCGATGCCCTGACGTCACTCAGTGGCCATCGTTTCCAATCACAGTGGCAAATTATGGCGCTGGAGGAACCCAAGCCCCTGTTGCAAGATGAACGTATGCAACGGGCGGACTATTTTAACGATAACGTGGCTTTGCCCGCTCCCGCTGTGGCCGAAGAGGTGTTGGCCGACTATCAATCCACCGGCCTCACGCTGCGTACCCACCCCATGGCCCTGTTGCGCAATCGCCCTCCTTTTAATCGCTGCAAACGTCACAGCGATTTACCCGGCGTGGGCAACAACCGTTTTGTTCGCATCGCGGGTTTAGTCACCTGCAGGCAGCGCCCCGGCAGCGCATCCGGCGTATTATTTTTAACCCTGGAAGATGAAACCGGCAACAGTAATATAGTGGTGTGGAAACAGACCCAGCAGCACTTTCGACAGGCCCTGATGAGTGCAAAACTTCTACTGGTAAAGGGCACGCTGGAAACCAAGGACAATGTGATTCACATTGTGGCCGGCGCCCTACTCGACTACAGCAGCGAACTGGAGGCACTACCCGTACAATCAAGAAACTTCCACTAACGTCGATTCAATAACAATACTAGCGAGCTTCGCCCCTGAGCTACCTTGCAAAGGCGTGCAGTTTCAACTGAGCGAGGTAGCTCAGGGGCGAAGCTCGCGGAGTAGACCAAACTAAATCAGGATTGAATACGCCCCTTACCAGCCGCAATACGCAGCCGTAAAGCATTCAACTTGATAAAGCCTTCCGCATCGGCCTGGTCGTAAGCACCCGCATCGTCTTCGAAGGTTGCTATGCTTTCATCAAACAGACTGTCCTCAGACTTGCGCCCGGCTACAGACACATTGCCTTTATACAATTTAAGACGAACCACGCCGTTCACAACTTTCTGCGACTCATCAATCATCGCCTGCATCATCTTGCGCTCGGGCGACCACCAGTAACCGTTATAAATCATCTGGGCGTAACGAGGCATTAGCTCATCTTTCAAATGCGTCACTTCCCTATCCAGGGTTAGCGACTCCATCGCCCGGTGCCCGCGCAGCATAATGGTGCCACCTGGTGTTTCGTAGCAACCGCGAGACTTCATGCCTACATAGCGATTCTCGACGATGTCGTCACGGCCTATACCATTCGCACCACCGACCTTATTGAGATACTCAAGCACGGTTGCCGGGCTCATTGGCTCACCGTCAATCGCTACAATGTCACCACACTTATATTCCAGCTCAATGTAAGTAGCCTGGTCAGGTGCCGCTTCGGGGCTCACACTCCAACGCCACATATCATCTTCAGGCTCAGCCCAGGGGTCTTCCAGAATGTCACCCTCGTAGGAGATGTGCAGCAGATTGGCGTCCATAGAATACGGAGATTTTTTGCTCTGGGCGGCAAAATCCACCGGAATATCGCGCTCGGCACAGTAGGCCATAAGTGATTCGCGGGAGCTCAGGTCCCACTCGCGCCAGGGGGCAATAACCTGTATGCCGGGTTTGAGTGCATAGGCTCCCAGTTCAAACCGCACCTGGTCGTTGCCCTTGCCGGTGGCGCCATGAGAAATAGCGTCAGCATTGGTCTCGTTGGCAATTTCGATCAGCCTTTTAGCAATCAGGGGCCTGGCAATGGACGTGCCCAGCAGATATTCACCCTCGTAGACGGTGTTGGCGCGAAACATGGGGAAAACAAAATCGCGTACAAACTCCTCGCGCAGGTCGTCGATGTATATTTCCTTGATACCCATAGCCTCGGCTTTGGCCCGGGCTGGCTCCACTTCCTCGCCCTGGCCGATATCGGCAGTGAAGGTAACCACTTCACAATTGTAGGTATCTTGCAGCCAACGCACGATGACCGAGGTATCCAAACCACCGGAATAGGCCAATACAACTTTGTTTACATCAGACATTACTCTCTCCAACAACACGCCATTTTAAAGGCGCGTATTCTACTCCTCACAGTGCATAATTCCCAGCTTTGTAAGCCTTACAAAACCACCCTGCCCATTCCCGTAACTGCGGCTTTACGGTAGCATGCACTCTCCGCCACCGAACCACAGGCCCATCGTGACTCAATTACACATAACCCGCCCGGATGACTGGCACGTTCATCTACGTGATGGCGACGCTCTTATAAATACCTGCGCCGATATGGCTCGCTATTTCAACCGCATTATAGTGATGCCCAACCTCACACCTCCAGCCACCACGGTGACGGAGGCCGGCGCCTATCGCCAACGCATACTCGACGCCATGTCTGGCTTGCCACGGCAGTTTGAGCCACTAATGGTGCTATACCTCACCGATCAGACCAGTGCCGAGGAAGTAAAACGAGCGGCTGAATCGCCTTTTGTACACGCGGTGAAGTTGTACCCCGCAGGCGCCACAACCAACTCTGATGCTGGCGTGGCCGACCTGCAGAGCCTCTACCCCACTTTGGCCGCTATGGAAGAAGTAGGGCTTCCCCTGTTAATTCACGGAGAAGTTACCGACAACGAGATCGACATTTTTGACCGTGAAAAGGCGTTCATCGACCGACACCTGGTTCCTATAGTGCAAAAATTCCCCAAACTGAAGGTCGTTCTGGAGCACATTACCACCAGTGACGCAGTGGAGTTTGTCACCGCCATGCCCAACAACGTTGCGGCAACCATCACCGCCCACCATTTGCTTTTCAATCGCAACGACATGCTGGTAGGCGGCATTAAACCCCATTATTACTGCCTGCCAATCCTGAAACGCAACACCCATCAAAACGCTCTGCACCAGGCAGCAATATCAGGTAACCC
>JADGEN010000145.1 GCA_016744355.1 Halieaceae bacterium
ATTAGGCGGTGCCATCATGCCCTGCAAGGTAGTGCTGTTCAATTGCTGATACTGCGTCAGCTCGTTGGACTGTACCGACGACTGCAGCGATATAACCGCTGACAGGGGTACCAACTCGTCACTGGCTGTTCGCAGGTAGTATTTCTCCAGTTCTTTTTTTGTCAACCTGAAGCCTTTTGCGGCCTGCGGAATGACTTTGTAACTGCGTCCCTCCATGCTGAAGCGACTGGTCTCTGACTCGCCCAGCATAACCGCCAGTGTCTGTCCGATAGAGCGCATGGATATACCCAGGCGTGCAGCTCGTACTCTGTCAATTTTGACTTTAATTTCCGGGCGGCTAAACTCGAGACTCTGCGATACAAAGGTAAAAAGCCCGGATTCACGGGCCGCGCTCAATAACTCTTCACCCACCTCTGCCACTTTCTCATGTTTGGCAGTGGAGGCCACCACAAAGCTTACCGGCAGACCGGAATCGGAGCCCGGTAGTGGCGCGCCGCCAAACGTAAAAGCCTTTATGCCAGCCAGGGTGTTGAGCTTTTGCTGGAACTCCACCAGCAGCTCTTGTTGCGTGCGCTCGCGCTGGTCCCATGGACTTAACAATAGGCCGCCGTAATTGGAGTTGGGAGAACTCACCTGCCAGGAGTGATTGACTTCGGGTATGGTGCGCCACAAATCCACCACTTCATCTAAAAAGTAGTTAATGTACTGCAGGTTTGCATACTGAGGTGCACTGGCGACAACATACATGGAACCGCGGTCTTCATCTGGTGCGAGTTCCTCCTGGGTGAGGGAGAATAAGACCGGCAGGCTGGCAATAATTGCGGCACTGAACAGTAGCACTGCGCCCCGGTTAGCCAGGCATGCGTTTAATACGCGGCGGTACTTTTGGATCAGTGAGGAAAAAATATTATCCAGCGCATCGGCGAAGCGTCCCTGATGGTCGTGATCTTTCAGCACTCGTGAACACATCATGGGGCTGAGGGTGAGTGCCACGACGCCTGACACCAATACAGCGCCTGCGAGGGCCAGGGCAAACTCGCTGAATAATGCGCCGGTAAGCCCGCCCATAAAACTGATAGGGGCATACACAGCAGCCAGGGTGAGCGTCATGGCGATGACCGGAAGTGCGACCTGACGTGCGCCCTTAAGTGCTGCCTCCTTAGGGGTTAAACCCATTTCGATATGGCGGTGTACGTTTTCTACCACTACGATGGCATCGTCAACTACCAAGCCTATGGCTATCACCATGGCCAATAAGGTGAGCAGGTTAATAGAAAAGCCCATGGCGAGAATCAGGCTTAAAGCACCCAGCAGTGAGAGGGGGATGGCAACAAGGGGAATGATGACCACGCGCAATGAGCCCAGAAATAAAAATATTACCAGCACAACAATGACAGCCGCCTCCAGCAGGGTGATACCCACCTGCTTCAGCGCGGCTTCTATCGATACGGAGCCGTCTTCGTCCATCTGCATATGCAGGTCGGCAGGCAGAGCGGCTTCGATACGCGGTAGAGCCGCTTTAACGGCCTTGGAAACATCTAGCGGGTTGGCGTCCGGGGTTGGCGTGATAGACAGGAACATGGCTTCCTTGCCACCTGAAAACGAACTGAACTGGGTGTTCTCTTCAGACAGCTCGACCTCGGCGACATCCCCCAGACGTACGCGTTCTTCGCCATTCTGTCGCACGGTTAATTCAGCGAAAGCCTCAGGGGTTTGCATATCTGTTTTGGCATCAACAGTGGCCCTTACCAATCCACCCTCAGTCGACCCTGCAGTGGAAATGTAGTTGTCGCGGCTAATGGCTGCGTTTATGTCTTCAGCAGTGACTCCAAAAGCCGCCATACGCACAGGGTCCAGCCAGATTCTCATGGCCAGGAATTTGCCACCCAGGATATCGGCTTTACCCACACCCTCAAGCGTGGCGAGCTCAGGCTGCACAGTCCGCACCAAATAGTCTGCCACCTGCGGTATGCTCATTTGGTCGCTGGTAAAAGCGATATAGATGAGTGCATCGCCACCAGAGGTGGTGCTGACTTCGGGGCTCTCGATGTCGCGGGGCAGGTCAGAGCGCGCCTCATTGACCTTGGCAATAACCTCTGACAGGACATCAGAACTGTTTTCTCCCAGTCGTACGTGTACGGTGATGTTGGATACACCAGGCATACTGTTGGAGGTCATGTACTCAATACCCCTGGCCCCGGCTATGGTTATCTGCAGGGGAGTAGTAACAAAGCCTTGCATAGTTCTGGCGCTGGCTCCGGGGTAGACGGTTTCTACGTGGATGACGCTGCGTTCCAGCTCGGGAAATTCCCGTACAGAGAGGCGACTGGCCGCCTGCGCTCCCAGGAGTAATATCAAGGCGCTGATTACAATCGCGAGAACCGGCCGGCGTATAAATATGTCTGTAAACGACATTAGAACTTCACCGACTCATCGACTGTAACGGTGGCTCCCCTGAACAGTTTGTTCTGACCGGCAGACACTACAATCTCTCCCGCCTCTACGCCGTCTAATATGGCGATCAGCCCATCGCGGGAGTCACCGACAGTGACGACTCGCGGGCTAACTGTGCGCGTATCACCTGTGTCATCTATAACGTAGACGATGTTACCGCTGAGCGAATAGCTGACAGCGGTCTCTGGCACAGTCACCAGCGTGATCGGGTTATCCAGATCTATGCTCAGTTCGGCGAACATGCCTGGCAGCAGGCCATCTGCGTCAGCCAGACTGGCTCTTAGCAGCAAATTTCGGGTGCTGGACTCCACCATCGAGTCAAGTGCCTGCAAGGTGGCGTTGAGTTGACGGCCGGGCAGGGCGGATGACTTTACCAGAATGTCCAGGCCTGGCCTGAGCATTGGGAAGTTGCGTTCGGGTACGGTAAAGTCGATTTCCAACTCGCTGAGATCTTGCAAAGTAGTGATTTTGTCACCCGGCTTCACATAGTCGCCTACTTTCACATGGATAATACCGATAGTGCCCGCAAAGGGTGCCTGCACCCGTTTGTTATCCAGTCGCGCTTCGGTTTCTGCCAGTTGCGCGATAGCGCCGTCCAGGTCGGCCTTGGATCGGTCGTACTGACTCTCGGGAATTGATTTTTGCTTAACCAGTTTACTGTCGCGTTCGAATAACAGTTTGGCGAGTTCCAGGTTGGCTATTTGTCGCTCTTTACTGGCCTGCTCAACACGGTCGTTGAGGGTTATAAGTAGCTTGCCTGCGCTAACCTGGCTTCCAGACTTTACATTGATGGCGATGATTTCGCCGCTGGCTTCCGAACTGAGTTCGACGCCTCTGGCGGCGGTTATGGTGCCTATGGCGTCAAGCCGTGTGCTCCAGGTGGCAGCCTGGGCAACTGCGGCGCCAACACTTACGGGGGGAGGGGTGAAGTGCATGCCAGACGCAGCCATCGTCTGCTTGTAGTAATAGGCCGCTATAGAGCCCAGTATCGCCAGGAGTAGGGCGATAGCTACAAAATATCCACGCAAAGACAGTCACCTTCGGTCTTAGTATTTTTATCCAGCGTGCAGCTTAGCGTTTACGGGACGGTAGTACAAATAGCTGGGCGTTATGCCTATTCTGGATTAAACTGGAGTTTAGAAGACGCACATTTATTGAGGGATTTACCTTGAAAACAAGCCGCAAACTCAAAGCTCTGCAAAAACAAATGGATAAAGCCTCCAGTTACCCCCAGTGGTGTGAAGCTGCACAGGCGCACGATGAAATCTCGGGGCAAAAGCGCTGGAGAAATGTCGATCAAACCAGCCAGTACGATTACGTCGAAGTGCGTATTCGTCTCGACCGTTTGCGCAGCCTTAGAGCCAATCACGACTATCACGGCCTGCTTTTTGCTCTCAATGAGGGCATTCACGGCAATATGGCTGGAATGGGCCGCAGCAGCCTTTATCAGCGGGCCAATTTCGGCACCAAAAAACTCATCGAGCAGTATGTCGACGAAATAGAAGATTCAATGCGCTTTATCGCCGAATTGGAAAGCGATGATATCAGCACCCAGCAAAAACTGGATCTCTTCTACCGCGCCAATATATGCTTTGGGCGCACGGCGCTGATGCTCAGTGGCGGTGGTGTGCTGGGATTTTATCATCTGGGTGTGGTTAAGGCACTGATGTCTGAAAAACTGTTGCCACGGGTTGTCTCGGGCTCCAGTGCAGGCTCGATGATAGCGGGTATGTTGGGCACGCACACTGATATCGAGTTACAGCAATTTTTTGATCCAGCCAATATCCACTTTGAAGCAGAAAAAGAAGCGAACGTGTTTTCCCGCATGTTTTTTGGCGCCAACCCACAGGTTGATGTACACGATCTTGAAAATATCATCGCCCGCCTGGTACCCGATATGACATTTCAGGAGGCCTACGAAAAAACAGGCCGCCAAATTTGCATAACGGTAGCGCCGGCAGAGGCTCACCAGAGGTCCCGTTTGTTGAATGCTATCACCTCACCCAATGTGTTCGTGCGTTCTGCGGTAATCGCCTCCTGTGCCGTCCCCGGAGTCTTTCCTTCGGTTATGCTGATGGCCAAAAATGCGCACGGTGAGGCCCAACCGTATTTGCCGTCGCGCAAGTGGGTGGACGGCTCCATTGCCGACGATCTCCCAGCGAAGCGACTCTCCAGATTGTTCAGTACTAACCACTATATTGTCAGCATGGTTAATCCCATTGCCATACCGTTTTTGCGCAATGGCGCCGAGCCCAACAAACTGACCGCGGCTCTGGGGAGCCTGGGCATGGGGGTGGGGCGTGAGCTATTGAATTTTTACCGTGGTGTGGTGCAAAAGAAGGGTGACCAGTGGCCGCGGTTTAATCTGTTCCTGAACGGTGTACACAGTTTGATGGATCAGGAGTACAGCGGCGATATCAACATTGTGCCGAGTTTCCGCTGGTATAACCCCGGCAAGGTGTTGTCACATCTATCCGAGAAAGACTTAATGGAATTGGTCGAAGGGGGCGAGCACTCCAGTTACCCGAATCTTGAGGCGATCCGAATTTGCACCAAAATAAGCCGTACTATGGAAGACATCTTGCACCGATTTGAATACGGCGACCTGCGTCCGGAGAACAAGGTACATCGTCCGCGCACTTCACGGCGACGTCCAGCGCCTACACGCGCCGATAAAGAATATATTGCAAAGAGTGCGCCCTCAAAGGCGGCGGAGAAAAAGCCAGCGGCCAAGAAGAAAAAGCCAGCCGCCAGCAAGAAAGCGGCGAGTGGAAAAACCAAGGCAACAAAAAAAGCCGCTGAACCCCAGCAAAAGGGTAAAGCGGCTTAAATGTAAGTCCTCGTCAAATCCGTTCGATAATAACAGCCGGTGCCATGCCACCGGCTGCGCACATGGTGACCAGGCCAAACTGCAGGTCTCGACGTTCCAGTTCATCCAGCATAGTGCCGATCAGTACTGATCCCGTAGCACCAATAGGGTGGCCCAGTGCCATCGCACCGCCATTGACGTTGACAATGTCGCGGTTTAGGTTCAGGTCGCGAATGAACTTTTCGGCCACCACAGAGAAGGCTTCGTTGATCTCAAACAAATCGATGTCGGCAATACTGAGGCCGGCTCTTGCCAATACTTTCTTGGCGGCTGGAACGGGCGCGTTCAACATAAGGGTAGGGCAGTCGCCCATGTTGCACATCGCGCGAATTTTAGCGCGTGGTTTCATGCCATTAGCCTTGGCGTATTGAGGCGAAGCCATCAATAGGGCGGCGGCTCCATCGACAACGCCTGAGGAGTTGCCCGCGTGGTGTGAGTGCACAATGTCCAGTCCTGAATACTTTTGCAGCACCATGGATCGAAAGGTAGTACCAGACTCGTCCAGCGGGTAATCGGCTAAAGCCTCGAAGGAGGGCTTTAGAGCGCTCAGGGATTCAACCGTTGTACCTGCGCGCGGAAACTCTTCCTTGTCCAGGGCCAGAGTGCCATCGAGCTTGTATACAGGCACTAAACTCTTGTCGAAATGCCCGTTGGCGATAGCGTGTGCGGCACGGGTTTGTGAAATGCAGGCAAGGGAATCCAGTGCTTCACGGTCAATACCTTCCATCGTTGCGATTGCATCGGCACACACACCCTGGTGGGGTTGTGGGTGCAGTTCTCGCAGGTGCAGGTTGCCGTTGTCCAGAAAAGGAGACATGGCTGTTCCCTCCTCACCGAATGTAGACATCATCTCAGCGCCACCCGCAACAACCAGATCTTCCACGCCAGCCATAAGATTTGCCGCAGACAGGTTTACCGAGGTAATGCCGGAACCACAGAAGCGATCCAGGG
>JADGEN010000146.1:0-5942 GCA_016744355.1 Halieaceae bacterium
GATGGCGGATGGCGGATGGCGGATGGCGGATGGCGGATGGCGGATGGCGGATGGCGGATGGCGGATGGCGGATGGCGGATGGCGCCATCGTAATCACGTTTTCTTGATTTAACACAACATGGATCTCCCCTCAGAGGTTCACAATTAATCAGATAAGTAACGAATAAGGCGAGAGAGATGGATAAGGTGAGAGAGATAGAAAAGCTAAGCTTTCAGGATGCGTCGTTTTTACGTATGGAGTCGGAGGCACGCCCGTTTCATGTGGCGGGACTAATGATATTGAAGGCGCCGCAAGACGCCTCGCCTAACTTTATGCGAAAGCTGGCCCGCCGCTGCGCTCGCCTCAATGAGCTGTGGCCAGTGTTTGCCAAGAAATTGAAAGACCCCTACTCACTGCGCGACCCTGCCTGGGTGCCTGCGGACGATTACGACCCCAACTACCATGTTCACCACTATGCGCTACCCGCTCCCGGGCGCATGGATGATCTACTGGCACTGGTTTCACGGGTGCACGAACGCATGCTGGACCGCAACCGGCCACTGTGGGAAATGCATTTAATCGAAGGGCTGCCCGGTGGTCGTTTTGCGCTGTATTGCAAAACGCATCACGCTCTGGTCGACGGCGTGGGAGCACTGCATATGGTCAACACTCTGTTTAGTGAATCGCCCGATGTCCAGATCGATTTTCGCAAGGCAGCACCCAAAGCGCGGGCACATCATCACAAAATGAGTCTCTCCCGGCAGTTGGGTTCCGCCAGCCGTGGATTGCTTAAGCACTACGCCGCCCTGCCCCAGGTATCAAACCTGCTGCTGGGCATGGGCCGCGATGCCTGGACTGGCAAGCACGACGTGCCACCACTGCCCTTTACCGCCCCGCGAACCCTGTTTAACACTGACGTGGATGCGCGCCGTGAGATTATCATCACCGAGCTGCCGCTGGGGCGTATGCGAGCACTGGCCAAGGCCTATGACGGCACTGTGAATGATATTCTGGTTGCGATTTGTGGCGGTGCGCTGCGTGAGTACCTGCTAGAGCAAAATGCGCTGCCCAAAAAATCGCTGGAAGCCGGTGTGCCCATGTCAATCAAAGGCGGGGGAAAGCAAGAGGGCAATCAGGTCTGTTTTATCATCTGTCCTTTCTTTACCGAGGTACGAAATCCGGCGCAACGTGTGCGCCACGTGATTAAGGTGATGAACAAGGCAAAGAAGAACATTCGCAGCATGTCGGTCACCGCAGCGCAGGACTATACCAATATGATGATGATGCCGACCATTTTGTTGACATTGGCAGGACGAGCCAGCCAGGTAAAACCAGCCCTCAACGCGATAGTCTCGAATGTACCTGGATCGAAAAAACGACTCTACCTGGATGGCGCCGAACTGGAACACATGTACCCCCTGTCGGTCGTAACCGATGGCATGGGCATTAACTTGACGGTCGTGAGTTACATGAACAAACTGTGTTTCGCGATAACCAGTTGCCCAACCCAGCAACCCAATATTGGCGCTCTGGGTAGCTTGATCAAGAAAAATTACAAAAGCTTGTTAGATGCAACACCCGACCTTTAGAGGACAAATATCACAATGAGCACTCTCCTTCTGCGACAGGTCGCCATAGACACCTATAAGGAGAACGTCGCTTATTTGCACAGAGACTGCAAGCTCTATCGCAGCGAAGGGTTTCAGGCACTGAACAAGATCGAAATTCACCATGAAGGGAACGGCCAATCAATCGTCGCCCTGCTCAATATCGTGGACGATGACGCTATAACTGCACCCGGTGAACTGGGCTTGTGCGAGCAGGCTTTCAAACAGTTCGGTGGCATAGAAGGCGTAGCCGTACGTATCGCTCACGCCCCGGTCCCCAAGTCCATAAAAGCCGTGCACAGAAAAATCGGTGGAGCCAGCCTTAGTCGAGAAGATTACCAGGGTATAGCAACGGATATCGCCGCCAACCGCTACTCAAAAATAGAGATTGCCGCCTTCCTTGTCGCCTCATGTGAAATCGGTCTGGAGCGCGACGAAGTGTTGTACCTCACCCAGGCGATGATAGAAACCGGCCGGCGTCTGGACTGGGACGAACCTCTGGTGGTAGACAAACACTGCATTGGTGGACTCCCCGGCAACCGAACCACCATGCTCGTTGTGCCCATCGTGGCGGCGCACGGCATGTTGATACCCAAAACCAGCAGCCGTGCTATCACCTCACCGGCAGGCACCGCAGACACCATGGAAGTGCTTGCTCGCGTAGAACTCTCCCCCAATGAATTACACGAAATCGTGCGCAGTCAACGCGCCTGCCTGGGTTGGGGCGGCACAGCCGGGCTCGCCCCTGTGGATGACATTCTGATATCCGTTGAGCGCCCGTTGCTAATGGACTCCCCCGGGCAAATGGTGGCGTCCATCCTGTCGAAAAAACTCGCGGCGGGTGCCACACATTTGATCATTGATATTCCCATAGGCAAAACGGCCAAGGTACGCGATCGAAGCAGTGCGCTGGTGTTGCGCAAATTATTTGAATATGTGGGCGATCATCTGGGGCTGAACCTGGAAGTCATTATTACAGACGGCAGGCAACCCATAGGTAAAGGCATTGGCCCGGTACTGGAGGCACGCGATGTTATGCATGTGCTGGAAAACGACCCGCGCGCGCCGCTCGATCTGCGCGAAAAGAGTCTGCAACTGGCGGGTAGAATTCTGGAATTTGATCCCGACATGCGTGGGGGCCAGGGTTATACCACAGCACGCGATATTCTCGACTCGGGAAGAGCGCTGGAGAAGATGCAGGCAATTATTGACGCTCAAGGTAGAAACCCTACCCCCCCAAAACTCGGGCGTTTGCGCCAGGACATAGTGGCGGATCAAAGCGGCTACGTTTGCACCATCGATAACCTGCAACTGGCGCGCATAGCAAGTTTAGCTGGCGCACCCCGGGACAAAGGCGCCGGCATTGACCTGTATAAGAAACTCGGCGATCCGGTACAGGCCGGTGAGTCGCTCTACGCCATTTTTGCAGAGTTTTCGGCAGATTTCGATTTTGCCAAAGAATCAGCTGAGAAAGATTCTGCCTACCTAATCGGTGAACAATACATCGACGAGAGATACTGATGAAACACACTGGCGACGAAAAGGGCTTACTACTGGGCTTTCCCGAATACACCGAGCCCGCGCAGAAACTTGCACTGGCTACGGGCCTGGATTTTGCACTAATTGATGTGCACTACTTCCCCGACGGGGAGAGCCGCCTGCGCCTGCCGGAGCACATTCCCGAACACATCGTGATCTGCAGAAGTTTGAATGAGCCTAATAGCAAGTTGATCGAACTCTTTATTGCGGCCAGTACCGCAAGAGAGCTGGGGGCAAAAAAAGTAACACTGGTGGCCCCGTACTTATGTTACATGCGTCAGGACAAAGCGTTTCATACGGGAGAAGCCGTGAGTCAGAAAATTATCGGAGACTTACTGGCAAACTATTTCGACGAAGTGATTACCGTTGACCCTCACCTGCATCGCGTACACCGATTGGAAGATGCAGTGCCTGCATCCAAAGCAGTAGCGCTTGGGGCCACAGATGCCATGTCGATCTACCTTAATGGAAAGCTCGACAATCCCATACTACTGGGGCCAGACGAAGAGTCACAGCAATGGGTGGCCGCCATAGCCAGGCGCAATGGCCTGGAGTTCTATGTCGCCCACAAAGATCGTTTTGGCGACAGTAATGTTCAGGTGAGTTTGCCCGTAGCCAACTATGAGGGCAGACACATCGTGTTGGTAGATGACGTTGCCAGCACTGGCCGTACGCTGGAGGCCGCATGCCGCGAACTTAAACCCTATGGGCCAGCCAGCATCAGCGTCATGGTGACCCATGCGTTATTTGTAGGAGATGCCGTGGAGCAAATAAAACTCGCAGGTGCAGATAATATCTGGAGTTGCGACAGTGTTACCCACTCGACTAACCAGATTGAGCTGGCCGAGAGCCTTGCACAGGGGCTCTGCCAATAAAAGATACAGGCTAAAAATAATCCAGGGTAGGAAAGTCACTACGCGCATCAATACAGTCTGCCAGATACATCGCCAATCCCATGTCTCCATCCCATAAGCTATAACTGGGACCGGCGTCCGAATCCGTAAACTGTTGGCGCTGCTCGATTGAAGACATTGCGAAGGTACGTGCCCGTTGCAACCAGAGTGCATCACCAGTTTTTTTATACAGCTTTAACAGTGCATAGCCATTGCCCGGTGTGCCGTGACACAGTCCGGGATATTTATCCAGAGAGCCCGCGGCCCAAACAAGCTCGCCGCCCTCAAGCATCAACTCATCAAATCCTGAATGTCCTGTGCCGATTAACGATGCGAGAGAGATAATAAAACCCGGCGCACCGTGACACTGCTGCACCAGCATACTGTCGCGACCCTCGCGTGCATTGCCAATACTCTGGCGCCAGTTGGCCATGCCATTTTCTCGCTCTGCGGTACGTATCGCAGTATTCACAATACGCTCGTGCCATCGAGTAATAGTGGCTTCATCAAACACTGAAGCAGAGGTCAAAATGGGGAACACATTACCTACGAATCCGTGCCCCGCACCCAACAGCCAGGTGCGTTCACCGTAGAGATTAATATTCCACATTTGGCAGCCAGCGTCGGGGTGCGTTTGCAGTCTTTGCTCTAGGTAAGCTGCACCGCTGCGGATGTGCTCGGCAAAGCGTTCTTCACCGGTTGCCTTGAATAAATGACCGGCCACTATCATGGTGCCCGGTGCGCCCCAAAGATTCTCCAACCACGGGTGTTTCTGGTTCTCGGCGATCAGTGCATCAAGCTTATTCAGTAATGAAGCCTCTCCCGTCTCCTTCCAGGCCTGCAAGAGCACGCCGCTGGCCCCAAGATAGAACGACTGCGACACCGGCACCTGATACTCTTCGAAAAGAGATTTATCTCCGTTCAGATTATCTATGCCCGTTATCTGGGTTGCGCATAACACATCATGTTGCCCCAGGTAATAGCCACGCTGCTGCAATTGATGCAGCGTCCATGCAATGCCGGCCACACCGTCATATAGTGACAAAGGAAATTCTGCAAGATTATTGGGCCAATAGCCGTTCTCCAGCCTGGCAGAAAGAGCGCCACTGACAATGCTTTGAATGGCTGTCTGTGCTCGCTGCTCGCTCCACTCGCCGCCGGAAACAGCGCAATGTCTGCCGGGTTCATACAAACTTGAGACAGTGTTCATTCAATTCTTCCCCTGATAATTAGCCCTGGATTTAGCCTTTTCTTTGGGCTTAGGCGTACACAGCGCCAGATAGTCACTTAGCCCAGCTTCAAGCCGCACAGCGGTAGTTTAATCGATGACATAGTGCCGCTTCATTTATATGCATTTCACTGAGACCTCTAAGTAGAAGAGTATCTGACTTCGTGGCTTTTGAATAATCGTCTGGACGGCTTCAGCAAAATGATGAATAGTGTCCATTCCGACGACGACGAAAAACAAGCCATCATCAAAAGAATAAGAGACAGCGCTTTCCCCGCGGTCGAAACACTACAATACTTAGTAACACAGATTCAACCAGCTTAAGGAGAAGAAGAACATGGCACAGTTTCAGGTTAACAAAAGCAACTTCGCCCAAACCCGCACTATTGAGTCAGCGGCAGTGTCCGAACTTGCCGCGGGCGATATCAGAGTCAAGGTCAACCGCTTTGCCTTCACCGCAAACAATATTACCTATGCGGCAGCAGGCGATATGTTGGGGTACTGGCAGTTCTTCCCTCCGCTGGGTGACGATACCGAAGGCTGGGGCGTAATTCCGGTTTGGGGCTTTGCCGAGGTTACCGAGTCACGTGTCGATGGCTTACCCGTAGGTGAGCGTCTGTTTGGCTATTTCCCACCGGCCGACGTTCTGCAAATGACGCCCCAGGGTGTCACAGAGCAGCGTTTCGTTGACGGCG
>JADGEN010000146.1:5952-6197 GCA_016744355.1 Halieaceae bacterium
CCTCCCGGGTACAACATGTATCGCCGTGTAGCGGCTGAACCAGGCTACGATGCGTCTATGGATAACGAGCGCATGTTGCTTTGGCCGCTATTTATTACCAGCTTCTGTTTGTGGGATTCACTGCGCTTTAACAATTGGTACGGTGCCAAGCAAGTTATTGTTATCAGTGCCTCCAGCAAAACCAGCATCGGTTTGGCCTATGCGCTACACGATGACGACACGGCTCCCCCTGCGGTGGGCATAAC
>JADGEN010000147.1 GCA_016744355.1 Halieaceae bacterium
CCCTTACCCTTTAGCCTGGCTATGTCGGCTTCGATGTCATCAGATCGAAAACACAGGTGATGTAGCCCGCCTCCCTTTTTCTCAAGATAACCTGCAATGGCCCCTTCTCCATTTAGAGGGTGAACCAATTCAATACTGGTGGCGGGCACAGGAAAAAAAGCTGTCGATGTGCGGGCTGCGGCAACATCTTCTCTGCCCTCAAAGCTCAAACCGAAATCTTTGGCGAAACGCTCGATGGACTTCTCAAGATCGGGTACAGCAATAGCAATATGGTCCAATGCAGTAATCATTTCAGGCCTCCGGTGTAGCGTGTTGCACAAATTCGTCGGTTATCGCGCGTCGCCGTGTCGCGATCTCTTCGGGTGATTCAACCACAACTATTTCATCGGGCGTTATTTTGAAAAGTGGCTGCCCCTTGCTGATAATCAAGCCATCGGTGTCGACCAATACCTTGTCGACAGTACCTGCAAAGGGGGCATAAACCTTATTGAACATTTTCATGACTTCAACGATGTACAGAGCATCGCCTGCTTCAAAGTGTTGCCCCTGCGAAACATAGGTGTCGTGCTCGGGGGTTTCACGGCCATAGAACATACCGCCACTTATCGCGAGAATTTCATCAGACTTTGCGACCGGAGGTGGAGCGAGAACCTTGGCCATATTACTTTGTAATTCGCTCTGTGAGAGATGTTCTGGAATATCAATGCTCAAGTCAGAGTTCACCGTCAGCTTGTAGAAGCCTGTTGCTTCGGCAATACTGGGTAAGACCCCAAGAATTTCCGCGCCCGCCTGAAACCCCCTGTGGGCAGCCTGAATCTGCGACCAGAGTTGCTCGTCAATACCATCGGCAGGTTTCGGATTCGCCAGCAGGGACTGCAGTTCAATCCAGTCTTGTGCCTCAACCCGGTTGTTGAGCTCGTCATAAAATGCCAATGCTTTACTAAGGATCTCGTCGTCATTACGCCATATCATGCTGGCGGCCGGACAGCCCTGGACGTAGTCCATGTTCAGGTAGTGATAGGTGTCTGCGAGCAACTCAATCGGGTTTTCGTTCCAACTAATTTTGTCGTCAATGACGGTGTAGCAATCGCGATTGGTACTTAGCCAGCCACTGAGCATATGAGGCTCTGCCAGCAATAAATCCAGAGGACGTAAGAATAGTGTGTGTTTTTGTTCCAAGGTTTGTCGCAATGACAACACGTCATCGGCAGTTTGTGACGCCAGGGCGTTTTTGGCAATTTCGGCCCATGCGTATTCCAGGTCAATATTGTTAGCCCGCTGTTTCAGCTCGCCGACTGCAGTGATATAGGGAACGATAAATCGGGTAGTGGGTCTGGCATTTATATTTTGGCCAATAAACCAGTTAACCAGACCGTAATGAAACTCAAGGTTTGTAGCGAGGTCCTTTCCACGCATCTGGGTTTGACGAATTGTTTCCGCCATACGCTCAAAGGTATCCAGTCTCGACGTACCCACGGTCAATAGGAGCGCTATATTGGAATCGTAAGCACCGGCAAGGGTGTACTTCATAAACACATCGGTGTCAGGGTTGTGCAGGCTAATGCCCTGGTCGTCACGAATCTCACCCGGCAGTGCATCGCTCCAGTGATCAATAACGCCGCCTGCGCTAGGCTGCAACGCCTGATTTGTCGCGTTCAAGCGCGCCTCCACGCTATCGTTATGGCGAAGAACGCGATTGGGTTTGGGTAACTGCTTTCCATATGCCGCCAGTAAAACCATCGCCTCAACCAGGGAGTCAACTTGAAAACTGTCTGTGCTGTCTTCAGGATTAGTGAACTCAAGGCCATAACAGAGTTCTGTTACCCTGTGCTCCACCTGAATACGGGTATTCATTTCCATGAAAAAGTGCTTGTCGCGATCTACAATACATTCAAAGGTTGAAACAGAGTCAAGCCCGACAGCCTCACCGAAACTTGCGGCCTCCCGCTCCATATCCTGCAGTGTTTTAATATCCTGAGTGAGGACTTTTACTTCTTCGTGAAGTCCGCTACTTTCGGCCTGCTGTAATGCAGCATGCAATGATTCCTGAGTAACTGATACTTCCAGCAGCTTTTGCTCGTGCATTTGCAATGAGCAATCGCGCCCTCCCATCGACATGGCCCATTCGCCATTGCCGATTACCTGAATCTCCTGGTGCCTGGTAGTTTCAATATTGAGCTCAACCAGTACGTTTTTGTTGTCTCCGACGCCAGTCGTTTTGACTTCGTTGAGAATCTCACGCACCAGTTCCGGTGTTTTGGCACAGGCTTGGCTTATTTTTTCTTCCTCGGTTCCGCTGTAGGACGTTGGAGCCAGTAAAATTCGCTGGCCCTTTCCCCCACCACCGCTAATGGCTTTTAAGCGAATACGGTTTGCGGGGTAATCCGTATTCATTTTGGCAACGGCTTCGGTTAGCGTGTCGCACAGTTCGTCGACCGTATACAAATCGATGCCCTTCTTATAGGAGGCGGCCAGAACAATATCGGCTTTGTCTTCAAGGCTTATATCGGCGTCTGCCAACCCCTCGGCCTGTAGTGAATGTTGTTCGCAAAGATTTGTAAGCGCGCCTTCATCGGGATATTTCTTTAGAAGAGTCAGTGCTGTACCGTTATCAATACCCGGGGTTACCGATACCCCTATTTTTAGTGCTGTTCGCTTGGCTTCATCTTTAAGCCCGGCATCGTGTACTGTTTTGGAGCAGGGTCCAATAAAGTTGAGGCCAGCGTTTTCCATGGCGGCAACCATAGTTTCGTCTTCGGCCATAAAGCCATAACCGGTAAAAATCGCGTTGTAGTCATTGTCCTTGGCGATTTGAATAATCTGCGCAATGCGTTCGTCACGCTCTTCTTTGTTAGCGCCGCTGTAATCGGGTACGCGGTGCACGCGATCGGGATGCGTTAGTGAACGGAGCTCAGGCGCCAGCGCGTCCTGATACACGATTGAATCCTTTTCAGAGAGCAATATACCGAAATGGTGTATTCCCATCTCGGTAAATACATCCATGGCTTCTTTGCGAATAGGTCCACGACAAATAATCAATGGGGCTATCGCCGAGCAGTCAAATTGTGACACCCAGGAAGATGGGCTGAGCCCGAGACGACGGTCGCTATGTATCAGGGCGTTGTGTAGATAGTGTTCGTTAGACACGCTTGTTTTCCTCAATAAAATATCTGGTTTGGCACACGTTAGAATTGATGATCAGTGAAACTCACGTTGCACTGATTGTAGGGGCTGTGCTTCATAGTGCCTTAAGCAAAAGTCCATCTGCTCGACAAGCACCTGACGAAGGTCGGATGGCATAACAATTTGCGAAATAGAACCAAGGCTCAAAGCTTCATTGGGATTCATTAGTTCGCGTTCATATCGCTCAACTAATAGTTTTTCCTCGGACTTAACCCAGTCTGCAACCAATTGTTGTGCTGCCTGCGCGGCGTCTTCGGGGGGGAGCCCCGCAGCTGTCTGAGCCTGTGTTTCAAGTGCTATTTTTTCATTGACCGCTGCGCGTATTTTTCGCAGTTCACTTTTGTAGACGTACTCGACACCGGCTGGGCCCATTACCGCTACACGGGTTGTAGGCAGTGCGACGACAAAATCCGCGCCGGTGGCATAGTTGTTATACGATGCATAAGCACCACCAAACGCGTTGCGAACCAACACAAGAAAACGCGGCGTACGCAAATCTACGATGGCATCGAGCATGGCGCGCCCAGCCTGCACAATTCCACCTGCTTCCTGCTCTTTTCCGGGTAGAAAACCAGTCGTGTCTTCCAGAAAAATGACGGGAATATTATAAAGGTTACAAAAGCGGATAAAGCGCGCATTTTTATACGCGGCTGGTATATCTATTTGTCCGGAGGACACTGCAGAGTTATTGGCAACAAAGCCGATAACATTGCCGCCCATTCGGCCAAGGGCGGTAATGGTGTTTCGGGCGCGCTCCGGTTGTATCTCCAGAAAATCGCCATGGTCACACAATTGCTGAATTAAAATACTGATGTCGATGGGTGTATTGAAACCAGTTGGCGAGTTAAAGGCCTTTTTTAATAGAATGTCGATATCCCAGGTCTTGCGATCCACCGGGTCTGAGGAGGCTTGTACCGGCGCCATTTCTCCGTTGTAGCTAGGCAAATAATTGAGTAACTGCCTGACTTTTCTCAGCGCTGCCAGTTCATCCGGCACGACAAAATCGGTTACCCCGCTTTGACTGTGTACACCCGGGCCACCCAACTCATCAGGTGTAACATCCTCTCCCAAAACAGACTTCACTACACCTGGACCGGTCAAACCGAAGAAGGTCTCGTTGGGTTGAATCAAGAAACTACCCTGGCGAGGTAGATAAGAACCGCCTCCGGCATTAAAACCGAACATACACATTATGCTGGGAACAACGCCTGATATTTTTCGTAGCGCCGTAAAGGCATCGGCATAGCCGTCTAGACCACCGACGCCCGCGGGAATATAGGCCCCCGCCGAATCATTGAGACCGACTACCGGAATTTTGCTTTTCGCTGCCAGCTCAAACAGTCGGGCTAGCTTTTTTCCGTTGGTCGCATCCATGGATCCCGCACGCACTGTGAAATCGTGGCCGTAAATCGCGACATCTCGATTATTTATTTTTATCAGGGCTGTAACCAGTGAAGCTCCATCCAGGTTCGGTCCCCAGTTCTGGTATAGCACCGTAGGCTTTTCATCAGCCAGGCATTCGATACGCTCCCAGATTGTCATCCGCTTTTTCTGGTGTTGGCGTTGGATACTCTTTACACCGGCCGCGTTAAAGGGCCTGTTTTGTAGTTCCCAACCTGCTTTTAGTGAATTTTCGTAAAGCCCGGGTGCTGATGCTACCTGCCCTGGTACGGTGAACTTTTGTTCATTCGTCTCGGCAAATGGATTATCCAGGGAGGCGAATAAGGTCTTGTCGGTGTTTTTACTACTCATATTCTTGTGATCCAAACCTGATTATTTAGGGCAAATAAATGCCCGCTTGAGCCTTTGTAAAAGCAATGGAGTTGCATGTTCTGACGGTCAGGCTTACGATGCAAGCCAGCCTGTAATACGGCGAATTACCTTAGTGTGCTTAGCGCAAAAAGTCAATTCCGAGAGTACTTCCTATGCACCGTTTAATCTTCAGTATGCGGCGATAAACAGCTTGTTATAGGCGTTATGCGTAATTATATGACATTAAAAATACGAATTTACTTTACATGCTAATTCCGGTGCAATGTACACGGTGCACACATTGACCAGCGGAGTTTCTCTCGATGAAGTTCCCTACCGCAGGGATAGCTGTGAATTGTTCGAGCGCATTAGGTCGATGCCCGGGGCTGCGTTTTTTGACAGTGCCTTTCCCCACTCTATCAGCGGGCGGTATGACATACTTACTGCCTGCCCCCGTGATGCCGGCTTACCTACGTTACCCCGACAAGCAAGTGCATCGGAGAGTTTATCTTTCTTTGATCAGCTGTCGCGATTTCAAGCCGAAAATTTCAGCGCAATTCAGCCCGTCTCACAGGACATTCCATTTTGCGGCGGAATTCTAGGATATTTAGACTACGATGCGGGTTGCAGCCTTAATAGGTTGCCACCTCACCAGGCTTACGGTGCTCCCCAGCTCCGGGGATCAGCATCTCATTTGCAGGTCTATGAGTGGGCAGTAATCCAGGATCACCTGCTCGGCAAGGCTGTTTTAGTGGCACTGCCCGGCGTAAGCGCAAGCAGGCGCAGAGAGTTGCTGCTTCTGTTGCGAGGTTCAACGGTGACAGCCAAAACATCATTTCACCTGACAGAACAGTTTGAAAGTAACTTTACCCGTGAAGAATACGCGCTAGCTTATCAAACCATTAAAGACTACATCTATGCAGGCGATTGCTATCAGGTAAATCTGGCGCAGAGATTTACCGCACGCTTTGAAGGTGACCCCTGGTCTGCGTACAAGCTGCTGCGAGCAGTAGCAGCGGCGCCTTTTTCGGCCTTTATTGCCCAAGAGGGTAACAATGCTGTGATGAGCCTCTCCCCTGAGCGCTTTGTTTGCCTGCATGGGCAGCATGTTGAGGCATCGCCCATTAAGGGAACACGACCCCGCCATATCGACCCAGAAGATGACTTACGTGCTGCCAGTGAACTGCGAGGTTCAGAGA
>JADGEN010000148.1 GCA_016744355.1 Halieaceae bacterium
GGCCATTATTGATGAGCACGCTGGTAGTTTTGATCACACCCTGTATTACCAAGTCGCCTGAATAAACAATCCGCAAAGTAAACCACCTAAACTGCAAGCCGGCTAAACCCTGGGCTTCTATTCTGAACGGCGTTTTATCCATTTTAATAAACGCTGGTTTATGCTCTAATTTATTCAGAAAAACTCTATGAGGAATTGAGACCGTGAAAGGCGACCCAAAAGTAATTGAATTTTTAAATCAAGCATTAGCGAATGAGCTGGTGGCTATTAATCAATATTTTTTACATGCAAAAATGTACAAAGACTGGGGGCTCAAAGAGCTCGCTGAGTATGAGCATCACGAATCAATAGATGAAATGAAACATGCGGACGTATTGATAGAGCGCATTTTATTTTTAGAAGGTCTGCCGAATTTGCAGGACTTGGGTAAGCTGTTAATTGGTGAAAATACTAAAGAGATGCTTGAGTGTGATTTGAAAATTGAACATCGAGCCCTGCCTACACTAAAAGATGCGATAGCGTATTGCGAAACGGTAAAAGATTTTGTTAGTAGAGAAATTTTTGAACGCATTTTGGAATCTGAAGAAGAGCATATTGATTGGCTGGAAACACAATTAGGTTTGATCGAAAAAATAGGCATCGAGAACTACCTTCAATCACAACTAGAAAAATAGACTTGTTTGTGCCTGCGATAGCACGACCGGTACTACCCGAGCTCTAAGTGAACGTTTTCGCCTAAAAGTTGCCCTAATACCATGCAGTTCACCCGTAGAAACTTTGTAAAAACTCTGGCAACCGGGACTGCTGCTCTAGCTGCATGCCCCCATGTCCTGGCAGAAAAAGCTGCCCCTCGAGATCTACGAGGGACAAAGTTCAATCTCGATCTGGATTATCTCCCAGTAAGCTTCTCCGGTAAGCACCGCTTGGCCACAGCTATTAATGGGTCACTTCCCGGCCCCACTTTGCGCTGGCGCGAGGGGGACGAGGTGTCTTTACGGGTGACCAACCACCTGGCAGAGGACAGCTCCATTCACTGGCACGGTATTATTCTGCCGACGGAAATGGACGGTGTGCCAGGCTTGAGCTTTCCCGGCATACGCCCCGGGGAATCCTTTGACTATCGCTTCGGGCTCAAACAGAGCGGCACGTACTGGTACCACAGTCACTCGGGTTTCCAGGAACAGACAGGTCTATACGGTGCTATCGTTGTGGAACCTCGCAATGGTGATTCCGATGGCGCTGACCGCGATCACGTGATTATGCTGTCTGACTGGACAGATGAAAATCCTGCAGCGGTCTATGCACGTCTTAAGAAACTTAGCCACTACTACAACTTCAACGAGCGAACATTTTCTGATCTCTGGCGCGACATCAAGCGTAGCGGCGTTAGTACAACCTGGGCTGAACGCGCGATGTGGAATGAGATGCGTATGAGCGACTCCGATATCGCTGATGTTACCGGTTACGCTTACACCTATCTTATGAATGGAGCCGCACCCGACCCCGGTTGGATTGGGAGCTTCGCTGCGGGCGAGACCGTAAAACTGCGCTTCATCAACGGCTCCGCCATGAGTATTTTCGATGTGAGAATTCCCGGGCTTGAAATGACCGTTGTCGCCGCAGATGGACAGGACGTGGAGCCTGTCACCGTGGACGAATTCCGTATAGGCACCGCAGAGACCTATGACGTGCTCGTACGACCAAATTCAGAAATGCCCTACACACTATTCACACAGAGCATTGATCGTTCGGGTTACGCCAGAGGAACCCTTACCCCCGATCCCACTTTGACAGGAAAAGTGCCCCCCATGGATCCGGCGCCGATATTGGGACATGAAGATATGGGGATGGGCATGGACCACATGGCTCACATGATCCATTCCGAAGGCAACAACCTCCCCCAAAGGACGCATCAGCATCACGCCATGAGTGAAGCACCCGCAGGCCTGGGCAGCACCGCTGAAATTATTCACGCGCCTTCAGAGTACGGACCTCATGTTGATATGCGGGTAGATAGCCCCGTGTCCGGTATCGCGGACCCGGGCATTGGTCTTCGCCATCATCCACGCTGGCACGGCAGGACCGTATTAACCTATAGCATGTTGCGCAACCGTTACCCCACCATCGACCGCAGAGATCCATCTCGCGAGGTTCAGCTGCACCTGACCGGTAATATGAGCCGCTACATGTGGTCTTTCGACGGAATCAAGTACGCCGACGCCCAGCCCATCCAGTTAGAATATGGAGAGAGAGTCCGGTTTCATCTGGTGAATGACACTATGATGACCCACCCGATTCATCTGCATGGCATGTGGAGTGAATTAGAGACCGGCGAGCCGCAGTACATACCTCGTAAGCACACAATTTTGGTGCAGCCTGGAAAAACCGCCAGCTACCTGGTGTCAGCCGATGCCCTGGGCCGCTGGGCATACCACTGCCACTTGCAGTACCACATGATGGGGATGATGCGGGAGGTTCGCGTCACGTGAGACATCTCGCGCTCCTCGTAGCGATCAGCATCGTCAATACGCAAACTGCTCTGGCAATGGGTGATGATGACCCGTTGCTAACAATGGTAAGAGTAGACAAGCTCGAAACATCCCCGGGGGAATCGCAAGCTCGTGTCGAAGCAAAAGCCTGGACGGGATACGACCTGCACAAGCTGTATTTAAAAACCGAGTCAGAGATTGAAGATGGCGCTACAGATTCAGCTGACTTAGAGTTACTTTACAGTCGCGCAGTCTCTCCTTATTGGGATTTACAGCTGGGATGGAAGCGAGACTTTCAACCCGGCCCCAAACGCGACTGGCTGGCTGTAGGCCTGCAAGGATTGGCACCTTACTTTTTTGAAATCGATACTACCCTGTACCTCTCGGACTCAGGTGACAGCTCTCTAAATTTCTCTGCTGAATATGAAATCCTGTTGACCCAGAGGCTGATTCTTTCCCCTGAAGTAGAGTTTGTCGTTAACGGCTACGACGACGAACGCACAGGCGCCGGCAGTGGACTTGCTTCGGTGGAGGCAGGTATCCGTATAAGATATGAGCTGCGCAGAGAGTTCGCTCCATACCTGGGCGTACAGTGGGAGTCGCTCTATGGAGACACCGCTGATTTTGCACGATCTGAAGGCGAAGACCGTGACGATATTGTTTTCGTTGTAGGGATTAGAGCCTGGTTTTAAGGACAAACAAAGTACTGAAAAGTGACTGCGCTTTCCATTCGATGAGGATATGATATCTTGAACAATCTTGAGGCTGTGTGAGATGATCGATACAAGTTTCCCCCGACCCAGCTCTCGTAACAAGATAAAGGAAGTATTCGCTATGACGATAAAAATCCAGAACCTGCTGTTTGCCTTCGCCCTTGTCTTCATGAGTCAGCTCACACTAGCTGATGAGTACGATGATACCCGCAAGGTTTTTTCCAACGCTGGTGAGAGCGCCACGTATTTTGGCAAAGCCTATGGCTATGCCCTCTTCCCCACGATTGGCAAGGGTGGCATTGGTATCGGTGGTGCGTACGGCAAGGGTCAGGTATACGCCGATGGCAAGCATATTGGAAACGCCAGCATGTCCCAGGTGACCTACGGCTTACAGCTGGGTGCCCAGTCCTACAGTCAGGTCATCTTCTTCGAGGACAAACGAGCACTAGATGAGTTCACAAGCGGCAATTTCGAGTTCGGAGCACAGGCAACGGCCACAGCCATCACTGCATCCGCCGGAGCACAGGCCAATACTGGTGGGGGCACGAGCGCAGGGGCCTCTGGTGGGAAGAACGATGCAACCACGGTCTCCGGCGGCTACCGCAAAGGCACGGCAATCTTCACTGTGACCAAGGGCGGCCTGATGTATGAGGCGAGCATCGGCGGCCAAAAGTTCAAATACAAAGCACTCTAACCCTAAAAGAGATACTCCAATCCCGTTTTCCGTAGGACTCGGAAAACCTTGCGCTGGTTGCGCACACTGGAAGCCTTGAGACCCTTCCCTTGCATAATTTGGCGGCGCATTTCCAGCCATTGAGGGGAGCCCCACAGGTAGGACTCGCTCTTCAACAGCTCGAAATCGGCTACCACAGCCGCCTGAAGGCCGGGGCTCTTAAAAAAATAACCCATTTCGTTATTGAACAGCCGGGAACGGTAATCAAAGTTGGCAGTACCAATGAAACCTCCAACATCGCCAATCAGGTACTTGGCGTGCAACTTGCCATAGTGCTTATCACCACCGAAGTAGGCATCATCCAGGCGACCGGTCTCATAGATGCTCAACTGGGGATGATTGACCAGTTTTTTCCAGGTCTCGCTATCCACCAGTTCGGCATTGAGCTCGCTCTCCTTGAGGTTTGCCTGCCAGGCTTTCTTGTGTTGCGCATCTAGCAGCATACGTGGCGCCATGTCCATGTCCACGATGGACTGTGCCGGAACGTTATCCGATGTGAGTACCGAGTTGGTGATCATCTCGTAACGATAGTCCGGGTCTTCGGCCAGCCAGTCCAACACACGCTGTGCCTCATCGAGTAGCAAATTTCCGTCGCCGTCATAGTAACGGGCAAGAAACAGGTAAGGGGATACAATCCTCGAATTGTAGCGCTCCAGGCCCCGGGACTGCTCCAGCAGATGCATGATGGAATTGGGATTGCTGGAGAGGTTGGCAACGGCCTCAGTCACCACGGCCTTATTCCCGAGATTGGCGAACTCGTGAGCCAGACGCACGTCTGCCTCATGCCAACCGTGAGCGAAGAACCCATCCATGGCCTCGAAATACGGCTGTAGCGTCGCCACGCTTTTTAACTCGGCCAAAGCACGGACCATCGCCTCCCTTTGCTTTCTGTACAGATCTCCCCCGGTTACAAACTGCTTTGAGCTTAGCCGTTTGTTCTTGTCATACAGCGATAGCAGGGTGAAATAGACCTCCGCACCCTCCCCCACAGTGTGATCTTCCTTCGGCCCCAGCCCGGGACGCAGCAGGATCTCAGCGTCTTTGTAGGTTTCTGGATTGGGCGAACCGTCAGCGAGAATGCCGTAGTAAGCCAAAGAGATGTTGCGCCCGCCGGTGATAACGATGGACTTTTCCGGCACGAAGCCGTCCACCACCATCAGCTTGTCATGGGAGCGACGATTAGCGGTGAAGGGTGATTTACTCACAGAGTTGAAGATAGTTATTTGCACTCGGGCCCGCCGATTTGTCAGTTGCCCGGCAGCGTTGCGAATAAAGTCCGCCCCCACCTGGCAACTATGCAGAGATCGTAACCAGGTCTTGTCCAGACCGATAGAACCTATCGAATCTACCATCAAACGCACATCGACACCGCGCTGCACCGCCTCGCAAAGAGCGCCCAACATAGCCATGCCCGCCAGGTCGTCCTTGAAGATGTAATACACCGCGTCCACACTGTGCTGCGCATTTTCTATCATATGGATCTTGCCCGTGAGCGAACGGATAGCATCCTCTTCGCTGCTGCCCAGCATTTTAGCCCGCGCATCCTGCACGGGTATCTGCGCCTCTATACCCAGGGCCATCGGGTCCTGGTCGGAAAGCTTTTGAGGTAAGGCGGCACGGTACTGGTACCAGTTGTTTAGGTCCGGGTCGTTCACCGCATCCAGCGGCGGACAGTTTTCCAGGGCCTGGCGATCGGCGGGACACTTGTCTGCAGGGATATTGGTGGTGGCACAGGCGGAAAGCACCGCGAGTATGACAAGCAATAGAACCCGTAAATAAGGCTGTAAAACCCTCACGATTTAGTACTCCAGCGTAACTGGGCTGTGACCATATGATGGTCTGAAACTTTCTCCCCAATCACCTGATAACTGACAAACTCCAACTCGCGAGAGACCAAAATCCAATCCAGCCGTTTCGTTTTGTAGGTGGGCAGGTCATCGGACTCAGCTTGGTACACCTTCATGCCGGCTTCGTCCACCAGGCGGCGCACTACTGAATCTTCCGAGTGCCACTGCTCGTTAAAATCGCCCATAAGGATGAGCGGCACCGGTGATTCATTGATAGCCCTGATAATATCAGCGAGCTGTTGTTTACGTGCCCTCTTACGGGAAAAATCCAGGTGCACCGAGGCGATGCGCACCGGAT
>JADGEN010000149.1 GCA_016744355.1 Halieaceae bacterium
CCACAACTGATGCAAGCATATCGTATCACTCAATAGTTAGGTGGAATGTTTAATTCTTCCGCGTAGTCACATATAGAACAAGTCAATTTAGTTTTGGTAATGAATGTCATCAGCTCATGTATCCTTTTAGGAATCGGTTGTTACCGATAACAGAGTCAAGTACCCATTGATCTGGATAAAAGTTTTTATTCAGACGCAAAGCTTGTTGGTATGCAGTCACCGCGCCCGACCCATCGCCGGTGAGTGCCAGGCATAGTCTTGATAAAGGTAGGTTTCTTCTACATTGCGGCCGTGCCAGTAACCGAGCGTTATTTGCGATGCAAGCAGCATCATGAGCAAGCCCGCCAGTTTAATCCCATGCATGTGCCTATTGTTCAGCCTCTCTATCTACCCAGCACTAGCTCTATTAAAAAAATTACTTTTTTGTAGTCCATTCGTAAACGTGATAACATATCATTGTATACTGATATGGTGATATTTAGGAAAGACACATGTTGCTAACGGCTAATAAAACAGAACTGGTAGTGAGGAGTAAGCTTTTTCGTGGCTTTAGCGACGCTTCCCGATTAAGTATATTGAATGCACTGCGGAAGAAACCGCTTACCGTAGGGGAGATTGTGGAAGTCACTGGCCTGTCACAATCCAATGCTTCCAACCACCTGGGATGTTTACGCGATTGTGGCCTGGTAGTGGCGGAGCAAAACGGTCGTTACGTCACCTATCAACTCAGTGATGACCGCGTGGGCGACATTTTGATCCTGGCCGAGTCTCTTCTGGCCGATGTGGCCCGCGGCGTGTATGAATGCACCCGCTACAACATGCGCCAGCAGCAGAAACCAAATCGATGAAAAATATCAGTCGCCTGCTACTGGCTTTCATCATTGCCCTGTCGCTGGATGCCCTGACCAAAACCTGGGCAGAACAGACGTTGACGCTTTACCAGCCGATGCCCGTCTTAAGTGAACTGCTGCGCTTCACCCTGGGCTACAACACTGGCATCACCTTTGGCCTGTTCGCCAACAGCGGTTCCGCCCCGCTCATCCTCACTGGCATCATCATCTCTGGCGTATTCATCTGGATTTTACTGGCTATCCACCGTGGCGAATTTTCGGGAACAGCCGTCTACCTCCTCGGTCTCATTTTAGGTGGCGCAGCCGGCAACTTTGTGGATCGTTTGCCAGATATGCGCGTTACCGATTTCCTGGACATGGGCATTGGCACGGTCAGATGGTATACGTTTAATGTGGCAGATATTTTCATCGTGTTCGGCACGCTCTTTCTACTATTGGTCACGTTGACCGAAAAGCCCCAGTGGGAGAGCTAATCATGAAGTTAGTTCAGGTTACCGCCCGGATATTGGGTGCCATAACAGCCGTTAACCTATGGTGGTGCTGGCAAAGTCGTCGTCAATCATCCCCCTACCCCACCTGGCTGACTGGAAGCCAGGAAAGTCCGCTGATGGACAAACTCATCGGCACGCAGACTCCGCTAGATCGCATCGGATTGCAACTAGGACATCGGGTGTTGGAAGTGAGACCAAAACCAGGCCGGTTACTCAGCCCCGCGGCCCGGCGCGCCCTGCCCATCACCGAAATCTTCTCCGATCCCCATTACCAATCCCGCGCCACGGTGCGCCAATTTACTAAAACGCCGGTTTTCAATTGCGTGAGATAGTCAGCCATTGGCACTTCTTCACCGCTAACTTTATCAAATCACGAAACGAGGCCACAACATGAAAGACAAACGAATTTTCCAACTTCACGCCGACATATGCCAGGCGCTGACACACCCCATCCGCCTGGAAATTATTGACAACCTGCGCGGCGGCGAAAAAAGCGTCACCCAACTAGCAACGGTGCTGCAAGCGTCCCCGGGAACCGTCTCCCGGCATCTCAATGTGATGCGAGCCAAGGGGGTTGTCGCGCCGCGCCGGGAAGGAACGAGTATTTACTACCGGCTGGGCAGCCCCAGAATTAGCGCCGCCTATGATGAAATGCACCAGTTTGCCCTGGAATATCTTTCCGCTCAGGCTGAGTTGCTTACTGATTAAATCGAAATAATTTGGGAGAGTATAACTGATGAGTACAAAACAACTTGACATTCGCGTCGGCAATCTCGACTGCGAACATGATGCTGCCGCGATTGAGCGCGGCTTAACCAATTTCCCAGGATTAAACCAGCTAAGGGTTTACCCAAAGGCGGCCAAGGTGTCGCTGACCTTTGACCCGGAAACCACTTCGCTGGAGGTATTGAAAAAGAAACTGGACACAATGGGCTTCCCGCCACAAGCCGGACTATCTATGCCGGAGCAGCCAAAACCGTGGCGCAATCCGAAGGTGATAACGGCCGTTATCTCTGGCGTTCTGCTTGTACTCGGCTTCCTACTCAGTCTTACAAGCGTACCCGACCTCGTCCCCCTGCTAATCTACATCACCGCCAGCCTTATCGGCGGCTACTACTTCGGCCGTGAAGCGTTGGAAACCTTGCTCTACGAGCATGTCATCGGCATTGAACTGCTGATGGCAATCGCCGCTATCGTCGCCACCATCATGGGGCAGGCGGCCGAAGGCGCGATGCTCGTCTTCCTCTACTCGCTCAGCGAAGCGGCCGAAGGGTACACTGAAGAAAAAACCCGTTCAGCCGTGAAATCGTTAATGGATTTAGCTCCCAAATTTGCGCTAGTGCGCCGCGATGGCGTAGAGCAGGAGATTCCCGTCGAGGAGATGGTCGTCGGCGACCTGTTCATCCTCAAACCGGGTCAAGCCGTACCCACTGACGGTATGATAACGACGGGTGAATCCAGCGTCAATCAAGCCCCCGTCACTGGCGAAAGTGTGCCAGTGGAAAAAGAGGCGGGCGACGTTCTGTTTGCAGGTAGCATCAACGGCGAAGGAGCATTGGAAGTGACCGCGACCAAAGCGTTTGCCGACAACACCATCTCGCGCATCATCCAAATGGTTGAGGAGGCGCAGGAGCGCAAAGGCAAAAATCAACGATTTGTCGAACGGTTTGGTGTACGATACAGTCCCGCCATTCTGCTGTTTGCCATCCTGTTCGCCACCATTCCGCCGCTCTTTTTTGGAGTGGAGTGGGCGGAATCCATCGGGCGGGCAACGGTGTTTTTGGTGGCCGCCGCGCCGTGTGCGCTGGTCATTTCCATCCCCATCACGCTAGTTGCCACGCTGGGAACAGGCGCACGGGAGGGGGTGTTGATCAAGGGCGGTATGTATGTGGAAAATTTAGCCAAAGTCAACGTTGTGGCGATGGATAAGACAGGAACCATCACCAAAGGCGAGCCGCAAGTGACCGATTTCATCCCCATGGAAGGGGAAACGATGACCGAAGCAGAACTGTTGGCGTTGGCAGCCGGGATTGAAGGGCGTAGTGAGCATCCATTGGCGCGGGCGGTAGTGCAGTACGCCGCCGATAAGGCGGTCAGCCCAGCCAACATTAGCGCATTTCGTGCGTTGTCTGGTGCAGGGGCACGGGCGGAGTGGCGTGGCAAGGATGTCTACATTGGCAGTCCACACCTGTTTGCCGAAAAGCTGGGGATCGAGCTGGCGATGGTAGCGGAAAGAATTGAGGCGTTGCAGGCGGCGGGAAAAACAGTGGTGCTGTTGGGGGATACAACGGCCGTTTACACCCTCATCGCTATCCGCGACAATATCAGAGAAAACGGCCGTGAAGCCATCGACAACCTGCACAAAGCAGGCATCCAAAAGGTGATCATGCTCACTGGCGACAACGCCCGCACCGCCCAAGCCATCGCCCAAGAAGCGGGCATTGACGCCGTTTATGCCGATCTAAAACCTGAAGATAAAGTGGAAAAAGTGCGCGAATTTGCTGCCGTCTACGGCCATGTGGCGATGGTCGGCGACGGCGTAAACGATGCCCCCGCCCTCGCCGAAGCGACAGTCGGCATTGCGATGGGCGCGGCTGGAACTGATGTCGCCTTAGAAACGGCCGATGTCGCCCTAATGGCTGACGACCTCAATAAATTGGTCTACGCCCTGAATTTGGCAAAGCGCAATCAAAAAGTGGTCACCCAAAATATCGTATTGTCCATTATTGTCATTTCGTTTTTGTCTATCGGGGCGTTGGCGGGGATGCTGACATTGCCGATGGCCGTTCTCGGTCACGAAATCAGCGAGTTTATTGTAATTGGCAGTGGATTACGTATGTTGCGCAGTTGATGTAGCGGTAGTGAAAGCGGCTTCGATACCATATCAATCGTGTCCCCGATAGCAATCTCGTGTTTGGCAACCATAATCCAGTCCAAAACCACTTTGCTGTCATTGGCGGGGAGACTACCGTTTTTCATTTGCCACGGTTCACCACCTAGTTTTGGGTCATAGCCGACCATATAGGAAACTACTTTTTCATCATGCACATCAAAAATCACAGACTGTGATACGATGGTTAGCTCAGCGGAGGTGTTGTCCAGATAAGCCGTCACCTGCGCATAAATGCCTGCCAGAAAGCCATTGAGCAAGATGATAAGCATCATCGCTAGCGCCACACCAACAACGCTCAACGCTAAGCGAAATTTTTACTGCCACAGATTTTGGAAGGCAAGATAGGTCATGATAAAACCTCACTGGTTTGGACATTTTCGTGAAAAACAAAATCGCCTTCAGTCAGCCGATGAATAAACGGCAGTGGCTCAATGAGATGTTCGCTGTGGAAGACACCAGGTGGGAAACCGTCAGAGAGTAGTTGCTCAACAACTTGTGCCGTCACCAACCCAGTAGCGCGGCTTTGTCCCTTTCCGGTAACGGAAATTGTGTGTGTTTGCATACGGCCGTCTTTTTCCCCTCTCGCTTCGACTTGCCCAATAAACTTGTCAGAGCCACGTTGAACGGCCGTTGATAACTTTACTGTAATAGCTTCAACCCATTGGTAACGAAGAAGCTTAGACAATCCGCTTCGGCGCAAGAAAGCCATCAGGATAGCTGACGAGTTGGGATCAAATGTAATCCACGTAGAAACAGAGGGTAAATCGAGGGTACGTGTGACAACATGCTGGTCAGCAAGATTGAAACGATATACCTCCTTTTTTCTAAAATCGTCAGGGAAATAGGCTAACTTGTGTTCAACAAAGCTACTTACCTGACGAGGCTTACCATTCTCACGTATGGTGTAATCAGCATTAAGGTTTTGCACTGTCCAACGGGTGGCTGCAGCTCCATGGGCATCGCCCAAACCAAGCAAAATGTGAATGTTTATCTGGTGAATATTATCAAATTGTGTCTGCACATATTTGGCTAATAAGTTGGTTAACCCCGGAGAGAGTCCCACGCTGAGAACGGCCGTGCTGCCCCCCACTTTAGCCACATCAGCCAACGCTTCAATCTGTTGTAAAATCTCATCATTGGCAGTGATGTCTATATAATGAATACCTCTTTGCAAGATTTGCTGAATGAAGCGCATGTCTGGTACGTCCAAGCACATCACCACCGCAGCAACACCATCAAGAATCTCTGGATTTTCGTGGGCTGTGGTCAAATCTAGTTGATACGGCTTTACCTTACCGTCACTGGCTTTCGCCAAAGCATTCGCTTTTTCGTAACTGCGCCCCGCCACAATAACCAGTCCTGGAAATTTGTCAGCGAGTGTTTGCGCAATCACTCGCCCGACTGCACCGTATCCACCAACGATGAGAATATTCGTCTTCAAAATAGCACTCACCATATCAGATTACCTTTGAAAATACTTATTTCTACTTGTCCAATTGCACAGTAATAAACTCACGGTTGATCGTAATGGAGAAGCTCTCCCTTGACGCAATCTATCCACCGCCAATGATCGAATCTAATGCCCATTGTGCTGGATAGAAATTCGCGTTCAACACTAACGCCTCTTTATACGCCTGAACTGCACCCAGCCCATTACCAAGAAAAGCGAGTGCATGCCCTTTGTAGAGATAGGTTTCCTCTACGTTTTGACCGCCCTGCGTCTCTAAAATCGTATCGGCAAGGTCGAGAATATCTTGGTAACGGCCAACTTTCATGTAAGCGATATATGGCCGATATTGATACCATAACATACGCGGCGGCAATCCTAGGATAAATGC
>JADGEN010000014.1 GCA_016744355.1 Halieaceae bacterium
GGTATACATCTTCATTGATAAACCGCTGGCCCTTGTCGTTCACCAAAATGCCGCTGGTCATGGAGGCCGGGGGGTAGTAGGGCAAGCTGATAAAGCCCTCATGCATATTAATGGCAGCGCCCCCGACGGCCATGCCCATTTGGATGCCAGAGCCCATGTCGCCGGGATTTCCAATGGGAACAGTTCCGTGACTGAGCATGGGCGCATATTTGGCGATCATTTCCTGATTCATGACAAATCCACCAGCACACAGGATCACGCCCTGATGTGCACGCACATTCAGCTCTTGTAGGTTTTTGCGCACCACAATACCGACAACCGCGTCATTGTCATCCAGAATCAAGGTGAGAGCACGGACCTCATATTCAACCGAAATGGCACTGCGCTTCTCTACATTCTCGCTGACAATTTTCATAAACAGAGGGCCGCCATGGTCGCCCTCAACCTTCAAATTGTGACCGCGTGGGCAGGGTTTGGCTTGCTGCGCAAAGGGGTAGGCTTTTTCGCTGCCGGTGTAAAGCAGGCAGTCGTCGGTGAGGCACATCATGGCCCGCTCCTCGTGGAAACTGTCTTTGAACGGTACCCCGATATCCACCAGCCATTGAAAGTGGGCGGTGCTATTCTCACAGTAGTTACGAATTTTATCTGCATCAGCCTGGGGGCCGGCCGCCATGGTCATATAAGTGATCATGTCCTCGGTTTTATCGTCGAAGCCACAGGCCTGCTGTGGCCGTGTTCCGCCGTTGCCGCCCATATAGATCTCGGCGCTGGACATGGCCGTGGATCCACCACTGGCACTGGCCAGTTCAAAGATGGTGACACTGGACCCCGCGTCAGCCGCCTCAATGGCGGCACAACCCCCCGCACCCCCAAACCCGACAATGGCGACATCAGTCTCCATATCCCACTGCGTTACATCGCGGGCCCTACGTGGTTGGGAGGGGTTGGTTTTGTATGCTTGTGCCATCATTGCAGCCTCAATAAATCAGCGGTGGAGAGTTCGGGTTTGGGAGAACGCTTTCGGGCTCCTCAACAGCATGGACGCTGTTGAGGAGCCTCCATGGACGGATTCACGGCGAGTCCCGAAAGCGTTCTCCCAAATCTGAACTCGGGTATCAGGTAAATTCCGAAGCGTTATCTTACACGCCCTCCCAACCAACCCAGATTAACAATTTATACACCTGCCACTTTTTTCTACAGAAAATCGCTGCGACCCACCTCGTGACAATGTACAATCTCCCGCCTTTTCCCCAAGTAAGAAATCAGCTATGTGGTTTAAAAATATAAGGGCATATCGCCTCAGCAGCCCCTTCGATTTATCCCCCGAACAGCTCGCAGAGCAGCTGGAAACTCACAGTTTTACACCTTGCGCCAAATCTCAGGCCCTGTCATTTGGCTGGGTAGCGCCACTTGGCGACGAGTCAGAAGCACTGGTGCACGCCGCTAACGGCCGCTTCCTGTTGTGCCTCAAGCGCGAAGAAAAATTACTGCCATCCACTGTTGTGCGTGAGCAGCTGGAGGAGAAAGTTGCTGTAGTAGAGTCCGAGCAGGGCCGCAAGGTCTATCGCAAAGAGCGTCTCACCATGAAAGATGAGATCGTGCAGGATTGCCTGCCACGGGCATTTTCCCGCTCCTCACGTATCTACGCCTATCTGGATACACGGGCCAAATGGTTCTTCGTGGATGCAGCCAGTGCTGGCAGGGCGGAGGAGTTGCTGAACCTCTTGCGCGAGTGCATTGGCAGCTTCCCAGTGCTATTGCCGCAAGTTAAAGATGCGCCCTCCGCGTGTATGACCAGTTGGCTTGTTCACCAGAACTTACCGGACGATTTTGCTTTGGGTGAAGAGTGCGAGCTGCGCGAACTGGGTGAAGAGGGTGGAGTGGTTCGTTGCAAGGGCGTTGACCTGTTAAGCGAGGAGGTGGAAGTTCACCTCAATGCTGGCAAGCAGGTCGCACGCCTGTCACTAAGTTGGGAGGAACGGGTTTCTCTGGTACTGGCAGAAGACCTTTGCCTGCGCCGCCTGAAGTTTTCCGAGGAGCTAATGAAGGAAAACGATGAAATTCCCGAGGCGGATAATGCCGCCAGACTGGATGCCGATTTTGCTCTCATGTCTGAGGCGGTTACGGGATTACAGGAGCGCATTTTGGCCCTGTTTGGAGGCGAGGCCGAGTAGTAATTCCAGATGGTACACTCTTTGTGTCGGTGCTAGTCTATTAGTCTTGATTCGCAGTGCTTTTTTGTGCCGTTGCCAATGAAAGCTAATCCAGAATAGGACGCATGTTGAATACTCTCTGCCACAGGCCCGACACGAACAATTACAGAAATCTATTTTTGAATGACACGCCCATGATGGATATGCGGGCTCCCACAGAGTTTGCTCAGGGTGCGTTTCCCTGCGCCCATAGCCTGCCCCTGATGTCAGATGAAGAACGCGCCGAAGTGGGTGTTTGCTATAAGAATAGAGGCCAGGCGGCGGCGATTGAACTGGGTAACAATCTGGTGTCGGGTGCACTACGCGAGCAGCGCATGCAGGCCTGGTCCGAGTTTGCTCGCAATAACCCCGACGGGTATCTGTATTGTTTTCGCGGTGGTCTCCGCTCTCAAACCGTACAGCGATGGCTGCGAGACGCCGGCATTGATTACCCTTTGATTGAGGGTGGTTATAAAGCGATGCGCCAGCTTTTGCTGGAAGAACTGCAACGCTCTGTAGAGCGTGCTGAGTTTATTCTCATCGCCGGTAAAACGGGCACCGGTAAAACCCGGGTTATTGATCAGTTAGAACGATGTGCCGATCTGGAAGGACTCGCCAAACACCGCGGGTCGTCTTTTGGTGCACTGTTGGAGCCACAACCCCGACAAATTGATTTTGAGAATGCTCTGAGTATTGTCCTGATGAAACTTTTGGCCGATGGCGAGAAAACCATTTATCTGGAAGATGAGGGGCGCTTGATTGGACGCTTGTATCTGCCGGACGTCCTGCAGGAAAAAATGAAGGCTGCCCCTATGGTTGTAGTGGAGCAAACCATGTCACAACGCATTGATATAGTTGTTGAGGATTATGTGCTGGATCTGGGCAAGCGTTTTTTAACCGCTTACGGCGAGCGCGGCCCACAATTACATTGTGAAAAGCTGCAGTCTGATCTCGACAGAATTCGTAAACGTTTGGGCGGTGAGCGCCATACGCAGGTCAGCGCATTGATGACTGCTGCATTTGAGCAGCAGTGGCGCGACGGCGACATGTCATTGCATCGGCAATGGGTGGATGCCTTGCTGGATCAATATTATGACGCAATGTATGACTATCAGTTATCCCAGCGTGTGGGGCAGGTGTTATTTCGTGGCGGACGCGACGAGGTAGTGCAGTGGGTAGGCGGAGCCGCGTAGCTATGCCGAATCTTAGTATGTCCGGCCCGGTCGAATTACAAAAAGACCTGGTATTTGTGGGCGGTGGTCATGCACATGCTCTTGCTTTACGCATGCTCGCCATGGCGCCCATAGAGGGCCTTCGACTCACACTCATATCCCCGGCAAGCCACACGCCCTACTCGGGTATGCTCCCTGGTCTGGTGGCTGGGCACTACAGCTTCGAACAAACCCACATTGACCTTGCAAGATTGTGCCAGTGGGCAGGCGTGCGATTTATCTGTGCCGAGGTCAGTGCCATTGACCCTGTCGCCCAACAGCTGTCAATTGAAGGCAGGCCACCGGTGGCTTACGACGTGCTCAGCCTCGACGTGGGCTCTGAGCCAGAGCTCGATTCAGTGCCAGGTGCGCGAGAATATTCGGTGCCGGTAAAACCGGTGTCGGGGCTGTGGCAGCGCTGGGGACTTCTGCGCGAGAGATTGCAGGCGTCCCCGGAGAATACAGAGCATCGCATTGCCATGGTTGGTGGCGGTGCGGGCAGTGTAGAGTTGATCACGGCGATGGCCGAGCAGTTCTCCCGCGATAGCCAGTTTGCTGCGCAGCGTGTGAGCTTTGCACTGTATAGCGGGGGCAAGGAGATACTGCAGGGTTACAACGCACGAGCGCGCAGGGCAGCCACAGTCGCACTGGCCGACTACGGCATTGACGTGCATTTGAACTGCCGGGTAGAGAAGGTAGACAGTAGCTGTTTGTGGATGCGCGGCGCCGAGCAGTTTGCCTTCGACGAATTGTTCTGGTGTACCGGTGCAGCTGCCATGCCTTTTATTGCGAACAGTACTTTGAAAACAGATGAGCGCGGTTTTCTTGCGACAAAAAACACACTGCAGGCTTTGGATTACAGCAATATTTTTGGCACCGGAGACTGTGCTACACAGGTAGAGCACCCGCGACCGAAAGCAGGTGTTTATGCGGTTCGTCAGGGGCCGGTGCTGGCTGAAAATCTACGCAACTTCCTACTGGATAAGCCTCAGAAGAACCACATCCCGCAAAGCAAATTCCTCTCTCTGTTGTCGCTAGGGGCGAAACACGCCACAGCTGATCGCGGGCCGTTTAGTGTGAGCGGTGCCTGGGTTTGGCGCTGGAAAGATAAAATCGATAGAGAATTTATGTCCCGCTTTGAAGCGCTGCCGACAATGGGCTCGGATGCCGTAGGCGATACTTTGTTACTACAGCAGGGCTCGGCAAATGCACAGGCAGCGTGTGGAGGTTGCGGTGCCAAAGTGGGTGCCGATGTACTGGGTGAAGTTCTGGCGCAGCTTTCGCAGCAATACCCCGGCTACTGCCCGGCCCCAGGTGCCGATGATGCGGCATTAATACCCGCTACTGCAGGCGCCCCGATAGTCCAGAGCATCGATACCCTGCGCGAGATAGTGGCTGACCCGTTTGTCATGGGGCGCATCGCGGCTAATCACGCATTGAGTGACCTATATGCCAGTGGCGCAAATCCCGTGTCAGCACTGGCTTCTATCTCCCTGCCTTTTTCAGCACCAGACTTACTGCGACACGATCTTGAACAACTACTCGCGGGTGCTCTACACGAGTTCTCCGCCGTCGATTGCGCTTTGTTGGGAGGACACACGATGCAGGGTCCGGAGCTGAGTGTGGGTTTTGTAGTCAACGGTTCGTGCGCTGCTGGAGAAAACGGTTTTCTGGGCAAGCGAGGAATGCGGGACGGCGATCACCTTGTAATGACCAAGGCTCTGGGCACGGGTACTTTGTTCGCGGGCCATATGCAGCAACAGATTGACGGCAGGCAAATTCACACAGCGATCCAGATGATGCTGCAAAGTAATGCTGCTGCCTCAGAACTGGCGATTGAGCATCGGGTGTCGGCCTGCACTGATGTGACTGGCTTCGGCCTGGCGGGGCATTTGTTGGAAATGTTGCAGGAGGGTTTTGAGGCCAAGCTGCAATTGTCTGCTCTGGCTATATTGCCCGGTGCCCTGGATGCTATAGAGTCAGGTATACGCAGCACCATGCATGTGGCCAATGCGCGGGCTGTCGCCGGCATGGTTAGCGTTACCGCTGGTGCTGGAAGCGCACTCTATGAACTTTTATTTGACCCCCAAACGAGCGGAGGGTTACTTATGGCTGTGTCGCCGGCACGCTCTGCGCAACTGTGCAAAGAACTGATTGCCGCCGGCTATTCGCAGGCGGCGGTGATAGGTGAGGTGGGGGCTATACAGGTGCATGGGCAAGCGCGAATTTCGCTTACCTGAAGAGTTTAGTCGACGGCCAGATGGTGACGAATAATTTTGACTGCCTGTCCATCGCGCAGACTCTCTGCTCCACGAACAACTACCGGGTCGCCAGCAAACAAGCTGCCTGAGATGGCAATTTTTTGCCCTCTACCAGCTCCGGCAGTCACGGGCACTTTCACCGCTTTGTTGTCTTCGGAAATGGTGTACACGAACACTTCGTTGTTTCGTAAAACCAGGGCGTCCCGGGGAACGCTTAAGCTGAGTTCACGTATACCATCCGCCAGTTCTACAGTAACGGCTTCGCCTATGTGCCAAACCCCGCTTTGTAGCTCTATACGAACCTCCATCATGCGCGAGCGTGAATCACCCACTGGAATGACACTGCGGATGGCGGTTAGCATTTGCTGTTGATCTGACTCAATTTGAACTTCCGTACCGGATTGATTGAAGCGCGCAACTCGCAGTGGAGCGTTCACGCTGATTTCCAGCTCAGCAGTGTCAACCAGTCGCACTAGCGCCGTGCCGGGAGAGGTGTATTCACCCACTGTCATTTCACGACTCACAACAATGCCAGGAAAAGGAGCGCTGACCTGGGTGCGTTCGATGTCGTACAGCGTGCGGTCGCGGCTTACCTGGGCGATGGTTCTGTCCTGCTCGAGCATTTTTAGCTGTGATTCAACCAGATCGAGTTCGGACTTGGCCATATTGTTCTGTTCGGCCAAGCGTTGCAGTCGCTCGATCTGGCGCTTGTTGTAATCGATGTCGGCACTGATGCGCTTGATTTGTGCCTCGTTGTTACGCAGCTGTAATTGCAAAATATGATCGTCAATAACGGCTACCGCCTCGCCCTTTTCGACGGCGTCACCCACCTCTGCCACCCAGTTTAGACGCCCATCTAACTCAGCCGAAATTTCGGCGTCGCGCTTGCTGATGACTGTGCCCGGCAAGCTCAGCACTGAGTTGCTACCCTGTTCTGTAACGGTGGATAGCTCTACCACCGCCTCGGGTGCCTGCGCTGATGCCAGCGAAGTTGCCAGTGCAAAAAACAGGCTCGCTATCAGCGGGGTAAGTCTGCTTGTGGGTGAAATTGTTCGGGTGTTCATAATTTACTCCGGGCTTTATACACTATTGCTCATGCTACAGATTTGAGAGGTGGGGGCGATTTTTTGTCGCCTGTTCCACTTATTATTGAAGGTGCAGATTCACCCATGCGTAGAAAACAAGGCAGTAAAAACAGGGTAAACACTGTACTGAAGACCATTCCCCCTACTATAACCGCTGCCAGCCCACGGTATATAACACTGCCTGCGCCAGGCATTAGAAGCAGGGGAAGCATGCCAAAAATGCTGGTTAGTGTGCTCATAAATATAGGACGCAGTCTTACTAGCAGCGCCTGTTCAACGGCATGATGCCTGCTGATGCCCTCGCGCTCGGCACTGCGGGTTTGGTGAACCAGCAAGATGGCGTTGTTTACAACCAGACCCAGTAAAATAATAAAGCCGATCATGGTGAGCAGATCCAGGGGCTGAAAAGTAACAAGGTTCAGTAGACGGATTGCAACGACACCGCCCACCATGGCCAGCGGCATGGCCAGCAGCACCAGTAAGCTGTCTTTTGTCGAGCGAAACAGTGCAGCCATAAGCAGGAACAGTACAACCAGCGCCACACCAAAATTGCTACCCATGGACTTTATTGCACGGGTGAGCTGGTTGGCACTGCCGCCATAGAGAATATTGCCATCTGAGGGTAAGACAGCCTTAACTTGTGGCTCCACCTGATTTTTTATGACGCCCAAAACGTGTTCAAGCGACACCTCTTCCGGGGGGCGCACATCGATAGTGATTGTGCGACGCCTGTCTATACGACGCAGTTGACTGGGACCCACAGTACGCTTTATGTCAACTAACTCGGCCAGCGGAACCACAGTGCCGGCGGGGGTGGCCATGGGTGTAGTCGCTAATTGCTCCGGCGAAGTCCATGGCTTGGCCCGCAGGATGATGTTCATACGTTTTTCACCGTCGAAGTGTTCACCCACATACAGGCCATTGCCCATGGCTCTAACCAGCGTGCCCATGTCCTGTCTGGCCCAGCCCGCTTCGGCTATTTTTCTGTCGTTGGGCAGTAGTTGTAGCTCGGGTTCAGATTGCTCCAGGTTGGGGTTCACTCTAATGTTTGAGTCCGGCAGGGTTTGCTTCAGCAAATCCTCAGCTACAGCAGCGGCTTTGGATAATTCTTCCCGATCTCTGGATTGCAAATGAATGGAAATATTGCGATCACCGCCGAAGCCCCCAAACAGGTTTCCCTGGGATGCGAAAGACTGTAGGTCCGGAAGATCTGCAAATACTTCGTCTCGAATAATTCTCTCAAGTTCTTTGACCCGAGACTGGTCTTTAGCTCGCGCACCCAGACCGCCACCATCGCCCCAGGTGAGTATGTAATAGTTTTTCAGGGCTGGCTCACGCTCTCCACTCATGAAAGGTGCCATACGGTCGTTTATGACCTGCAGATAGTCTTTTGCAATCGTTTTCTCGCTGATGCCAGCAGGGAACTGAAAATAGGCATCTACCGCGTCGCGTTTAACCGGCGGTAAATAGTCGAGCTCCGGCAGTAATACGTAACTGGCACTTATCGGTACGCTGATGAGGAGCACAGCCATTAGCCAGCGCTTCTTTGCAGTGCTTGTTGCACGCATCACAAAATTGGTAATACGGCGCCACAGTTTGGCGTTGTGATCGGTGAGAGTTTCATCAGTTAGCCATAGCTTTGCCGCCAGAGGCAAAACTGCCATCGCTACGATCAGTGATACGACGACAGCAATGGCAATGGTGATAGCGAGGTCACCAAACAATTGGCCTTCAACTTCACGCATAAAAATAACAGGCAGAAAAATGGCCACGGTTGTGGCGGTGGATGCCAGTAGTGCACCCCAAACCTGTTGTGCTCCCTGTAGCGACGCGTCGAAGGTGCTCACTCCTTTTTCGCGCAGGCGTACTATGTTTTCCAGCACTACAATAGCAGCGTCTAGCACCATGCCCACAGCGAAGGCCAGGCCCGCCAGTGAGATAACGTTGAGGGTTCTTCCGGTAAGTTTAAGTACTATAAATGTGGCCAGCAGGGATACGGGTATTGCTATAGCTACAACAAGAGTTGCGCGGAAGCGGCGCAGAAACCACCACAAAATCCCAACGGCCAACACAATACCCAACAGAATATTGCCAGTGACTAATCTAATGGCGCGGTTAATAAACACCGATGCGTCGAACGATTGGGCCATGGCAAGGCCCTGGTCGGCTAGCGGGCCGGCATTGAGTGTCTCGACAACGGCTTTTACTTTATTCAGGGTTTGCAGTGCATTGGCGCCGCTCTCCTTGTTAATGCGGATTGAAATGGCCGGGTTGCCATTTTGGATATTTTCCAGTTTTCGACCGCCCATTGTTACTTTAACGTCGGCAATGTCACCGAGTTTTATGGGGCGGCCATCGCGCCATTCGAGTACAAATTCGGACAGCTCCTGCGGTGCATAGCGCCCGGTAAAGCGCAAAGTGTACTGACGTCGTCCCACGTCCACGAAGCCACCGCTGACGTCGTTGGCGCGACCCAGGCGTTGTGCTGTTTCGGTGAGTGGTATGCCAAGCTCCGCCGCCCTATAGGGGTCGAATAGAATTTCCAGTTCCTGTTCAGCTTGAGAATTTTGCGTGGCATCTACATTCGCTACACCTGGCACCGCCTCGATAGCCGGGCGAACAACATCTTCGACAAACTGGGCATAGTCACCAACTTTTCCTTCGGTACCGGGCAAGAGTTGTAAAAAGAAGTATGTGAGTGCAGGGGTGTCACCGTTGCCTCCGCCTAACATAATGACCGGTTGTGTGGCGTCGCGCGGCAAGGGGTCAAGACGGTTCATTCTGGAGATAACGTCCATCAACGTGCGTTGCATATCGGTGTCCAAACCGAATTCCAGGTTTATCCATGCGCCCCCGGCATTGGCAAAGGCCCCCATTTCCTTTAGCCCTGAAAGCCCTCTCAATACGGACTCAATGGGCTCGATAATTTCCGATTCGATTTCTTTGGGTGAGGCGGCTCGCCACCCGGTCTGGATGGTGATGCGTGGGTTTTCTATGTCGGGAAACAGCTGTATAGGCAGCTGGGTAAGACTGAAGGCGCCAAAAAATAAAATCACGGCAATGGCAACAGCCACCGCGGCGGGGTTTTTTAGAGAGTTTGCTGTTATATTCACGATCGACCCCTGCGCAGGCATCTAGTAGTCTGAGCGTAAAATAACAGTAAATTAGGGCAATGTTAGGGGTTCTGCGATAGGGCGGTTTTGTGCTGCGGCAAACCGCTCTGTGCAGGCGTCAGGCGGTCAATAAGTGTTTTACCCGATCGCGGTAACTGCGACTGACTTTGAGTTGCGAGCCACCTTCGAGGGTGAGCATGTACTCGCCATTGTTGAGGGTTTGTGCACTGCTGATGCCTTCTGAATTGACGATAGTAGAGCGGTGAATCCTTAGGAAGACGCTTGGGTTTAGCATTGCTTCTAACTGTTTCATTGTGATGCGCATGATGTGTGTTTTACCCTCTGCGTGCACACACATATAATCTCCAGCGGCGTCGACCCATTGGATGTTTGCAACCTTGATAAATTGAATGTCACTACCGTCTTTTACGGAAATCTTGTCAGGCCATGTCTTTATCGGCTCTGCACCCTCCGCCATCTGTGTGATAGAGGTGGCGCTGGCACCGGTCATGCCCATTACCAGTTCCACCAGTTTTTCCTTTGTGCGGGAGGCGTCCTCCTGCTCGCGGTGACTTACAGCGCGTTCGATGGCTTCATGCAGTCGGTCATCATCAATGGGTTTTAAAACGTAGTCGACAGCGTGCACCTTGAAAGCATCTACGGCATATTCGTCGAAGGCCGTGACAAAAATAATCAGCGGCATATTGTCGGCTTGCAATTGTTTAATCAGGTCGAAGCCGGACATGCCCGGCATTTGGATATCCAGAAAAACCAGATCGGGCGAGTGCTCTGCGATTGCGTTCAAGGCTTCAAAGCCGTCACTGCACTCCGCCACGACATCTACCAGTGGTATGTGTTGCAGGCGAATAGAAAGCCCGCGTCTAGCCAGACTTTCGTCATCCACAATAATAGTTTTAAGCGTGTTCATTTTGTGTTGTCACTCGCGTTACTGGCAATAAAATGCTGATGGTGAGCCCGTGGGGGTCTGTTGTGCCCAGGCGGAAGGACTGTTCGTCCCCATAGAGCTCTTTTAATCGCTCGCGGCAATTGGAAACCCCGACTCCGCCACCTTTGGGCAAACGGCCGTATTTAAGGTCTAATCCCGGGCCGTCGTCTGCTACTTCCAATAACAATTGTTTATCCGACACCTTGGCACTGATACCGATGGAGCCACCATTTCTGGACTGGGACACAGCGTACTTAATCGCATTTTCAACCAATGGCTGGAGCAGTAGGCTGGGTACCAGTGCGGTCTCTGCCTCGGGCGAAATATCAAAATGCAAGCGGAGGCGTTCGTCGAATCGTACTTTTTCTATGTCGAGATAGAGTTTTATCGCTTCGACTTCTTCTGTGACAGTGACTTTCTCCATGGGGTCACTGTCCAGCGTGTAGCGCAAAAATCGACTTAGCCTGGTTACCATACTATTGGCGAGGTCGTTGTCCTTATCTAGAATTAGGGTAGAAATTGCATTGAGCGTATTGAACAGAAAATGCGGATTCAGCTGGTATTGCAGCATTCTCAGTTGTGATTGGTGTGCCATGGCCGCTACTTTTAAGCCGCGTTGCTTTTCTTCCTGTAACAGCATGTAGTACTTGATTCCGAAGTACAGACCGCTCCACACCAGCATTACCCAAAACGCCGACATGGCACCGCCAAAGTAGGAAAGCATTCCCCAGTCTTTATCAAGGTGCTTACTTTTTTCAGCTGCTTCGCCAAACACGCTTTGAAAAATAACGGTGCGACAGGCCATCCACGCGAGTCCTGCTAGATAGGAGGCGGCCAGGATAGCGAAAATCCGTCGTACGGCATGTGAATTCCACATGTATTGGTAGAGAGTGCGCAATCCCAGAGTGAGCATCATCCCAATGAGGCTGATAATGGGCAGATAGAAACTGTAGTTTTCGGGCGGTTCGCCCCAGACCATGACGCCCAAATAAAACGACACACCCCAGCCACTCCAGCCGGCAAGCTGTAGCGTCCAGAAAAGGTAGCGCTTGTTCTGAAAAATTGATTGATTGTCCATAAGCCACAGTATACGGAGAAATTGGTGGTTTTCGCCGCGGCTTATCGCAACTTCACCACCGTTCGCCGCAGAATTACCCGGTTTAGCCCGGGTTTAGCTCTCTGCGAAGTTTTTCAGCTCGTCGCCTGCCAGGCGGTAGCCCACCCATTCACTTTGTGGCTTGGCGCCGAAGGACTCGTAGAATTTGATTGAAGGCTCATTCCAATCCAGCACGTTCCACTCAAATCGCCCGCAGTCGTTTTCCACCGCGATTTTTGCGAGGTACTGCAGTAAGGCTTTGCCCGCGCCGCTTCCCCTGTGCGTAGGAGATACATAGAGGTCTTCCAGAAATAAACCGAACTTGCCGGTCCAGGTTGAGTAGTTGTAAAAATACAGGGCGAAACCCACAGGTTCATCATCGATAGAGCAGACCAATGCGAATGCCTTTGGGTGTTCGGCAAACAAAGCTCTGTGTAAATCCTGCTCTGAGGTTTTCACCTCCGATAAAGCACGTTCGTATTCTGCCAAACCCTTGATGAGGTCGAGAATAAGGGCGCAGTCGGTTTCACGGGCTTCGCGAATAACTATGCTAGTCATGGAATGTATTCCTGCTGAGAAAAAAGTGTTGTGAATTATGTGACTATGCCCAACCAAAGTAATGTCGCTTGGCAGACATGTCTTAAAAGTGAGCTAGTCCAACCTCCAGTAGCGTTGCATCTCAAGGTACAGAAACGAAGCTGTCCAGGTAATGAGCACCAAACCGGTTAAAGATTCAATGCCTGTAAGATAGCGCAGATCGCCGTGTGGAGTGATATCACCAAAGCCAAGCGTTGTGAACGTTGTGAACGAAAAGTAGACGCAGTCCAGCAGGGTGCCATTAAAGTTACCTTCAAAATGCCCCCAACCAGTGGTGTGGTGCTTAATGTAGTAGACGATCGCGAATACCCAAACTTCGGCCGCGTGGGCCACCAGAGCGGTAAATACGCCGAGTACTATACGAAAGCGGTGTTTCATATGCATTCTGGGAAACTGAGCCGTGAGTCGATATAAAAACTCGTAATGGAGCATTACCACGACGCCAACAACGATGATGTTTACCAGGAATACGAAAAACACAGAAACCTCGAAATATCTTGGGATACAGTCTTATTCTACAGTGATTTTCACATTAAAAACCGTAGTCTCGTTCGACTTTTGCGATTCTGGTTTTGTAGTTGGCATACCATTTTTCGCGGCCCAGTTTTTGCGCTTCCCGGTGGTCAATGACGGCTTTCCAGTTTTTAATGGAATCAAGGTTGCGCCAATAAGAGACGGTGATACCTACTCCTTCCCTGGCCGACTCAACACCCAGATACCCCGGTTGTTTGGCCGCTAGCGAGACCATCTTTTCTGCCATGGCAGCGTACCCCTCATCGATGTCAGTGAGCGTGCTGGTGAATATGACGGCGTAGTAAGGGGCTGCCGGCGTATCTGCAATGGGCGACATGCTGTTCTCCAAAGTAGACTGGGTTGTGTAATCTGTTGTTCCCCATTTTAAATGAAATTCGCTAGCAGTCTAATCGTCTGTTATTGACCCGTTTTTCCACTTTGCCTTGAGGAGGCCGCCGGCCAGGCTCAGTGTTTGAAAACCTTGCCGCCCTTCATTACAAAATCAACGTCCAGCAACTCTTCAATGTTTTCCAGGGGGGAACCATCGGTGGCAATTATGTCAGCGTGTTTGCCGGTTTCTATGGTGCCGAGGCTGTCGCTCATGGAAATGAGGTCCGCAGCATTAACGGTAGCCGCTACGAGGATATCCATTTCGCTCATGCCGGCCTGGTGCATCAGCACCGCTTCTTCCGCATTGATACCGTGGCGCGACACGCCACTATCTGTGCCGTAGGCCACGCGCACGCCTGCTTTGTGGGCTTTGGCAAAGTTACCCTGCATATCATTGCCAACTTGAATAGCCTTGGCGGCCTGGGCTTCGGTCAGGACGTCGGTATTTATGGCCATGTCCTTAACGGTTTTGCCAGCCAACAGGGTGGGTACCAGATAGGCGTTGGTCTGTTTGAATAACTTGATGGCCCGTTTGCCGGTATAGGTGCCGTGCTCAATACTACTCACACCAGCCTCCAGCGCGGCGATGATGCCGTCTTCCTGATGGGCATGGCTGGCGACCTTGCGGCCCATGCTCTTGGCAGCCTGTACCACCTCTCGCAGCTCATCCATTTCCATTTGCTGGCCGGTGCCGGTTGCACGGTCTGTCAGCACGCCACCGGTGGAAGTGATCTTGATTAGGTCGGCACCGTACTTAATCTCGTAGCGAGTGGCGCGGCGACAGTCGTAGGGACCATCACAAATGGATTTCTCTGTTAGCAGTTCCATGAACTCAGGCTTGAACCCACTGACATCGGCATGGCCACCGGTAATACCAACGCCCCCGGCAGCTATGATGCGCGGGCCATCTATCCAGCCCTTGTTGATGGCGTCACGAACGGCGTACATTTCCTGGCCGCTAGAACCAACATCACGCAGCGTAGTGAAGCCGGCCTGCAAGGTGCGCATGGCATTTCGAATGGAGTACATCTGCACCAGCTCGTTAGACCAGCGTAAATTATGGCTATCATTCTTCGGCCCGAGTTCCATTTGTAAATGTACGTGCATGTCCATTAGTCCCGGCATGACGAAACTATCGCGCAGATCAATCAACTCGACATCGGCGCCAAACTGCTGTGCCGGCTGGTAGCCGCTGATTACCTGGCTGATGCGGCCATCCTCAATCACCACAGTTTGCTGTTTCAGGGGGTTCTCGCCCGGTGTCGCCAACAAAGTGCCGGCATGGATAATTTGATGGCCGGCACTGGCGTTCATGGCCAGCAGGCTTAGTAGCAGGGCTGTGGTGAAAGCGGTGAGGTTTGGCAGGCGCATGGATTACTCCAGAATAGCTGTGTTTGATTTCTTGTTGAGACTTCAGGCAGGCTATGCGCGCAGCGCGTATTTGTCAAAAATTAGTATTTTTGGCCACACTTTTTGTCAACTTTTTCCTGTAGGTCAGCAACTAATTCCTTTTGCCGTTTTGCGCTTACCGATTTTCCGTCTTCAACAAAGTAATCTACCCCCGTTCTTCTTCCGTCTTGCATTCTAATATTGGTAAAATCCTCGAGCCGATCACGCATTGACTTGCATTGCGCTCGCACTTCTTCACGTTCAATCTCTGCTTTTTGTGCATCTTGTTTTTGCTGCTCGCGCTCTATGTCTTTTCCCCTTAAGAATACTTTCTGCGCCTCTACCTCTTCAGGAGAAAGACCTTCTCCGGGAACATAACTTTCCTTCAACTCTACCTTCTCACTAGACTGGAGAATTGCGCTGTCTTTTGGCTTATCACCAAAATGCACATTGCCCGATTCATCGATCCATTTATAGATCTCTGCATGTACTGGACGCATAGGTATCAAGAAAACCAGTAGTAGGAATACGAAAGTTCCCTGAAAACTAATATTACCCTTCACTAAAAGTACCTTGTTAGTTGAAGTGGCGTCGGAAAACCATTTCGTTTTTCCTGTGCTTTACAGTTTGTAGTTAAGCTCATAAGTAAGAACTTCATCGTCTTGGGCGATATCCATAGTACCGTCAATATCCTTGAATTGTCCTTCAACAGCCCATCCAGAATTACAACTTCGAAGGATTGCGTGTCTTTATCAGGGGCCGCCTTGAATAAGCAGTTACAGCTCAACATATCACAGTGCGTTTTTCTCAAGCAAGGAGAGGCCGGGCACCGGTGCATTGAAATATCGTTGTGCAAAGCGATTAGCCAAATGAATCAGCATCGGTTAAAAATGGCAGACTACCCCTAAGTGGATTAAACAGTAATTGCAGCTACGCGTTGGTATTATGTGGCTCACATTTTTTGCGAATTTGAAACTATGGAAGAGATCAACTACAAAGACCAGAATACATTGAATACTCTGGTTAGCGATAACTTCGGCGCGTGGAGCAACAAAGTGCTGGTCGATCAGGCGATGATCAACCAGTACGCCGAGCTCAGTGGCGATAATATGTGGATGCATGTTGATGTAGAGCGCTGCGCAAAGGAGAGCCCATTTGGCAGCACCATAGCCCACGGCTTTCTGATTCTCTCCCTCATCACCCGAATGAGTACTGGCCCCAGTCCGATAAGCCAGATTACCGGCTTCAGTCACATGATGAACTACGGCTCAGACAAACTACGTTTTCTGGGTGCTGTACCTGTGAATAGCGAAATTGTCTCGCGCAGCCGCATCAAGCAAATTGATGTTGCCGAGAACAAGACCAGAGTTGTTATGGAAACCCATGTTCATGTGGATGGTTCTGAAACGCCCGCGCTTATTTACGAGCTAATGTTTGTGTTCTTATAGGCAGGCGCTCAGCTGAGCCTGTCCTCACCGGCAGTTTTTTTTGAACAAATTTTAGGAGAAATACCTATGGCAGAAGCAGTTATTATTGAAGCGGTGCGCACGCCCATTGCGCGCGGTAAGCAAATAGTCGGCGAGCTCAGTGGCGTACATGCAGCTGACTTGCTGGCCAAGTCGTATAGGGGCGTTGTTGAAAAGAGCGGCCTGAGCTACGAAGATATTGAGCAGGTCTATGCCGGCTGTGTGACCCAGGCCGGGGAGCAGTCAAACAATATTGCCCGCAATGCCTGGTTATCCATGGGTGAAAACTATTCTACTGGTGCATCCTCTATCGACACCCAATGCGGCTCGGCGCAGGCGGCCAATCATCTGGTTTCCGCTCTGATTGCAGCCGGGCAAATTAATATTGGTATTGCCGGTGGGGTTGAGGCGATGAGCCGCGTAGGGTTGGGCGCCAATGCTTACAATGGCCCGGGATTTTTCCAGACCGCCGACTGGCCTTGGGACAGCACGCCGGACCAGTTTTCTGCCGTGGAGCGCATCGTGAAAAATCGCGGACTTACACGGCAGGACGTGGATGAATTTGCCTGCGAGTCACAGCGCCGAGCTAAAGTAGCCTGGGAGGAAGGGCGTTTTGATCGTGAAATCATACCTGTTGAGGCTCCAATCCTGGGCGAAGATGGCCAACCCACTGGCGAGATGCGTACCGTCAGTCGCGACCAGGGACTGCGAGATACCACCATGGAAAAGCTGGGCTCTTTGAAGCCCGTAGCCGAGGGCGGGATTCATACCGCCGGTAATGCCTCACAAATTTCTGATGGTTCCGCCGCTGTTTTATGGATGAGTGCGGATGAAGCCAGAGCCCGAGGCCTCAAGCCCCGAGCGAGAATTATCACAGGCGTTGTAACCGGCACCGATCCCTATTACCTGTTGGATGGGCCAGTGGAGGCGACTAAGCTCCTGTTTCAGAAAAGCGGCATGAACCTGGGTGATATAGATCTGGTTGAAGTCAACGAGGCGTTTGCCGCTGTCGTGCTGTCATGGCAGCGGGTATACGATGCCGACATGAGCAAGGTGAACGTTAACGGCGGCGCGATTGCACTCGGCCACCCGGTTGGTTCTACAGGGGCGCGGTTAATAACAAGCGCGCTGCACGAGCTGGAGCGCCAGGACAAAACGACGGCCCTGATTACCATGTGCTGCGGTGCATCGATTGGTACAGGCACCATCATTGAACGTATTTAAGGAGTAGTAAATGAGTGATCTTAGTGGAAAAGTAGCCATTGTTACTGGCGCCGGTCGCGGTCTTGGGCGCGAGGAAGCCATGCAGTTGGCAAGTCAGGGCGCACGTGTTGTTATTAACGATATAAATCTGCCCGATGCCGAAGAAGCGGCGCAGCAAACGGTTGAAGAGATTAAAGCTGCCGGTGGTGAAGCCATAGCAGTGTTTGGCGATTGTGCCAATTCTGAGGATTCCGACAAGCTGTTTAAGACGGCGCTGGATACCTATGGCGACATTAATATTATGGTTAACAATGCTGGCTTTTGCCGGGATAAAACTATCTTTGGCATGAGTGATGATGAGTTCGATTCAGTGGTGCGCGTGCACCTGCGTGGCCACTTTGTCAATATGCGCAATGCCACCAAGTATTGGCGCGAGAAAGCCAAGGGGGGAGACCCGGTGTACGGCCGTTTGGTCAGCACGTCTTCCGAAGCAGCCATTTACGGCTCTGCCGGGCAGCCCAATTATGCGTCTGCCAAAGCTGGCATCGTTGCCATGACCATGGGTGCTGCGCAGCTGATGATCAAGTATGGTATTACCTGTAATGTGATTATGCCCCGTGCCCGTACTGCCATGACCGACGCAGGACAAACAGCGGCTATGTTTGCTGCACCGGAGGATGGTTTTGACGTTTTTAATCCGGAGAATGTAGCTCCGCTGGTGGGCTATCTTGCCTCGCCTGAGGCTGGGCATATATCTGGTGAAGTGATGATTGTGTGGGGCGGTGAAATTACCGTTCTGCAGCGGCCAACATTGGGGCAAAGTTTTAATAGTAGCAATGGCGGCAAATGGCAGTTGGATGATATGCACAACAAAATGTCTGAGTATTTTGATGAAAACCATATGCCGGTGTGGGGTGGCTTTTCCGTGCCGCCAGGCTAGACCTCAGGTTTTGGTGCGCTTAATCCAGGCTATCCAGTTGAGCGCGGATTTCACTGCGTAGCGCATTCATCGCCTGATCCAGTTCGGCTTCTGCTTTGTCCTGTTTGCCAAGTTCCGTCCATCTGGCCTGCCAGACATCACGTAAGTGATCAGCCCGAATGGCAACTTCCGGTCCCATCATTACGGAAAAATCCTTCATGGCGATAACATGGGCCCAGCCTATGCGTGGGTTGGCCTCCTGATGATCGCCATCGTAATGTGCCAGAAATACCACCCGTTGGAAATCTGCCAACCGCACTAATAGTTCAAACCCCGATTGGCGTACGTTGCGATTTTCTTCGGTTAGCTCGTTACGCCAGGTATTATAGGCCAGCCCCGACAGTGCAATCACCAGGCTGATGATCGCCACCGCGTTGCGCCGCAATTGCCCCTGAATATTCATCGACAGAAAGCGCATTGTCAGTCATCTCCTTAATATCAATGACCAAGAGCGGGAGGCCACTTTTGTAGTTTTATCCATTTCTCTAAAATGGTGCAGGCCCGGGAAACTGCTCGCGTAACTTGGGCTTGAGCAGTTTACCTGATGCGTTGCGGGGTAGGGTATCAACAACTTCGTACAATTGCGGCACCTTGTAACCCGCCAGGTTTTCTTTGCAGTAGGCCTTGAGAGAGTCCGTCGTTGGAGATGTGCCCGGGGCGGCGACTACAATTGCCAGCGGTGTTTCACCCCACTTCTCTGATTTGAGTCCAATCACTGCGGCTTCTTGTACTTCCGGCGAACCGGCCAGAATATTTTCCAACTCGGCGGGGTAGATGTTTTCGCCGCCCGAGATCACCATATCTTTTTTGCGGTCGCAGATTGTAATAAAGCCGTCTTCGTCTACGGTGCATAGGTCGCCTGTATACAGCCAGCCATCTTTCAGCGCCTCGGCGGTAGCTTCGGGTTTGTTCCAATAGCCCAACATAATATGTTGTCCCGCCAGTATCAGCTCTCCCACTTCTCCACTGCCTGGTGTGACTTGATTGCCTGCGTCGTCAACGACTTTGGCTTCGGTATGCATTTGCGGCTTGCCGCAGGAGCCCACTTTGGATTTACCGTCGGCGGGTAGCAACAAGGTGCCGGGACCGCAGGACTCAGTGAGTCCATAGGCCTGATAAATATCGATGCCAATGTCTTCGTACTGTTTTATCAGGGACACGGGAACTGGTGATGCGCCTGTGGCTATCCAGCGGATGCTGGACATATCGTGCTGTTCGCGCTGCGGTGCAACCAGCATAAACTGCAGTAGCGCAGGCACTGACATGGTTATGGTGACTTTCTCCTGCTCAATAGCTTTGAACATTACATCCATGTCGATGTCGCGCATGATCACGCCGGTTGCCCCGCGATGCACCAGTTGCGATGCGGGAACAAGCGCCCCCACATGAAACATGGGCATAGGCAGCAAAAAGCGGTCTTCGCCGCGCATATCGGAAGTGGTTAAGCTGGTAAGTTCGGCCCAAAGCATGCAGCGGTGGCTGTGCATAACACCCTTGGGGTGACCTGTGGTGCCTGAGGTGTACATGATAAAAACCAGGTCGTCGTCGTAGGCGCCTATCTCGGGTTCGCCATTTGCTGCAGCTGCAGCCACAAGGTCGTAGTCTTCGGCAAACGCTTGCAGTGCTGCCTCACTACCTATGGCATTGACACGAATATAACTGCCAACCTCCAGTGTATTGCTGTCATGTAATTGGGATACGGTAGCATCAAAATCAGTATCGTAAAGTAGTGTAGACGCCCCTGCATCCTTGAGGATATAGCTGATTTCGTTCGCCACCAGACGCCAGTTAACCGGTACCAATACGGCACCGATCTTGGCGACAGCGTAATAGGTTTCAATAAATTCGATACCATTTTTTAAGAGTGTCGCCACCCGGTCACCGGGTTTGACACCGCGCTCTATCAGGGCATTGGCAATTCGGTTGCAGCGTTGATTAAGTTGCTTGAAGCTAAAACGCCGTCCGCGTTCAAACTCGATAAAGGCCTCGCTGTCTGCACTGATCTGCGCCCGTTTTTTCAGCTGTAAGCCAATGTTATGTTTCATTGTCACTCCAAAATTTCATAGTTAGCAGGAAGTTGATGGCGTTACCTTCACTGTGACGGTACGGCACGACAGAAGTGCCCCCCGTTCAGGATATCGCTATGGCAGCTCCTTGCATTTTACTGAAAATTTACACTTTCCCGTATTTTATGTGGCCTTTATCCAATAGCATCGGTGCATTTATGTATACTCACCGCAGCGGAGTGGGCAATACAAATAACAGTTTTATATTTGCCACTCAAAGCGAGTCTGTTTTGGCCTTCGATTTACTATTAGTAAACTCATTTGGGAGTTTGATGTGTCTCTATTTGTCTCTGATCGGGCAGCTTTAGCTGGTCGCGTAAAGCCTTCCAATGTTGCGATAAAAGGTCTGTGGCGAAAATTGCATAAAGATATCGTACTGGCCCTTGCTGGCCTGGTGCTGAGTAACATCGCTTTCGCGCAAGTAGCCATAGATTTTAATGTTACGGTGAACGTGGGTGCGGTACCCCCGAATAGCGGTACGGTGTTTCCGGGCGAAGCCACCAGCATGCGCGTCACGCTGAGCAATAACAGCACGACTGTGCCACTGACTGGCGTCAACTTTATTGAGGCACTGCCCTCCACTGCTAATAATGGTCTATTGGTGAATGGCGCCAGCGCCATCACTGGCGATGTAGGCTGCATGGGTGGCACATTGACAACCAGCCCCGGGACGGATGGGATATCCTTGTCTGGTCTCACAATCCCCGTGCGACAAACAGGTGTAGCGGGCTCAGGCGAGTGCTATCTGGATTTCCCTATTGTGGCCTTTTCGATCGACGGCGCCAGTACCTCGCTTTCGTATGAACTCGGTGCCGGTGACGTCGACTCTGATCAGGGCACCAATGCCACGGGCGGCCCCCAGGCGTATACCTTGCGCTCTACATCACGGCCCACCTGGTCTAAATCATTTATCACCAGCAATCTCCATGTCCTTGGCGGCACGACGCGCACTTTGCGCATTGTGGTGAACAATACCGATGCGAACGTAGCGCTGTCGGGCATTGCCTTTACCGACGTGTTTCCTGCTGCGGGAGGCGCGGGTGCCACTATTGAGCCCACCGGAACACCCGCTACCGGGACGTGTGCGGGTACCACAGTATTGACGCAGGGCAGTGCTGCACAGGTTGCAGTGTCCAATGTCAGTCTCGGCACATCATCCAGCTGTACTATTGATATTGAAACACGCGCTCGCCACAGCAACGGTGTTTACACCCAAAGCTCCACCAACTCGATTGCGGCAAGCGACTTTGCCAGCGACCAGGGCCTGCGTCCTTCCAGTAACGCCAATAGCGCAGTGCGGGCGCGCTCGCCGCTGGCTGTGAACAAGGTATTTAGCCCAGGCATTGTCGCCAGTGGACAGCCCAATTCCTTCACCATCACACTGGCCAACCGCGGGAACGTAGCGCTACCGATTACCAATTTTACCGACGACCCGATTTCTGCCTCGCCCAATGAGGCGTTTCTCACCATCGCGAATTCTGCTGACATCAGCAACAGTTGCCTTGGTGGCACCAAAGCTCTGGAAAGTGGCGGCCAGGGCTTCTCGGTTGGCGGTTTCACCATTCCTATCGGGGGTAATTGCCAGATTGTTGTGACCTACACCGGTACTACACCGGGAGCGGACACGCCTTCTACGTACACCAACCACATTGGCGAAGGCGATGTTGTGACGAGTGTCGCGGGTATAGTGAGCCAGGCACGTTCCGCTACCGTGTTAGTGGCTGACCGCTTGCGCGTACTCAAATCGGCCAATCCGGCAGGGGCCACAGCGGGTGATTCGGTACGTTACGATATAACGATCCAGAACTATGCTGCAGGTGCCATTGCCTCAGTTAATGTCATCGATGTGCTTCAAAACAATTCCAGTTTGTTGCTCGCCGGCGCCTTTGCTCCGACCTTAACGCCCGCCTGTGGCACTCTGGGGCTTAATGGCGCCGTGGAAGGCGACACCTCGGCGACTCTGACGATCCCGACAGTTCCTGGACGCACCGCAAGCAATACACCGGGAACCTGTGTTATCAGTTTCTCCGCCATGCTTGATCCGGACGGCAGCACTGCTACCGACAACACAATTGAAGCGGGAGCAGTCTGTTTTGGCGCTACCTGTAATGCCGTGGGGTCAGGTACCACGACCATCAACAATTTGCAGACGCTGACACTGGCCAAAACGTTTGATGGGGCGAATGCTGTGAGTAAGAACGAGGGGATAGTTACTCGCCTTAGCCTCGCATTGACTAATGAATCTGTTTTGGCACTGAACAGCCTCACCATAAGCGATACTCTGCCAACAGTAGGTCCATTCCAGCAATTGCGCATTGCAACTCCTGCTAATATCAGCAATACCTGCGGCGGCACGGTGACCGCCACAGCAGGCAGCACCTCTGTTGCTTTGAATGGCGGGACGGTACCTGCAAGTATCGGCAGCACCGCTGGTACTTGCCTATTGGAAGTTGATGTCGTGGGTCCAGCGGGTGTTTATCCCAATACCGCTAACACCGCTGCCGTTCGGCAAAATGGGGACGGCAGCACTACCAGTGTGAGTGATAGCGATGACGCCACGCTCACCTATAACGACGTGCTGCGAGTCGCCAAGTTCTTTGATCCCACCAGTACCGGCGACAATGGCAGCTCAACCGCAACTATTCGATTGACCAACCTCGATTCGAGCCGGCCCATTACCGGTGTCAGTGTTACGGACAACCTCCCTGCTGGCATGCTGGTCGCCACGCCGCACAACAGCTACACCACTTGTGGCAGCGGCACAGTTACGGCAGCGCCAGACAGCGGTGTTGTCACGATTACCGGGGCAACTATTGCGCCTGGGTCGGTGTGTGACCTTCGTTTCGATGTTAGCGTTACCGGCACCAGTGATTGGATTAATACCATCCCTCCGGGCGGCATCACTGCCGATAACGGTCTGACGAATCGCAGCCCGATCACTGCAACCCTGACCTTTGAGGCGGCAGCGGAGCCGTTAATCTCAAAATCAATCAGCCCGGGATCAATTGTGCCAGGTGAATCAGCCCTGCTGACCATTAGTATCACCAACGGGTCCCAGGCTTTGACCAACCTGGAAGTCACCGATTATTTTACGATAGATGGCACGGCAAGCGCGGCTGCTAATGGCATGAGAATTGCTCCCGCGCCCGGAGCAATTACGGATTGTTCGGATGGCATTGTTACCGCATCGCCTGATGGCAACTCCGTTGGTTTATCCGGTGCTAGCCTGGCCTCTGGTGCCGGGTGTCAAATACAGGTGAACGTCACGTCAGCCACGGTGGGTACAATCACTAACACTATCCCCACGAACAGCATCGCCACCGACCAGGGCGCCACCAATTCCGGCACCTTCGCGCAGAGTACACTGGCAACCAGCAGCGCCATTGGCGTGAGCAAGGTGTTTGAACCGATGGTAGTCAGCCCCTCCGAGCCCTCGCGATTGCGCATCACCATTTTCAATGCCCAGGAGGAGGCCCTTACCGAGCTATCCTTAACCGATTCATTTCCAGCGGGACTGGTATTGGATGCTGACCCAGCGGAATTTTCCGATTGCGGCGGCGGTGTGAGCATCATCTTTCCCACAACCAGCAGTGTCATGATGACTGGCGGTAGTGTTACGGCGGCATTTGGTGGCGAGGCCAGCTCCTGTGTAATTGAAGCTAACGTGGTCTCCACTACGGAGGGCACATACACGAATACAATTGGCGCCAATACGCTACTGTCTAACGGTACGCCAGTACCGCATCCACCTACCACTGCAGTGCTGGAAGTGCGCGAGCGCCTGATTGTTAACAAAGCTATCGATGGCTTCACCCTGGACGCAGGGAACCCTAACGGGTTTGTCACCGATGTGGCGGCGCGTCTGCCGGGTGATCCGGCGCCGCTTACTATTCGCATTGAAAACCCCAATGATCTTCTGCTCACAGAGGTGAATTTTGTCGATACCTTCCCCGACGGATTATTCCTGGCAACAACCCCGGCGCTTAGCACCACCTGTACCGGCGGCTCGGTTACCGGCGTGGCATCGGGAACTGAAATCCGCCTTACCGGCGCAACGTTGGGGGCCACTGGTGCCGGGGATTCTATCTGTACGGTGACTGCAAACGTGGTCAGTAATATCCCCGGTGTTTACACCAATGAAATTCCTGTGGGTGCCGTAACCAGCTTTGAGGGTATCGCGAACGATCCGCTCACCCAGGCAGAAATTATCATCACAGAGCTGCCCGCGATAAGTAAAGACTTCGCGCCACCCGTCGTGGGTCCTGGCATCGCTTCAACGCTTACATTGATGATCGCAAATGACAACGACCTGGACACCAGGCTAACCGCTGAACTGGTGGATAATCTGCCCGGCTCGCCTGGTCAGATGGTCGTGACAAGCCCCAGTGTGGTCACCACCACCTGTCCCGGCGACATCGGTATAGTTACGGCAGTGGCGGACGCTACCAGTATCACTATCGCTTCGGGCAGCGTGATTCCCGCCGGCGGCTGTCTGGTCACAGTGGACGTCATCACGCCCACCCCCGGTGACTACCTCAACTTCATACCAGTGGGTGCCCTGAGTACTACGTTTGGTGTGAACGAGAGCCCTGCAGAAGCGCCGTTATTGGTGAGTACACGCGGTTATATCGCGGGCAAGGTCTTTCTGGACAATCAAACAGTACCCAATGGCGCCTACGTACCTGGTGACTCCACACCGATAGAGAGCAACAGCATAGAGCTGCGCAGCGGCGAAAATTGCACAGGGGCTGTGCTGGATACGACCACTACAGACACAAACGGCAATTATTTGTTCCCCGACCTTTCGGCAGGCTCCTACAGCGTTTGTCAGCCAACACAACCGCCGGGTTCTCTCAACAGTTTTACTCAGGCAGGAACGATTGTGCCGTTTGCTGGTAGCACAGGCACCGTGGGTATTGCATCCAACCCGGGCGGAGGCGCGCCCACCAGCCAGATTGTGAATATCGTGCTTAACAACAACGGTAATACGGATGAAGTCAGTGGCTCGCCGGAGAATAATTTTTCCGAGGTACAGCCGGTGAGCATCGCAGGAAACGTTTACCATGATGCCAATAACGATGGCGTATTTGACCCCGATGAGATCGGTATTGGTGGCGTCACCATTACTCTGTCCGGCCCGGTGAATACCAGTGTTACAACCAACCCGGACGGTAGCTACAGCTTTGTTGGCTTGCGCCCAGGCGAGTATACAGTGGTGGAAACACAACCCTCACCGTGGACAGATGGCATTGACACAGTGGGCGAAGTGGATGGCAATCCCCGTGGCGATGGTTCTACGGATGATACCTTCACTATGATTGTGCTAGCTCCAGGCGAGGACGGCATCGAGTATAACTTTGGGGAAAATATCAACGCCGCCGCCCTGGCCATAAATGCCAGCGCTTTTTGCGCCACAGATGCGCCTCAGGTGAACTACAGCATTCCCGGTTTAAGTGGCAGTAGCACTACTGTGACTCTGAGTTGGTATACAGTGGGTGACCGTCTGGTAGCACAGTTTGAGGATCAGCCTGCTTCTGGCACCTTGCTGTGGCCCGGCGTGGTCGTTGACGGCTCTGGCTATGGTGTGGACTGGCCTGGTTACGAATTCGTGGGTGGCGAATGGGTTGCAGTGGCGGACGACCGGATTCCAGACATGGTTCTGCGCGTTACACTCACGGCAACAGCGCAGACCACGGTCACCTATCCGCGCAACTCCGCCTCTTGCCTAACGCAGCCACTGGGAACTTTCAGCACGGCGATTCCGACCACATCCAGATCGGTTCTGTGGGTTCTTGCGCTGCTGCTGTGCCTCACCGCCGCGTGGCGCATAGGATATCGTGCGCAGCAAAGTTAACCCTGCGCTAAATACTCCCGGCGTTGTTTGCGCGTGTCAGTGTCAGGCTTGTATCTGCAACGCGGCAACGCCGACTGAGTCGTCGCTGGCTAGCAGGGCACCCAGTTTGGATATCTGCACGCTGCGGCCACCGAGCATCATTCCCAAATGTTTGGCCCAGAGGAAAAAGCGGTGGATAGGATAATCAATATCTGCGCCCATGCCGCCGTGCAGGTGCTGTGTGCGATAGACAATGCGGTGACCGGCGTCGGCGGCATACCATTTGGCGCAACGCACCTCGGCCCGCGCGTCCTGTTCGCTATTTAGTTTATACAGCGCTAGCCAATAGGTGGATCGAATGGCTTCCACATCGATAAAAGCATCGGCAGCCTGCATTGCTACCGCCTGAAATGAGCCTATAGGAGCGCCAAACTGATTGCGCTCACAAGTGAACTCGGCGGTGCGCTTAAGCGCTTCTTCCGTGATGCCTAACTGCAGAGCGCACAGCGCGGTTTCGGCGCGTAATTCAAGCCAATCCAAAACCGTGTGACCCTCATTTACTGTGCCGAGAATCGATGATGCGTCTACTTTGACGTTGTCCAGAGTCAGGTTACCCTCATTCTGTTCCAGCGAACTGAACTGTGGATCGACGCTAACACCGCTCTGTCGCGTGTCAACGATGAAAACTGTTTTCCCCTGTGCCGTAGTGGCGGGAACAACAATAGCGTCCGCAACGGGGCTGTCCGGCACACAAGCGAGAGTGCCGGATAACGTCCATGTGTCGCCCTGCTGCGATGCGTTTACCTGGCCTGCGGCGGCGGGGGAAATACCCAGCTCTGCTATTGCAGCGGTGAGTTTGAGTTCACCTGCTGCTACAGGTGTAAGGTATTTTACTTTTTGCTCGCTGGTTCCAAATTCGGCGATAGGCAGCACGCCTAAAACCAGATTGGCATACAGTGGAATCGGAGAAATACGTCGTCCCTGTTCTTCAAGCATCAAACACAATTCTGTAAATCCCAGTCCGGTGCCGCCAAATTCTTCCGGCACTGTAATGCCCAGCAGGCCCTGCTCCGCCAATGTCGACCACAGAGCGTCGTCGTAGGTATGGCCAGAGCGCTGAAAATCCAGCAAAAACTCGTCAGTGGTGCGGTCGGAAAAGATCTGGCTGGCGAGATCGCGGATCGCGTTTTGGTCTTCGTCGAAAGAAAAATCCATTGTCGGCTCCAGAGTTATTAGCGGTGACGTGGCATGCCGAGACCGAAATTGGCCACGATGCCCCGTTGTAGTTCGTTGATTCCTCCACCAAAAGTGTTGATTTGGCAGAGTCGATATTCATGTTCCAGGTCGCCCAGTAAAACAGCTGCGTTGGATTTTGCCCGTAACAAACTAACAGGCCCAAGGCATTCCATAAGCAAGCGGCATATTTCGATCAAACCCTCTGTGGAAAACACTTTCAACGCCGATGCCAGGGCGGGGTTCATGTTCCCCTTATCCAGGTCCCAGGCCATGCGTGCATTCATAACGCGCATGGCCTCCAAGCGAGCCAGTACCTCAGCCAGGTTAGTTTGTATGCGCACCTCGTCAATCGGCCGCATACCCTTGTTGTGTTCCTGCTCGCTGGCCTTGCGTGCCCACTCCAGGGCCCGGCTGTATAGTTTCCAGCCGTGAATACCCCAAGCCGCGAGTCCAACTCGCTCGTGATTAAGCTGGGACATGATGAGTCCCCAACCCTTGTCGGGCTCGCCTATCATCATGGACTTGTGTACACGGATATTCTCGTAGTAACTCATATTGGTGCGCACATCGCCCACTGTGTGAATGGGAGAAAAGGAAAACCCATCCAAAGTGGTGTCTACCACAATCATGCTGATGCCTTTATGGCGCGAACCTGGCGTGGTGCGAACGGCTAGCCATATGTAGTCAGCCGCCTCAACCGCTGAAGTGAACACCTTGGTCCCATTGATGAGGTAGTAATCCGGGTCGTTCGGGTCGACTATGGCAGACGTGGTTAGCGCGGCGAGGTCTGTTCCGGCTCCGGATTCTGTGTAGCCGATAGAAAAGTGTGTTTCGCCGGCGGCTATACCGGGAAGAAATTTCTTCTTCATCTCCTCGGTGCCGTAGTCAATTAATGCTGGGCCCACCGTGTTGAGTGTCACGAAGGGGATAGGCGCTCCGGCCATTAGCGCTTCTTCAAAAAACATCAGCTGCTCGGTGGTGGTGGCGCCTTGTCCACCGTATTCTGTGGGCCAACCCAGTGCCAGCCAGCCGTCCTTGCCCATCTGGCGAATCAATCGCTTGTACAGCTCGCCGCCTTCAGCACCTCGTAATTCCTCACGATACTCCGGCTTAATCAGTTCTGAGAAATACGCGCGCAGCTCTTTGCGTAGTGTTTTCTGCTTTTCGGTGTAGTCGATAATCATGTCGCGTTCCTTCTTGAGCGGTCAAAACTATGGAGTAGCAGTGGTCGCTGCAGGCTTCATTTTGAAGTAATTCGCACATTATTATTGAAATTGAATTCAATTTCAATAATAATCCTGATTCGAACTAAATCGTCCGTTTGTCGCGGCTCGGATAAATCGCGCGAGAAACACACTGCAGAGAGTGGCAATGCCCAAACCGGTGCTGGAAAATACTAAAGAGATCAGCCCGAAAGGCAAGATAGCTCGCGCCAAGCTGAGAACGGCTGCGCTTGAGGTTATGGAGCGTGTGGGCTATCACCGTATGCGCATCAATGACGTTACGGCCGAGGCGGGTGTTGCATCTGGTCTTTTTTATCACTATTTCAAAGACTTAAAGTCGCTGACTCTGGATGTATTGCAAGACTTCGTGGCGCACTCGTTGCATGTGGAAGACATAGAGAAAGATGTGCCCAAGGGGGATTGGTATGAGCGCATGTTGGCGCACAACCGCCTGGTAGTCCTGGCCTATGCAGAGCGCCCCGGGATTATGCGTGCTCTGTTACAGCTGGCAGACGAGGACGAGGATTTCTCACAGTTGCTACGGAAGAATTTTGTACAACAGCTGAGTTGGCTAACCCGGCAAATGCCCAAGTTGTTTCCTGCAGCAAAGATGTCAGAGCACCAGGCAATGATGGTGGTCTATGCACTAGCCGGCACTGGAGAGACAATTTTACGTGACTACTACATCAATCATGAGCCGGTGTTGCGCGACAAAGAGCTCTCTGTCGAGGAGATGACAGAGCTTATTACGGTGATGTTTTATCGCGGGTTGTTTTTGCAGAATCCGCCAGTGGAGAAATTGCGCTATACCGATAATTTGGATGAGATGAGGAAGAATTGATTGGGTCGGCTGGAAGGGAGAAAAAAAGTTCACTCCTCATTCAGGATATTGGTCGAATTAGCCAAGGAAAAACACACGCTAAGTTTTAACTATTTTCAGAAACCAGGAACAAAACATGAACCCTGAAGAAACAAAAGAATTTGAACAAAAAATTCACGCCTTCGTCGGTCGTGAGAACGGGCCGCCAAAAAAAGGTAAGGATGCCGTCAATGAGCCGATGATTCGCCAGTGGGCTGAAGTGATGGGCGATGAGTCGCCGGTGTACACCGATAAAGAGACGGCTAAAAACACCACTAAGGGTGGCATCATAGCGCCACCGTCCATGCTTCAAGCGTGGTCAATGGAAGGCTATCCCATGGCGGGATCGCCGGCGGTCGATGTGCAGCGCAGCTTACATAATGTGTTCGATGAAAACGGCTTTACTGGTGTGTTGGGAACCAACACTTCCACCGAGTTCTTTCGCGACCTGAAGCCCGGTGATGAGGTGACTTACCATACGGTTATCGAAAGCATTTCTGAGCAGAAATCGACGGCGCGTGGCATTGGCTATTTTATTGAAACGGTTACGCAATTCACCGATCAGAACGGTGAGAGAGTGGGCAAACAGGTTTTTCGTGTACTGAAGTTTATTCCAGCAGATGCGCCGGCGGAAGCGTCTAGCGTAGCGGACGACTCGCCCGCGGTTCCTACTAGAATCGCTGCACCTCGCGGTCATGATAATGGCTGGTGGTGGGAGGCAGCGGACAAAGGCAAAGTGCTTATCCAGCGCTGTAAAAGCTGCCAGACACTGCGCCATCCTCCCAGGCCCATGTGTGGTGAGTGCCAGTCTGTAGAGTGGGATTCGATTGAATCTACGCTGGATGGGGAAATTTTTAGTTTCACTGTTTTGCACTATCCAAAAGTTCCAGGTTACGACTATCCGCTGTGCTGTGCGGTGATTAGTCTGGCCGAAGGCACGCGCATTGTTGCGAACGTTGTGGGTATCGATACTGAAGAAGTGAAAATTGGAATGAAAGTGAAAGGGAAAGTTGAGCAGGTAGACGAGAAAACCATGTTGCCGCAATTCTATCCCGTTGCAGGAGGGCAGTAAGCATGTCTATCGATACAAGAGATTTTTCAAATGTTGCTGTCGGCGATACTTTGCCTCCACGGGAAGTGCCAATCACTTCAGCCCTGATTGTCGGTGGTGCGCTTGCCTCGCGCGACTTCACCACTGTGCACCACGACAAAAAGGCCGCACAGAAGGGCGGACTGCCAGACATTTTTATGAACATTTTGACCAGCAACGGCTTGATGGGCAGCTACGTTACTAACTGGGCCGGTCCGGATTCCTGTACTAAGAAAATAGACCTGAAGCTAGGGGCTCCCAATCTGCCGGGCTTTATTATGACCCTCACGGGTGAGGTTAAAGCGATAGATGAAGCATCAGGCACGGTGGATATTGAGGTGCTGGGTGAAAACAATGTATGGGGCATGCATATGCAGGGCACCGTGCGAGTTCAACTGCCGAAGGGAGCAGAAGCATGACTGCTAATGTAAAAGACAAAGCTGCAATCGTCGGTATTGCCAACACAGAATTTTCCAAAAATTCAGGCCGGTCAGAACTTCAGCTGGCGGCAGAAGCTGTAGCAGGAGCTTTGGAAGATGCGGGGCTGAAACCCAGTGACGTCGATGGCATGACAACCTTCACCATGGACAACACCGATGAGATCGAGCTGGCTAGAGCGGTGGGTATTGGAGACCTGTCATTTTATTCTCGGGTACCTCACGGCGGCGGGGCCGCGACTGGCCTTATCCACCAGGCAGCTATGGCGGTCGCCTCTGGCATGGCCGAAACGATAGTGTGTTATCGCAGCTTGAATGGCCGCTCGGGCCACCGCTACTCCAGCGGTGTGTCAGGCAATTTGTTGACCGCAGATGCCATTCACTGGGGCTGGTATATGCCTTATGGCCTGGTTACGCCCGCTTCCTGGGTGGCCATGTATACGCAGCGCTATATGCATCTCACTAACTGCACTCACGACTCCTTGTTTGAAGTTGCGCACACCATGCGCGAGTACGCGGCGACTAACCCGGCTGCGCTGTTCTATGACCAACGCTTTGATCGTGCCGAGTACGATGCACAAAAGAAAATTGTCGACCCATTCAGGCTATACGACTGCTGTCTTGAGTCAGATGGCGCCTCCGCAGTCATCATTACTACCACCGAAAGAGCCAAGGATTTGCGCCAGCCCGGTGTCGTAGTCAAGGGTGTGGGGCAGGCCGCTGCCGCCAACATGGAGTCCATGACCAGTTTCTATCGCGATGAAATTGCTGCCATTCCCTCTATGGATATTGCCGCAAGCAAAGCGTACGAGCAGTCTGGCCTTACGCCGGACGATATCGATGCGGCGGTCATTTACGATGCCTTCACTCCCATTGTGCTGTGGCAGCTGGAGAGCTGGGGTTTTTGCAAGCACGGAGAAGCTCATGACTTCGTAATGGACGGCGCTCTGCGTCCCGGCGGTCGCTTGCCCACCAACACGCATGGCGGGCAGTTGTCTGAAGCTTATATCCATGGTGTGAATGGTATTGTGGAGGCTGCGCGTCTGGTGCGCAAAACCTCGGTGAATCAACCGGATAAAGAAGTGAATCATGTGTTGGTCACCTCTGGCGTCGGTGTGCCCACTGGCGGCGCGCTGCTGGGAAGCATGGACACCCTGTAATTGTTTGTGCTGGTTCAATGAGTTGTCCCCGCGCGCTTCTCCCAGGGAGTGTCTTTCGATACGCTAACCTTTCATAAATTAGAGAAGGTTAGTGTGTCGGGCATGACCGTCAGTCGCGAACAGACACAGGCAAAACTCGATCTGCTGGCATCCGGGGTGACTCGTCATGTCCCCGAGCAGACCTACCTTGTGCCCGACAGATTTGAAGAGCTCGCCCGGCAGTGCCCCAACAAAACCTTTCTGTATTACAACGGCCAGGAAGTCACCTTCTTTGAACTGAACCGGCGGGCCAACCAATACGCCCATGTAGCGGCCACGCTTGGAATCAAGAACGGCGATGCTGGGGCTGTCATGATAGAGAACCGACCGGAGTTTTTTTATGCCTGGTTGGGCCTTGCAAAAATTGGCGCTATTGCCTCGCTTATCAATACGCAAACGCGAGGCGTGGCCCTGAGCCATGCTGTTGAAGAAACGGGGAGCAAAATACTGTTTCTTGGGAGTGAGTGCGCCAGCTTGTTCGCCACGGCAGAGGGTCTTACGGCCACACTGAAGACACTTTGTGTTGCCGATGGCGATAGCCCGATGGGCGAGTTATGCGCTGATATCGATACGCTGGATCACTATCTGGTATCTGCCTCTGACGAAAACCCTGTGGCATCCTGCCGTGATGGCACCATAGGCGAGTCGCCACTATTTTATGTATTTACCTCCGGTACAACGGGCTTGCCCAAAGCGGCAATTATCAGCCATATGCGTTGGTTGGGTGTGGGTGATGGCTGGTCGGCTGTTCTGGGTATGACGGCGGACGATGTGCTGTATTGTTTTCTTCCTTTGTTTCACGGTGCAGCGGGTATGTCGCTGGTGTCCAATGCGCTGTCTAGCAAGGCGCCAATCGTACTGCGCAGGCGTTTCTCTGCTTCACTATTTTGGATCGATGTACGTCAATACGGCGTCACTACCGTGCAGTATATAGGGGAGGTCTGCCGCTATCTGGTAAACCAGCCTGCGGCGGACAATGACAGGCAGCATTCCCTGCTGCGAATGACCGGTGCGGGCATGACGGCCGAAGTATGGCGTAAATTTATTGAGCGCTTTGGCGACATCGAAATTTATGAGGGCTGGGGTTCCACCGAGGCAAATTGCAGCACCATGAATGTGGATGGCGAAGTGGGCTCCTGCGGCAGAATTCCATTCAAGGAGCGCTCCAATGCGCGTCTGGTGAAATACGATCTTGAGAATGGCTGTCATGTAAAGAATGAGCAGGGCTTTCTGGTGGAATGTGAGCCGGGCGAAGTAGGGGAAATACTGGGTCTGGTGCTTAATATTCCCGGCGTTGGGGCAGGGCGCTTCGAAGGCTATGTGTCGGCGCAGGCCACAGAAGAGAAAATACTGCGCGATGTGTTCAGCAGTGGAGATGCCTGGTTCAGCAGTGGTGATTTGTTGGTTCGCAACGCCGAAGACTATCTGTATTTTGTCGATCGCATAGGCGATACCTATCGTTGGAAAAGTGAAAATGTATCAACCACGGAAGTGGCCCAGGCCCTGGAAAATTACCAACAGGCTGAGACCATTAATGTCTTTGGCGTTGCCGTGCCCGGGCACGAGGGGCGAGCGGGCATGCTGGCTATTCGCTTGAAAGACGGAGGTGAGTTTGACCCTGCCGCATTGTATGAACAGGCCGTGTCTAAATTGCCGGACTACGCTGTACCTTTGTTTGTACGAATACTCGCGCACACTGATATCACGCTGACCTATAAGTTGCGCAAGGTAGATTTACAAAAAGCGGGTTATAACCCGGCGAACTACGGCGACCCCCTGTTCGTTCTGGATAGAAACCTGGCCAGTTATGCCCCCTACAGTGACACGGCCCTGGCAAATCTGGGTGTAGAACCTTTTTTACAGAATTAGAATTGAGTTGGAGAATGTTACATGGTCGATGAAGTAATTAACTGGGATCACAGCACCGACGTGGTAGTTGTTGGCTCAGGAAATGGCGCATTAACGGCGGCGTTGTGCGCTCACGAAATGGGTGCCGGCGAAGTTTTGATTGTAGAGAAGGCCAGTCAGTATGGTGGCAGTAGTTCGCTCAGTGGCGGTGGAGTGTGGATTCCCTGTAGCCACTATGCGCAGCAGGCAGGTGCCACAGATGACAACCTGGAGGAAGCACTCTCCTATCTGCAGAGCACTATTCCCCCTGAGGCGTCCAGCGAGAAAATGCTGCGAACCTATCTCGAGAATGGCCCGAAGATGCTGCGCTATATGCATGATCGCACCGATATGCGCTATGTGTCCCTGGGTCAGTATCCGGATTATTACAATGCGTCTGAAGGCTCCCGTGAGGGACATCGCTCTATGGAGCCTGAGCAATTTAATATCACCAGGCTTGCCAATCGCGGAGAAGATCTTCGTCCCACGCACCCCATGATGTATATGATGGGGAACGTTCCCATTAGCCAGCGTGATGCCCATACCTTAATCGGCCAACTGAAGGGCTGGATGTTGTTAGGGGCAAAGCTGGTGATGCAATACTACCTCGACATACCGCAGCGACTGCGTGGCAAGCGCTCCCGTATTGCCAAGTGTGGCAGTGCCGGCGTGGCCAGGCTGGCGTATTCTGTACAGGAAAAAAATATTCCCCTGTGGCTGAATACAGAAATGCTCGATTTGATTGTCCAGAACGATCGTGTCGTGGGTATCAAGGCCAGAAAAGAAGGACGGGAAGTCAATATTCGGGCCAGAAAATCAGTGGTTCTCGCCTCGGGTGGTTTTGAGAATAACCAGGCGATGCGCGAGAAATACCTGCCTCAGCCCACCAGTGCTAAATGGAGTGGTGGCACCAAGGACAACACCGGCCTGCCCATAGAAAAGGCGATAGAACAGGGAGCTGCGAGCAAAGCTATGGATGGGGCGTGGTGGTGCACGACCTACCAGGTGCCGGGTTTGGATTATCCGTTTTTATCCATTATGGAAAAATCCTATCCGGGTAGCTGTGTGGTGAATCGTTTGGGCAAGCGGGTCGCCAATGAGTCGATGAACTATCAAGCGTATGTTCAAGCCTGTTACGCCGCCAAAAAAGAGGGCGTTGAAGTTGATGAGCTGTGGATGGTTTTTGACGCACGCTTTAGAGCGAACTATATCGTGGGCCCCATGATGACCAGTAAAATGCTGCCCGACAACAAGTTGCCGAAAGAGCTTTTATGTGACGACTTTCTTACTATGGCCGGTTCCGTCGATGAGCTTGCGGAGAAAATCGGTATCGAGCGACAAAACTTAAAGCAAACGATAGACAATATGACCGCCTATGCAGAAACGGGAGAAGATCTCGAGTTTAAGCGGGGAAGTTATGCGTATGACCGTTACTACGGCGACCCTGAAGTGAAGCCAAACAACTGCCTGGCGCCCATGACAGAAGCTCCTTATTACGCTGTGCGACTTTCGCTGGGCGACTTTGGCACGCACGGTGGACTGTTGGTCAATGAGAACGCGCAGGTGTTGCGCGAAGATAACTCTGTGTTTGAAGGTTTGTACGCCACGGGCAATTGTAGTGCACCGTTACTGCCGAGTTATCCCGGCCCGGGGTCAACTTTGGGGCCGGCTATGACCTTCGCCTATCAGGCGGCAAAGAGCATAACCGGTTACAAGGACTAGCAGGCTAGTCGAAATCGCAGGCACCGTGGCGCTCCAGTAGCCGTGTTTCTTCTGGACCCCAGGCGCGGTTAACCCGACGCCCACGCTCTACGGCAGGGCGCGCCTCAATTTCTTCGGCCCATCGAGAGACATTCTTGTAGGAGGCTGTATCGAGAAATTCCTGCGCTTCATAAATGGTTCCGGTTATCAGCACGCCATACCACGCCCAGTTGGCCATATCTGCAATGGTGTAGTCATCGCCACACAGGTATTGCCGCGAGGCCAGGTTGTTGTCTAGCACATCTAGCTGCCGTTTCACTTCCATGGCGTAGCGGTTAATGGGGTACTCAAACTTCTCCGGGGCATAGGCGTAGAAGTGGCCAAAGCCGCCGCCCAGAAAGGGTGCGCTACCCATTTGCCAGAATAACCAGGACAGACACTCGGCGCGCTGCGAAGGGTCGGTGGGGACGAAGGCAGCATATTTTTCCGCCAGATACAGCATAATCGCCCCGGATTCGAATACCCGGGTCGGCGGTGTTGTACTCATATCAACCAGTGCCGGAATCTTCGAGTTTGGGTTTGCCGAGACAAACCCACTGCCAAACTGAGCTCCCTCGCTAATATTAATAAGGTAGGCGTCGTACTCAGCCTCAGTCTTGCCGAGTGCCAGTAGTTCTTCCAGCAGCACGGTTACTTTTACACCGTTGGGGGTCGCCAGGGAGTAGAGCTGCAGAGGGTGGTTGCCCACTGGCAGTTCTTCTTCAAACTGTGCGCCTGCAGTAGGGCGATTTATGTTGGCAAATTTGCCTCCGCTTTCGCTGTCCCATGTCCAGACTTTGGGTGGTATGTAATTCTCTGTCATTCCGCGGATGTCCTTTTTGCAGGTTTTATTTTAGTTAGCTTAGCATTGGCTGTGATGATTAGCAGCAGCGCGCCACTATGACTTAAGCCTATATCTCATCGATCTATGGCCTGCGATGCAGCGTCGTCAGCTTGAAGCTGTGAAAGTCGTTTACGGGCTGCATCGATATCACTCGAATGGGTGGCGTCATCAAACTGTTTTAACACCTGTTGCAGGATACCCTCTGCCGTTTTGGGTTTGCCCTGGCTGCTTAAATGCTCGGAATAGGCGTTTGCTACGCGCAATTCAACGCTGAGTGCATTTTGGCTGCGAGCGTGTGTAAGCCCCTGGTCAAATAACTTAACGGCTGAGTCCGAGCCGTTTTCAATTGCGGCCACACGGGCTTTCAGCTGTAATAGCTCACCTTTGAATGTAGTTTCTTCGGTTCTTTGTATTAGGCTATCTGCATCATTTAAAAATTTGTGTGCGTCATCCATGCGACCGGCATTGAGCATTTCCTCAGCTATGCGGCAGTAGAAGAAGGGTACGAACATAAACACGCCGTGGTCGGTGGCCGCCTTGACTCCTCCAATGAGCGCAGCCAGGTTTTCGTCAGAATTGTCGTTGCCCAGTCGTGCCCAGCCCGCCATAGCGCTACCCAGAGTTGGCCATACACCTATCGTATGCTCAGAGGCCAATTGCATCATTTCATCGATGTAAGCTATTACTGCTTCCCTGTCTCGATTGAGAAATGCGTTAAGGCTACAAAAGTGCAGGGAGATGGCGTGTGAATGGGGGTGTTGCATGGCTCTGGCTTCATCCAGTGCAGCGGTGGCACTGTTTTTTGCTTCTTCGATATCACCGAGCAGCCACAATACTTCACTTAAAAAACAGTGGCCAGCAACGCGTAGGTCTACCCCGTATATGGACACCAGTGAGGCATGTTGTCCTGGTATATAGTTTTCGATGAGTCGGCTGAGTTCAGTTTTCGCTTGCTTCAATTCGCCCAGACACATATGACTTGCCCCCAACATTCTGTCGCGAGCGTAGATGGCGAGTTCGTTATTCTGTTGTTCGGCAAGTAGGGAGAAATCAGTAGCAACCTGCAGGGACTCTTTCATCAGGCCAACAGTGAGTTTGTAACCCCACTGGCTGAACAGCAGAGAATATATATCGGGGGTGTACTTAATTTGCTTGCCAATACCCAGTGCGTCGCTGATACAGCGTTCCAGCTCTTCACTGGTGTAGCCTTTTTCGACGATGATTGGCATTGCCATACCTACCAGCAGGGCAAACTCCAGTTCGTCGCGCTGAGTATTCTTTGGCAAGCTGGATATAAGGCGCAATCCCTGCTGAAAATGCGCGATGGCTTCCGCATTGGCCGATGCGGCCGCCGATTTTTTTGCCGCCAGCTTCCAAAAGCCAATTGCAGCTTCGATTTCGCCGGCACAAGTGAGGTGCAAAGCAACCAGCTCTGGCTCCCGTTGGCGTACGTTCTCGTCCAGCACATCCATGGCCAGGCGGCGATGGTATTCGCGTTTTTCCTGGTTTAGCAGGCCGTTGTAAGCCACGTCCTGTACAAGCGCATGGGTAAAGCGGAAAGCCCGGTCGGATAGTGACTTCACTTCCTCTACCAGACCTGAGGCAATGGCCGTGCCCAGAGCGGCCAGCAGAGTTGAGTCTTCGGTGGTGGCCAGAGCTTGCAATTGTGGAAGCTTAAATTCTCGTCCGATAATTGAGGCTACTTGAATTGAAGACTTGGCGCCGCCAAGATTATCCAAGCGAGCAGCGAGAGAAGCCTCAACGGATTCAGGTAATTTAAATACCTCACCTCTGGAGCCTGACTCGATGGCGGCCAGGGCAATCTCTTCGGCAAAAAGTGGTATGCCGTCTGCGCGCAGGGCGATGTTTTGAAGCTCAATCTCGGACAGCGTGGCAGAAGAGTCAACTCCTCGCGTTATCTGGGTCATTTCTTTGCTGCCCAGGCGCGCTAGGTCAATTTGCTGGAATCGAGACGACTCGAGTAGTTCCGGATCGGCGTCCTGCCGTGATGTGATAACGATAAGTATGGGAGAAGATGCAATTTTCTCAATTATGTATTCCAGAAGTAACCGGGTGGATGGGTCTAGCCAGTGTGCGTCTTCGAGCAGAATGAAAGTGGGACGCCCCTCAGAGTTACACAGTGTATTTTCTACTATGTTCTCAATGGTTTTGGTTCGACGTTCCTGTGCAGACAGCTTGGCGAGTTCTCCCAGCTCGGGGGTTAGCACAGTGAACAGTGCCGCAAGCAGTTCTACCATATATTCTTTTGCAGAAACGGATGGGTGTAGCATTTGCCGGATTTTTTCCAGTTTTACGGCGTCGGTGTCCCTAGCCGGGTCAATGCCGGCGCGATACTCAAGCTTCTGTATGACGGGATAAAACGCACTGTTGGTATGATGTGAAGAACACTGCAGGCGATGGATAGTTACTTCGTCTGCCAGGTGTACTTCACAAAACTGTTTTGCAAGGCGAGACTTACCTATTCCGGGGTCACCTTTCACCCAAATAGCTGCGCCAGTGCTGCCCTGTGTTTTGTTCCAGGCTTTGCATACGACCTCGAGCTCCTGTTCACGGCCGACGAATACCGTATGGCCGCCGCTTCGAGACTCCAGACGATCAATATACTTTCGTTCCTTTGACACAGTCCAGGCGCTGACAGCTTGCTCGAAACCTTTTAGCGGCAAGGTTTGTAAAAGCTCCACGATAAATCGGTTACCCACAGCGCGCCGTGTCGCTGAATCGATAACAATGCTGTCGACATCAGCCAGCGATTGAAGCCTGGCGGCCAGGTTGGGTGTTTCCCCAAAGGCACTGTCCAAATCCTGCTGTCCACCGACGACAACACGGCCAGTGGCAATTCCGATACGGCATTGGGCTGGAAGATCGGCTTCAGTTTTTAGCTCGCTTACCGCGGAGATGGCATCGAGACCTGCACGTACTGCTTGTGAGGCCTGGTCTTCATCGGCGTGAGGCCAGCCGAAATAGGCCAGTACACCGTCACCCAGAAATCGTGCAACAAAACCACCATGACGGTTAACTGCTGCAACAACCGCGTCCTGATACAGTTTCATCTCATTTCGAAACTCTTCTGGATCGATTTCTGTCGAACGTGCGGTTGAGCCCACCATGTCGCAGAAGAAAACGGATAGAACCCGTCTCTGTACGCTGCTGCGAGCTTTTTCCAGGTTTAGGAGCCGTGTTTCCCTGAGTATATTCTTGCGGTCTACCAGTCTGGAAATGCCAATTTCCTGTAGGTCCTGACTGGTAAGATCAGGTAGTAGATCAAAGTCTATGCCATTATCTAAAAATGTCTGCACAAATTGCTGCATGCCAATTCGCTTTAGCCATAAGCTTATGTCTTGAGTATCAGTGTGTAGCATTGGAGGAAATTTTCGAGAAAGCAATGTGATAATGCAACAGGCCCTTAGCCCTGAAGTCGCCGGCTACCGAAAGGAAAAAATATTCAAACATCAGCCGCATAGACTCCGAGTAATGTGCACGTAATCTCGGCCATGCGGAAATGAAATTACGATGCCAGTGCTGCAAAGTTACAGCGTAATCATCGCCAAATTCGTCGACGCTGTCGCGTTGAAACAGACCATTAATGGAGTGATCAATTTGCTCCATTGAGGGGATGAGGCCGCCGGGAAAGATATACTTATTTGTCCATGGCTCGCAGCGAGTTTTTGACTCCACCCCCCCAACTGTTTCCATGACCATTTTGCCACCGGGTTCCAGGAGCCTGGACATGGTTTGCATAAATTGTCGATAATTCTTGTGGCCGACGTGAGTAAACATGGCAATCACAGCAATTTTATTGTAACTGCCGGTCATGTCTCGATAGTCGCTTTTGACTATTTCCACGGACGTATCTCGGCAGTGTTCCCGGGCATGATTGATTTGCTCCTGGGCGATGTTGATACTGGTGACGTCACAGTTATATTTCGTTGCGGCAAATTTGGCAAATTCGCCCCAGCCGCCTCCCACGTCGAGCAGGCGGTCGCCTTCTTTCAGATCCAGCAATTGGCAAAGTTTGTGCATTTTTGCAATTTGCGCATCGTCCAGAGTTTCAGCATCGTCAAAGTAACCGCAACTGTAATTTTTGAACTTGCCGAGAAATTCAAAAAACAAATCATTGCCAAGATTGTAGTGATGTTCAGCGTTCGATTTTGCCCTGCTGTGGGTTTGCTTGTTTATGAAAAGATCGATCAAAGGCCCAAAGTTTTGGCCTGGAATTCGTTGGCTTGTTCTTTCCAGATTGGATGAACAGAGTCTGTAAAAGAGACCTTCTAAATCCTCAGTGCTCCATTGCCCGCGCATATAACTCTCGCCTAGCCCCAGAGACCCTTTGGTTAAAACTTCACGGTAGAAACGATTGTCGTTAACCCTGATGTCCCAGGGCCTGGATCCATTAATGGACACATCGGCACGTGAAAAAAAATGCTCGACAGGACGGCGTAGCAGTTGCAACTGTGTATACCTCTTATTATTTTCACAGGAGGGCAGCTTAGATGCTTTTTATGTACATGTTCGCACTGAATTCCTGGCCCTTCCCCTACAAAAAGGCCTGTTTATGCGTGATCAGCGACTCGTAGCAGTACTATCTATGCTTATTGGAAGTCATTTGTTGACTTAGAGGCACCGACTGTAAAGTATAGATAAAATCTATACATTTCAAGTGCATAGTTATATGAACAAGGAGCCCTTGAGCACGCAGGCCGAGCACCCCGAGTTCGCGAGCATAGTTCAGCTTGTGCAATCCGGCAGGTACTTCAGGCGTCTGGCACCCGAAATTTTGTGCAGCGTGCTCAAGCAGGGCTCCCTTATAACCCTGGAGAAAGACTGTTACCTGATACGTGAAGGCAGCGAAGCACCGCCTGAAATGTATATTCTGGTCGAGGGTTCACTGGCTATATTATCGAACGATAAATTTATTCTACGCCTGGATCAAACCGGTGATGTGGTTGGGGAGATGGCTGTCATTCAGTCTGCACCGCGCTCTGCAGACGTCGTAACAGAATCCACCTGTCGCTTGATCGTATTTCCGGCTGAATTGTTTGCCGTGGATGCCTCTTCTCCTTTGGCTTCGGTCTTGTATGTGCTCTTCTCTCACATACTCGCCGCTAAATTACGCATTACTACCGCGCAGTCGATGGTACACAGAAGCCGCCGGGTAGCTGCGCTGGGTAAGGTAAAGGTGGCGGTGGTAGATGTTAATTTGGCGGATAGAATGCTGGCAAAGTCGGCAGTTAAAAATAGTTGGCAGGGTGCAAAAATTTATGAATTCAGCGACCCGTCGCAGGTTGTGGACTATGACGAGACGAGCCGCTTTGATCTGATTATTGCCGATATCGATTTCTTCGGAGACATCCGGCGCGACTGGAACCGAACCTCAAGCCTCGTGAAGACCATGCAGTTGCGAGGCGCCCATATCGTGATACTCAGTAAGTCCTGTCGCAATCCGGAGGACCGCAAGTTGCTCATTAAAATGGGTGTAGACGATTTGATGGAAAAGCCCTGTACCGAAGTTGACCTCAATCATCTCATTCGCAGAGTGCAAAGCTGGTATTACAAAAACATTGAACTGGACAAAGCTGAGGCGGAGGCGGAAACAGATGGGCTGACCGGCTTGGCAAACCGACGGCGACTGGATCAATTTCTCGATGCGCTCACAACGGTATACCCTGAGGAGAAACAACCTTTCTCCTTGATTATTACCGACATTGACAGTTTCAAGCACTACAATGATACCAACGGGCACCAGATGGGGGATGTGGTTCTGAAGCAGGTGGCAGACCTGATGATGGAAAAAGTTCGTCGCGGTGATTTGGCTGCGCGCTTTGGCGGCGAAGAATTTGTTATCGTGCTACCCAGCTGTGGGAAGAATGCAGCGCTGCGAGTTGCGGAGACTCTGCGCAACGCAGTTGAGTTGGCTGACTTTCCTCTACAGGAGGGCCAGCCTGGAGGAAAATTAACCACCACATTGGGCGTGGCCACGTTTCCCCAGGATGCTCTGGACGTTGATACTCTATTAAAGAAGGCCGACGACTGCCTGTATGAGGGTAAACGGAGAGGGAAAAATGTTGTGGTGGCTGCCCAATCGAGGGTGGAAGTACAGCTTTCTGAGTTTACCGGGTGAAAAAAAACCCCGCATAAGCGAGGCTTTTTAAATATGGTGCCCGGTCTCGGAATCGAACCAAGGACACGGGGATTTTCAATCCCCTGCTCTACCGACTGAGCTAACCGGGCATGGTGATTTCGCCATAGCGGCGAAAGGCGCGTATTAAACCCGCAGATGCCTCTGGAGTCAAGCGCTACGCTTTGGTTTCTTTGGCTCAAACACATGGAGTAATCGCGCTAGTGAAGTTACAACACATAGGCCTTGCCATTCTGGGAATGGCAATATGGGGCTTCAATTTCGTGGCCATATCAGTGATCCTAAAGGAACTGCCCCCTTATCTTTTTACCGCCATCCGGTTTGCTGCAACTTTTTTCCCGTTTATTTTCTTTGTGCGTAAGCCAGCGGTAAGTTGGTGGCAGATCTTCTGTATAGGCCTAACCCTGATGACGCTACAGTTCGCGTTTATGTTCAAGGGGATGCAGATGGGAGTTGGCGGTGGAGTGGCCTCGACTGTTGTGCAATGTCAGGCATTTTTTACTTTGCTTATCGGTGCAGTTATTCTGCGCGAAAAGCCCGCCTCCAGAGAAATAGCGGGCCTACTTATTGCTGTGACAGGGATTGTCACAATTGCACTGACCATGAACGCAGCGAGTGTTGGCGGCATTCTGGTTCTTATTGGGGCTTCATTTTTCTGGGCTACAGGCAGTGTGTTGCTTAAGCGGGTTGGCAATGTAGACATGCTGGCGCTGGTAATTTACGCGAGTCTGGTTCCCCCTATTCCCATGCTTGCCATGTCGTATATTTTTGAGGGGCCTGAGCAAATTACAGCTTCACTGCAAGCGGTATCGATCAACAGCATTCTAGCACTGGCTTATATGGTGCTGGCTTCAACCTTGCTGGCTTATACGATTTGGGGGTATTTAATTAAAACCTACGAGGCCAAGCAGGTTGCACCCTTTGGGCTGTTGATCCCCATTTTTGGTGTTTTTTCAGGTTGGCTACTCATGGGAGAGCAATTCGGGCCCCAGCGGCTTTCTGGGGCTGCTCTGGTATTTACGGGCTTGTTGGTTATTAATTGGCGTAGCCTAGCGCCTTTTTTGAAGCGAGGGCTGCTTAAGTGAAAAAAGCTCCTGTGGGACAATCGCCAGCATCATTTGATTTGTACTAAACTGTGCCTACTATCCACTGTAGCCTGCGTCAGGCCGTGGGGTTTATTCCGCTGATAATCCAGCACTTTGCACCCAGTTCGACAAACCCATTTTTGTAACGATCTTTAATGGCCTCTGTGATTGCATCCTTGACCTTGGTTAAAAGGGGGGTTGGTTGATCGACCAATGCGCGCGAAATCGGACCCATCTCCATGAAGAAATCCGCGGTGTCTTCCAATGATTGTCCACGACCGATTTTCATCAGCGGCGAAAATGATTCAAAACCTATATCGATAAAGCCAGCTGTTTCGAGAGTGGTTTTTACATAATCCTTGTCGGAAAACGCAAATGGCCCAGGTGCTCTGGGGTCGGGTTTGTCTGTGGGAGGCAAGTGCTCGCGAGCGGCCATAAGCGGAGTCATGATCCAGTCGTTTTGCTCCGGCGGCCCCCAGCAGAGAAGGGTTAGCCGCCCCCCGGGCTTCAGGGCCTTACGCATATTGGCGAAAGCGCTCGGTGGATTGGCGAAAAACATGACGCCAAAGCGTGAAAACAAGAGGTCGTAGCTGCCAACGGGGAAATCAAAGGTGCTGGCGTCTGCCAATTGGAAAGAGGGTACATGTTGCAGTGCCTGGGGCATCGAGCCAATTTTACTGTTGGCCAGATCTAGCATTGGCGCCGATATGTCAACCCCGAGAATATGTCCTGATTCTCCTAGATGATTTGCCATATCAAGGGTAGTCCCACCGCAACCGCAGCCGATATCCAGTACTTGCTCGCCCAGGTTGGGTGACGCACGTTCTATCGCAGCAGCGCCCAGTGGCGCCAGCATGAGATCCATCTCATTATTGCGGTCGGCCCATTGTGTTCCGGCTTCGCCATTCCAATATTCTATCTGCTCGGCGTTGTCGCCACTTGTGTCAAGCTTGCTCATCTGAGGGTTTCCCGTTTGTCTTGAGCCTGTATCTTAGCAGGAGCAGCAAAGAAAGTTGTAAGCCACTGCTTCTGTCATCCGATAGTTTTTGACTTCACCGCACTACTGATCTCAACTCACCGCAGAATAATAACGTCTTAACCCTATTGGGTTTCAACTCACCGAAACGCCATTTTCATGACTGATTGTTTGGCCTAATCTTGATTCATGGACTGGGCAGACACAGAAAAACACCTGCTCTGCCACGACGAGAACTAATGACAATATATTGGCTAATTGGCCAATCCAACAAACGTAGGGAGTACTACCATGAAAAATGTAACTAAAACAATTTGCGCCGCAGTCTTTGGTATCACCGCTGGTATGTCGGGAATGACAATGGCCGGTAGTTATAATGAAACGGTGGTAAGCACTTCATCCGAGGGCCTTCGCACCGCAACCGTGTCTTATGCAGATCTGGACCTGAATAATACCGAGGCACGTGAAACCCTGAATTTTCGTATTAGTCGTGCTGCCGAGAAAGTTTGTGGCAGTGTGGACAGAAGTTTAGCGGGCTCATTGGGGCAGGCTGCAAAAAATCGCAGCTGTGCCAAGAATGCAATGGGCGAAGCAATGCGTAACCTGAGTAATGGCCAGGTTGCTGTAGTGTCCCACTAAGTCGGTTTTGCCCCTCCCCCCTAACCCCTGGTGGGGGCACTGAAAGGGGACTGCTCGAGAGAGTAGTCCCCTTTATTTATTTGCTACTGTTTTATAGCAAACGAGACATCAACGCTTACGCTATAAGTGTTTTCACCGCTTGCTAATGGGATGGAGTCGGATGACTCTGCCATCATCATGGCAGATCTCGCCATTGGCACCGGACGCTGTGAACCAGAACGTTCGGAGATTTTCAGAATGTCCCCTGCATTCACTCCCGCTGCTTTGGCCAGGGTGCCGGCTTTTGCAATCGCATCTTTTACCGCCAGTACACGAGCTTGTGAGATAGCTTTCGAAGGATCGCTGTTGGTGAAGCTGATATTACCGCCCTCGTTTACGCCCAGAGAGATGGATTTGTCCAAAATTGAACCCACGTTGTTGATGTCACGCACACGTACGGTCAAGCTATTGCGCACGGTGTAACCCACAATTTCTGGTGCGCGCCTCTCGCCGTTTGCGTTGGGTTTGGCGTAGGAATATTTTGGCTGAATCGAGAACCCGGATGTTTGAAGATCTTTGTTGCCAACACCTTTTGATGCCATAGCGGAGAGTACGTCCTTCATGGCAGTAGAGTTGGCATCCAGCGCGGCTTTGGCCGTCTGGGCTTCACGCGTTACGGTAAGCGACAAAACGGCCATATCAGGAGCGATATCAACTCGGCCTTCACCGCTTACCGCAATGTGCGGAGTAGGGGGGTGGGGTTCGGCCTTTGCCGGCAGGCTTGTACTGATGACGGAGAGAGCGATAAGGGTAAGCAGTGTGCCCAGATGTCTAATCGAATGTTTCATAAGGTGTTTTCCTGTCGTGGGTTGAAATTGTGCGACGCTGGAAGGAGGTCTTACTGGTGCTCTCCATTGCGTTTGCGTTAATGGCGACGATTAATTTCATGCGAGGACAATATCCGCTGGATGAAGGAGGAGAATACTGAGTTTATAACAGTTAAGACTCCATCTTGGGAATAAGATTCCCCACTGTGACTGAGTTGTTTGTGCTTAGAAACTGAAGGCACTATATTAAGGGGTGAACACTATCAAAGCGGGAGAAACAGCGAGTGCGAACAATAATACGATACCTGGCGATGGCCTATGTCGGGTATGTGGCGGTGTGTGTGTTGATCATTCTGCCCACCTTGAATTTCATCACGCCACAGTTGGTTCAAGATAGCCTGGGCAGAGAATTGCGCAGCGAGATAATCCTGTTCAACCCCTTCACTCTCACGGCTGAAATTCGCAAGGCGAGCCTGCTTGAACACGATGGAGCGGTGTTTGTCGGCACCGACCGCGCTCTTGTAAATCTATCCTTGGAGAGCCTGTGGCGCAAAGGGCTGGTGTTTGACGAAGTCGCCGTCGGTGCGCTGTATGTGCATGTTAAACGCCTAGCTGATGGGAACTTTAATTTCTCGGATATGTTGGGTGAGCCCGCCCCTGAAAGCGAAGTGCAAGCTTCGACAGCACTGCCGGGTTTGACAGTACATCAATTGGATTTGCAGTCTGAGCAAATCAGGATAACGGACGAAGCCAGAACTGTACCCTTCTCCACGCACTGGGATGGTCTGTCGGTGCAGGTGCAGGGTATCTCCACGGTCGCTGTGGAGGGGCGCCCTTACTCATTGAGCGCCGTTGCTGAATCGGGTGGACGTCTGCACTGGGAGGGAGAGGTGTCGGTTCCCGGCGCATTCAGTGAGGGCTCTCTGCGTTTGGAAAACCTCAGTCTGCACCCTGTTTGGCGATATGCCCAGGAGTGGGTAGCCTTTGAGATGAAAGATGGGTCACTGAGCTTCTCGGGGGATTATCGCCTGGATTGGGGGGATGCTCTGGATTATCAAGTCACCAGAGGTGCGGTATCCCTCAGCCACCTGGACCTGCAAGCCTCTGATTCCACCGCCCTTCCGGATACTTCAGTTTCAGTCGCTGGGATAGAGCTCAAGGGAATCGACATTGACGGGGCCGTGGAACGCGTAGGCGTGGCAACTATTTCTGTTGACGGGGTGAACGTGCAAGGCTTTAGTGAAGGCAGCGACGCTAGCCTTGTAACAATGTTTGAAACGAACCTGCCCGATGCAGATCAAGACGAGGAAACTGCCGAGAGCAACTGGGTCGTCCATTTGCCCGTGATACAGCTGGCCAACAGCCGCATACGCTGGCGCTCTAACTTTACTTCTCCCCCGATATTGGATATTTCTCCAATAGAGTTGGGCTTGACCGATTTGAGTTGGCCACCGACAGGCAGCTCGGGTGTGGAGCTTTCGCTTTCGGTGAACGGAGTAACCACAGTTGTGGTTGAAGGTGATGTTGGGCTGGAGAGTGGCGATGGTCAATTGCGCTACAACCTGAATGGTCTTCAGTTGGCGATGCTCAACCCAAATCTTCCCGCCGAGCTAAACGCAAAAATCGGTAGTGGTGCAGTGAGCGCACATGGTGAAGTGTTTCTCAAAAACTTCGCTGTTGGGCAGATAGACGTTGAGGGAGAGGCCAGCGACTTTTCAGGCATCATTCAGGGTGTGGAGCAAGCGCTGACAAGTTGGGACTTAGTGCGCTGGGAGGGGCTTCATGTTGACCTGGAGCAGCGCAAACTAGAGTTGCAGGCTCTTCATCTCAACGGCTATTCTGGTCGCCTGCACATCTACGAGGATGGCACAATCAATGCACAGAGGCTACTACAGGAAAAAGTTGATGAAGCGGTGGAGGAGGGCACTCTGAAAGAGGAGGAACTGGGCGCGTGGACGTTCGATGTTCCCTCCATTCTCTTTACCGACAGCGAGCTAAACTTTACCGATGAGTCTCTGCCCATCAAGTTCCAAACCGTTATCGGAGAGTTAAATGGCGGTATTGCGGGTTTAAGTAGTAATCCTGGTGGCGAAACGCGTGTAGACCTGAAAGGTTCGGTTGACGGCTACGCGCCGGTTGTTCTGGCGGGTACGGCCAAGCCTTTCGCCGAGGCGGTGGTTGTAGATATGGGGCTCAGTTTTGACGGTGTAGATCTGGTTAGGCTCACCCCCTATTCCGGAACCTACGCCGGCTATGCCATCGACCGGGGCCTGCTCACGCTTGATTTGCACTATTTTATGGAGGGAAGCCGCCTAAAAGGAGAAAATTCCTTAGTTATCAGTCAGCTAAAATTAGGAGACAAGATTGAGAGCGATAAGGCGGTAGACCTCCCGTTGGGATTAGCTCTAGCGCTCCTGACTGATTCGAACGGGGTAATTGACATGGATGTGCCGGTGAGTGGTGATGTGAATGATCCTGATTTTGGACTGGGCTCAGTTATTGCCACGGCCTTCGTCAATTTAATAACCAAAGCGGTAACTGCGCCGTTTACACTGCTGGCTAATTTGGTCGGCAGTGAGGAAGATATGCAGCGGGTATCGTTTTCTTCGGGTTCCAGCGAGCTCAATGAGGCGGGCAAGGCCAAGCTAATAGAGCTTGTTAAGGCGCTGGATCAACGTCCCGGCTTGAGTCTGGTGTTGTATGGCAGGCTTCACCCCACCGCCGATAGAGAACAGTTGCAAAGGGCAGTCTTGCGCGAACAACTGCTAGCTTCCGGGCTGTCTGAGGAAGCTGTGTCGAGTAAAAACGCGGATTGGACGAAAGCTATCAATGCGCGATACGAGACGATTAAACCCACTGCCACTACTGCCGAAGGTGAATCGGCGGCATCCATGCTGGAGAAGATTCAGCTGGTGCTGAGTGGTATGCCCGTGGCTGCTGAACAGCTGAAAAGCCTCGCTGAGGAGCGTGCTGTAAGCTTGAAGCGCTTTCTGGTCAATGAACTGCAATTCCCGGCGGACCGCTCTGCCATCGAGGCCGTCGATGTGGCAGACGAAGCTAATGTGTTCAGCGGTGTAGAGTTAGACGTGGATACCTGACGCTAGCTCGACACTTTTTCTACCTGTGGCGACGAGTCACTGCAGGTCGCGGGCTGCCAGAGTGTATAATCAGGTGAGATGTTGGATCATTGAGCAGGGAAGTAAGAAACGATGAATAAACTTATTCCCGCTTTTTTTATGTTGTGGGCCTCTGCAGGCGTGGCTACAACTGTTTACAAAACTGTCGATGAAAAAGGTGTTGTCAGCTTTTCAGACAGCAGTACGCAGGGGGAGGAGGCCGAGGTGGTGCACATCGCCACGCCACCGGCGCAACCCGCTGGAGATCAAGCGGCAAACCTGGAGGCCATGCGAGAAACTACAGACCGTATGGCGGCAGATCGGCGGGAGCGGGAGAAGCACCGCGCGGAGATGAAAGAGCTTGCCAGTCCGCCACAGAATGTAACAGCACCTGGCTACATCGAGAGTTACCCTACAACTATTGGAGGCGGCTATTACTATCCGCCAGGAAGACCGCCCTGGCACCCCGGCTTTCGTCCAAAACCAGAACACCCCATTGTTCGGCCTCCGCTGTCGCACACCAGCAACACGTTTCGCGGGGCTAATTCGCAGCTGATGCGGCCTATGCTTTCAAGCGGTCGCTAGTTCAGGTCTTCATCAGCCCAGAAAATGGTTTATGGGTACAGCGCTGCGTAGGCGAGGCTGTCTGCATTGTCGATAATTGAGCCATTGGGTAGCTCCGTTGTTCTAGCACTGATCTCCAGCATGGCTTCGCCGAGTTCTGTGGCCGTGATAACCAGCTTGCCCGGCCGTAGCAGCATAGCCAAAAACCGGTGCGCCATATTCGCCTGCTCATTGCTGGGGCGGACAAAGGCTGAGTGATAGGCAAAGGTGCGCAAGCCACTGCCTCTAGCCAGGTCTGCTACTTCTTGCTCGGCGCGGCCCTTTTCCCGCGCCCAGTGCGCACTGCCATTGGGGTCGGTTCCCATGCCAGTGACAGAGTGGAAGGACATTGGTGCCTCTGTACGCGCTGCCAGCCAGGCTTTCACAAAGGCGACTGGAAAATCGACATGAATCCAGGTGTAGGTGTCATCGTCAACATTGAACGATGACGTACCCAGACCCCAAAGTACCGTGTTTACTTCACTCAGTTCCTCGGCTAAAGCCGTGTAATCCGTAAAGTCCTCGAGCAGGACCATCTCGACCTTTCCCGAGACGACACCCGCTTCTATCCGCGGGGAGCTGCGGCGGGTTACTACATAAATTTTCTTCACCGACTGGTCTTGCATAGCCGCTTTCAGCAAGCCGTCTCCCACCGACCCCGTAGCCCCAAATACCATTACTACATGGTTGGCTGAAGCATCGTGTGCAGCATTCGGGTCTGGTTTGATTTTCCCGAGCGTGAGCGCGCCCCAAATATTGAGAGCGACAAGCATTAACAGCAAGCAGCCAATTAGAGCCAGAATAAGTTTTTTCATGGGAGTGTCCTGCGCTTCTTCATAATTGAGTTTTCGGGATTTTCAGGTTTTGATTAAATAGCCACTTGTCGACAAACTCATCGTCGCGCCGGTTTAGCCATCGGGTGATCAGGGCAAGCGTCAACAGGGTAAACAAAAGTCGCGCCCAGATAATACCCGAGACATGAGCGCCCAATAGCATCATTAACAGGGTGTCTTCTATCAGGCTGTGACACAGCGCCAGCATGGTCAGCGATGCAAAGATATCGCGGCGTGAAATATGGCCCTGTTCTGCTTCCCTTATCAACAGTCCGCCGCCGATTGCCAGGCCCAGTGTCATACCGATAACGGTCAGCGTGGTGGCTTCACGGCCTATACCCATCAGTCTCAAAAAGGGTGATAAGAGAGCTTCCAGTAGACGGTCGAAACCGATCAGGCGCAGGGTTTTCAAAATGCTGAGTAACAGGGCAATGATTGCCAGAATTATCAGCAGGCTTTTCAATTGTGTTAGCACCCACGCCTGCAAACTTGTGTCAATTACGCCGGGTTCCCAGGCAATTTTGTTAGCTTCTTGCAGAAAACCACCTGTGCTGTAAATCTGGTGTAGCGCAAAACCAAACAGTAGGGCGCCGCCAATACGCACCAGCAGGGTAATGGCGATCTTGATTCCCGCCCGTTGCGCAATTCGCGCCTCTATGGGCAGACCGTGGGCGATTAGCATAATGGTGCACAGCACGGTCACCTGAGCCACGCTAAGTGTTTCGCTTTGCGCCAGATCAAAGAAGATCAGCATCCCGGCGTAGAGGTTGGTCATGATGGTAGCGGTCCAAACGATACCCATGGACTCGGGTAGGCCGATCAGGCCCATGAGCGGAGAAAGTAGCCAGCTCAGATAGACCAGTGCACCCATTTCTTCCAGTGCCTTGACCACAATCAAGGTGGGAATCATGACTTTGTAAAGCGTCCAGCTCACCAGAAAAATTTCACTGGCAAGTTCTTGGAAGAATTTTTTTGGGCTGGGTCGGCGCATTGGCACATCCTGCCAGATATTTATCTCTCTAGCATTAGAGATTTTTCTAATTGCGAGTAGGCGCTGACTCGAATCAGGGGTGTAATTTGTTATTGTTCTAAATCAAGGGAGTGGCACTATTACCGATCTGTGGAGATTAAAGCCCCCTTTAGGCAGAAGATTCTAATTTTTATGCTGACAATGCGAAAGTAGAACCATCTAGCTGGAGCTTTCTTTATGACTCAATTTAACAAACTGTTTGTAGTTTACGACCCGACCCGGGAAGAGCAGCCGGCTCTGCAGCGCGCTGCGGCTATTGCCCGGGAGAGTTCAGCCAGCCTGTGTGTTTTTGCCTGCATTTATTCCGACACTACAAAGCTCGCTGAGCCGGCAGTAGAAGTGGCGCGTCTCATTAAAGAGCAGCACGAACTGCTGGCCGCGGTGGCTGCGCCGTTTTCTACTGAGGGCCTCGAGGTAAGTGTGGAAGTGGAGTGGGATAAGGACTGGTACCGCTCTGTCGTTCGAGCCTCGACAAAAATGGCGGCAGACCTGGTTCTGAAATCCTCCTTTAAACACTCCACGGGAAAGCGTCTATTAAACCGTACATCTGATTGGGCGATCATGCGAGAGTGCCTGTGCCCTGTACTGTTGGTGAAGGATCGAAGCCCGAGAGAAGTTCCCAGGGTTCTTGCAGCGATAGATATAAACGCAAAAAAGGAATCTTATGAGCGCCTTAACCAGAAAGTGATTGAGGTTGCCAAACAGATACTCGAGAGCCACCGTGCAGAGGTGCACGTTGTAAATGCGTTCAGCGATTTCAAAGGTGTTCCCGACAGAGCCAAACTTATTCGCAGTAGTGGCATCGAGAGCGAACGCATTCATATCAAAATGGGCGAACCAGAAAAGGTAATCGTAGCCCAAGCCAAAGCAATTGATGCGAGCCTTGTTGTTGTGGGGAATTCGGCGAGGTCTGGCGTGTCGGCAGTGCTGCACGGCAACACCGTGGAGAAAATGCTGGATAAGCTGGAGTGTGACGTTCTCTCGCTGTCCTGACTTATAGCGTTCAGCTCAGGCACGTAGTCACCGCGCTAAGTGGTAACAAACGACCTTCCATATGGGCTTGCATCTGGTGGGGAAGTGGTTTTGTAAGTATTATCTTCTGCATCACCTAAATACAGGCATTGCGGCGGACAAAATGAAGTTGACCAGCTTAAAGCGATACGCAGCTGTAGTTTTTCTTGCTTTACCCATGTTAGCTCAGGCCCAGATTGTGGCTTTGGACCAGGCTGAGAGTTTGGATAAAAAGCGTTCAGGTTGGCTGCCTTATGCGTTTTCTACCGACTCACTGGATACGGCTATAGGGGCGGGGTGGTTTTCTGCCGGTACTTTGCAACCACAGGCCAGTCTATTTGCCACGGGGTTTGTCACCGCCAACGATTCTGCGCTGTTTTCAGGCGCGCTGAACAACTTCAGGTTTGGTGAGAAAAGCCGATTTTTTGCCGACGCTTATCTTCAGGTCAATCGTTTTACCGATCAACGGTTTTATGCTGGCCCCACGATTGGTGATGAAGCCCGCCCCGGCTCAAATGATTCCGATGAGGACAGCTATATCACCGGGTCGAGTGACCAGTTAACCCTCGAGACAAATTTCAAATATCGCCTGCCGATTGGCAGTCTGCGCGATGACCCCCTGGCGGTGTATCGACTTCGCAACGGGCTTGTGGAGTCTGGCCCTGCTGGCGGTGGGCATTGGAATCCTCTGGAAAATGGACAGACTACGTTGGGTGCCAAGGCGTTTTATAATAATCGCGATTTGTCTGAACTCGTGATTAATCAACTTGGCAACGCCCCGGAAGATGTCGAGTTGATTGCAAAGACCAATGGTATTAATTTTTGGCTGGAGCACGACAATACCGACTTTCCGCGCAACCCCAGTCGGGGTAGCCGTCAGGTCGTGAATGTGTCTCGTGATTTCGGTTGGTTCGACAGTGACGACAGTTGGACCAGTGTTGAGTTCAGCCTATCTAAATACTTTGATCTGGGTACTTCCGCCTGGTTTCGCCAGCAGGTACTGGCCGTGAACTACTGGACATCCGTCAATACCGACTGGGACGAAAATACCGATGGAACAATAGACCACAATCCGCCCCCTGGGTTTGGTTCAGAATTGGGCGGCTTCGATCGACTTCGTGGATACGCCTCTCAGCGTTTCAATGATAAAGCTGCTGTACATTACGCCGCCGAACTTCGGCTTATCCCGCAAATGCAGCCCCTGCACGATCTCCCTATCCTGAACTATTTCCAAATCGACTGGTGGCAGATAGTCCCGTTTGCCGAGGCGGGTAGGGTGAGTGACAAATATAATAGCGATTTGTATTTTGAAGACCTGAAGTGGGATGCCGGCGTGGGTATTCGCTTGATGACTTTCAGGTCTGTGGTGCGACTTGATTTTGCTGTGGGGGAAGAAGGTGCATC
>JADGEN010000150.1 GCA_016744355.1 Halieaceae bacterium
GTCCAGAACTTTGGGGGAGCGCTCACCAGATTTCATTCATCCTATGTACACACGTTAATCTGACGGAATTTTTTCCAACAGCTTTGTCACTGCATGCTTTGGCGTCTTGGCCAGCTTCTGCATCAAACTAAAATCAATCTCCGATAAAACGTATTGTTGTTGAATGCGTTCTAGCATATCCAACCACAGTTTCGCTGTCATTTCAGAATCATACAGCGCCCGGTGAAACACACCCTCTACAGGGATATTCATGTAGTTGACCAAAGTGCCTAGTTGATGATTGGGCGCATCCTGGTAAATACGCCTGGCAGCAAGCATGGAGCAGGAAAACTGACCCGAGTAGTCCGTTGATATTCTATCAAGCTCAGCATCGAGAAAGCGCTTGTCAAAAGAAGCGTTGTGGGCGACCAGGTTATATCCGGCAATAAAATCTGCAAAGTCTCGCATAACTTCACCGCAGGGTCTGGCGGTTGAGAGCATCTCATTGGTGATGCCCGTGTAGGATTCTATAAAGCCGCTCACACGTCGCCCTGGATTCATCAGTTCCTGAAAGCGAGCTGTCACCTCTCCGTATTCAATCCTTACCGCCCCGATCTCGATGGCCCTATCGCCTGCATCAGGCGACAGCCCCGTAGTCTCGAAATCAAGAACCACTACCGTTTTTGCGTTATGCATTCTATTGCTCGCGGAGTTCTAGACATGTGAAGCTCTTCTCATCATTCCATGACTGTACTTTTTCTTCACGCAACATCTTTCAATCCGCCCTTTGATTTCAAAAAAACTGATGGATATATCAGCGCGAAACCAAGTTCCCAGAAAGCAATGGCCCCGTTTATCAGTTACCCGACTTTACCGGCTCCAGGCCTGCCTTCGTCCGCTGCTCGTCCATAGCCAGGCGCAGCTTCTTGGCCCAGCGCCTGAACATACGATTAGCGTCGGCTCTGTTACTTACTGAATTGGCCCAGCGTGCCGTACCGTAATCCTGCATGGCGCGTCTGTCGACCAAGCGCGCGAGAATTTCACCGCTAACCGAATCGAACAATTCAAGGTAGAGGGTGGCTGCTCCGGCAGAGGCAACGTAATTAGTGACTCTTCCGGCCACGGGAATGTCCGGCGCGGTGATCTCCAGGTCGATCAGGGCAGGACGCAGAATCATGACTTTATCATCCGCCTTGTCGACGAACTTATACCCACCAACTTCATCCAGTTCCTTCTTGAAACTTTCGTGTAGAAGTTCAGCAGCTTCCCCTTTAATCTTCTCCATATCCTTGTTGGAAACACGACGACCACCCACTTTGGTTTTTCGCTGCCAGTCCTTCTTAAAGGCTACATAGGCGTCCAGCATCACAAACTCCTCATAAACACTGAAGTCCGCACCTGGCTTAACATAGAGTAACGCCACGTCCGCACCGTGCTCCAAGTGCAGCCCATCATGGCTAATCTCCGGCGGGTCAGATTGCACGCCCAGGCTAGTAATGCCCGTAAATGTAACTGCGAGAATCAATAAAGCAATAATCTTACCAGGATGGAATAATCCGGTATTGGTCGTAGTCATCATCTATTCCTTTTCGGGTATTTGTTTAGTATCTATTAATGTTCCAGTCTAGCAGCATGTTCATTCCTAGCCTATTCAATGAGATGAACCAGCTTGTGACTGATGAACATCTACAGACCTGAGCATCGCGTTTATCAAGGGATCAATCTGCCTTAATACGGGAACGTAGTAAAAAACTTGATGGCTGTGAAGTCATTTGCCCACTCGTAGCCTACACCCAACTGGGTAAAGTCATAACCCAGTATACGGATAGGACTACCCAGGCTAAACGACAAGCCCAGTTCAGTGGCCGAATCCAGCTTAGAGCGAAGCGCTGGCTCTTTAAACTCGACGGCATCCGTAAAATACCATTGCATTGCACGCAAATTCCACGATATATATCTGCCACTCACCGACCAATTGGTGGGGATTTTGTACTCGACTCCTATCCCCAAACGATTGAACTTCGTTGTTTGGTCATCGCCGTTAGGGCTGTTGCCCGCCCAAAGGTATTCACCGCCCACCTTCCATCTTGAATCGTCACCGTAAGTCCCGCGAGTGCGAACGCCTACTCCCCAGATAAAACTCTTGGAGTCAGATTTTGCATCCACACCAAAACCCGCTTGCACAAAGGGCTTCAATTGCCAATGGCCATCCAGTGCAATTGGTATTTCCACGCCTGGCACAACACTAACTGTTTGAATATCGTTTACGTCAAATTCAGGTAGCTCTTCAATATACTCAAAATCGGTCACACCAATTGCTACAGGCAGTAGTAGCCTCAGACCCACGTTTTGGCCCCCATTAGAACTTACTTCTTTTAAATCGAACTCCACAGGCGCACGAAAAATATAGATGACCCGGTCTTCAACTTCGTACTTTCCCGTGCCTACAAACACCGAGTAGGCGTAGTTGGCGACACCATCGACTTCGCTGGAGAAGGAGATAGGCGAAATAGTAACGGCAATTAGAAAAATTAGAGTTCTATAACAATTGGGCAAGGCAAACACTACCGCAGATTTTTACGGGTGACATTCGTGTACAGATCGTAGCACATACAAACTCTCTCTATAGGGCAATTTTTGGCAAGCTCTATACGATAATTTTTGCATACAGAAAATAACTAGCAGCCTCGTTTATATGCTCTATACTCCTTGTCACACCTGCGACTACAGGCGGATTTCATTCCACAACTGCGTAGGTTTATAAAAAACCATAATAATATTGAGGATAAAAATAATGGCTGATTCTCTCTACACTCGTCTCGGTGGCTACGATGCAGTAGCAATGTTTGCAACACAACTCGTGGGCCAGGCACAAAAAGATGAATTGCTGGCACGCTTCTGGGAAAACCGCGGACAGGATCGAATCGATCGAGAACTGCAGCTTCTGATCGACTACCTGGTCAATCAAACTGGCGGACAGATGTATTACACCGGCCGAGATATGGCAATAACCCATCAAGGCATGGGAATTACGGAAGCAGATTGGGCACGATTTATCGAGATAACGGGGAGCGTCGCTGGAGATCTTGGTGTGGGACCAACGGAAGGTGGTGAAGTAATGGATTTTCTGGATAGCCTCAAAGCCGACATCGTTACTGCATAGCAAGCTCAGTTCACACGATGAGTGAAGTTATCCACAAAGCCGAATAGCGCCTATAGGGCGCTTTATCCTGCACTTCTATACCCATGGTTGCTTTAGCACTCTTATTGCACGCATGGCAGATAGCTGCAGAATTGAAATTTCTGGATTAGAGGTTCGATAGTAGGTCAACTGTTAAATGGTCCTCGGCACATCTAATGAATATCTGACTACACAGGTACGTCCACAAAAGGAGTTTGCATTGACTACGAAGCATGCACTTTTGATCGGCATCAATAAGTATCCTTGCTATGACGAGTCTGAGAATATGGATCTCGGTGGCTGCGTAAACGACGCCAAACGAATGAAACTAGTGCTTGTCGATCACTTCAAATTTTCCCCGGATAGAATTTGTGAACTCCACGACGAGGCGGCAACACGCGAGGCAATCCTGAGTGAAATGGAACGACTTATCAAAGTCGTGCAGAATGACGATATCGTCGTCTTCCACTACAGCGGGCACGGCCGACGCCGTAAAGCCAAGCTCAGAAAAAATACGGAACTACGCCCTACCGACGGAGAAAAATTCGACAGGTCAGAAGGGTCTGGATTTGACAGCACACTGATGCCATCCAACACGGGACCGTATCCGCATCCTCACCTAGACATAACGGATAACACTATCAACAACTGGCTAGAGCGGCTAACGGCGATCACCCCGAATGTGACGCTGATTTTCGACAGCTGTCATTCCGGAACGGTTACTCGCGGAGGTGGTGACGTAAAGATACGGACTGTTAGGGCGGATGATCGCACACCCTTGGAATTGGAAGGGTCTACGCCCGATGAAGGCCAGCTTAATGCCGGGCCAAAAGCAAAAATGGGAAAAAGCGGGTGGCTACCGTTGAGTGACCGCTACACCGTCATTGCCGGTAGTCGAGATTCTGAAACATCCAAGGAAACAGATGTTTCTTCTGGCAGTCCTTTCAATCGCCATGGAGCCCTGAGCTACCACTTAAGCAATGCATTGCTGCAGGCTGTTCCGGGCACCACACATCGTGATGTCTTTGAGGTCGCAGGCGGAAACGTAACCGCGTGGTACAGCACCCAGCACCCACAAATAGAAGGTGCACTGGACCGTGAAATTTTTGGTACCCGAGAAGTTCCGCCAATGAAATTCATCCCTGTTATTTCGGTGAACGGAGACAGGGCTGTGCTGGGTGGCGGCGCAGCTCACGGGCTGCGCAATGGATCGGTCTGGGACATCTACCCCCAGGGAACCAAGCAATCAGAAGGAACGCCCACTGTAGGAAGTATGACTATCGAGCAGGTGGAGCCATTGACTTCCCAGGCTCGCATCGTCAGTCACGATGGTGAAGTCTCCAAGCACTGCCGATGTATTGAGCGAAATGAAGGGGCCGAAGCGAACGCTCTACAAATCAATAACACAGCGAGCTCGCTGGACATCGAGTTCAATATTTTTAGGGTAGCATCCAATGGTGAGCTGGAACCCGCAAACGACGGGCTCGAATTCAACACGGGAGAACGCCTGGCATTTGAAGTTATCAACAAGGAAGAGCGCGCGGTATTTGTAAGCATTCTCCACTTCGGACTCAACGGTTCAATCAAACTTCTCTACCCCCGCCGCAAGTCCAGCGAAATGATCGCCGGGGGAATCAAGATGCTTAAGGGGGCCGGACGCGCAAAGCTTCGCGTCAACCTGGACGGCTTTGTTGGCGAGAAGGCAACGCTGGCGTATAAGGCATTTGTAGCCAGCCAACCGATTGATCTAAGCTGGGTGTGCCGTGATGCTACGACAGACGAGGCGGCAGCGCCCAAGCGCCGGCCAAAGCAGCAGTCCGCCAGACGCCCCACCGCGGCTACCCGCGCCAGCGTGGCAGAAAATGAAAAACTCCTGGATGGCCCGGACGACTGGCTTACAGTCACCCGGTCGATTGTCGTCAAACGAAAACCGCATTAGGCCGACAGCGATGACAAATAGAATACCTGTCGTTTTTCTAGCATTCGCGAACGACCCGGATGCGCATCTCGAAAACCTTAAAACGGAAAGTCGCCGTGTCTATCGAACACTGCAACCGCTGCAGGATGAAGGCAAAATTCAAGTACATCGTGAGGAGAGTTCGGAGTTTGGCGAACTCTACGAAGATCTGCTGCATCACGACGGTCGTATTGTCATTTTTCACTACGGAGGTCACGCGAACGGTAAAACCTTGCGGCTGGAGGGAGGCGACGGAGACGGCAGAGGTCTGGCCGACCTCCTGGCGCAGCAAACCGGTCTTAAGCTCGTCTTCCTGAACGGCTGTGCCAGCAAGGGACACGTGAAGCGCTTGCTCGATGCCGGGGTGCCCGCGGTGATCGCAACCTCAGTGCCAATTGGGGATGTAAAAGCTCAGGAATTCGCAAACGCGTTCTACATTGCGCTGGCCGAAGGCCGTAGTATCGCCGCTGCCTTCGACTCGAGTAGTGCATTTGTCCAGGCCAAGCATGGCGCTACCGGAGAGGGCGCTGCCTTCTCTCGCAGCGGCACCGACTGGGAGGACGAAGACGAGGATGACTACGACATACCCGTGCTGGAGTGGGGCCTCTACGTGCAGGAATCCTGCGCCGACGACCTGGATCAATGGCGACTACCGCAAGCGCAGTCTGACTGGGAGGTTCTCCTCACCGACGCCGATGGACCGCTGCGTAAGCTGGACGGCAACCCCTTCCCTTTAAAGTACCAAGCGCCATCCCGTACACTGCGCGCGCGTGCC
>JADGEN010000151.1 GCA_016744355.1 Halieaceae bacterium
GTCGTAGTCTTCCCCCACGATGATGTTGGGTATCCACTCGACTGCACGCTGATTAGCTGTAGGCATGTTTTTTTTACCGGTCTTTATCGCGCGACTAAGTCGCCATAGGATCCGCCGAAAAAAAGCAGGGGTGCACTTTTTTCTTCTGCCACCTGAAAGTCTATGACCTCTCCCACGGCGATGGTGTGGTCGCCAGCGTCATGCTCTACTGACAGTTTACAGTCAATGTGGCACAGCGCGCCCTGCAGAATGGGTGAGCCGGTGTCGCCGTTTCGCCAGTCCACCCCTTCAAATTTGTTTCCGCCGGAGCGGGCCATGGCATTGGAAAGACCTGTTTGCTCGGCACTGAGCACATTGATACAGAAACTCCCGGATTCACGAATTCTGCTCCAGCTAGTGGAGGATTTAGCCGGACAAATAGCAATCAGCTTGGGTTCCAATGACAGGGAAACAAAAGATTGCGCTGTAAATCCGACTGCTGCCTCGCTGTCAATACCAGTAACGACAACAACACCGGAACAAAATTTGCCCATGGCGTTGCGAAATTCTATGGTGTTATCGGGCATCAAATTCTCCATCAGTCGCAAAGGCGACAAATTAGTATCCCGCCTGCGGCTTTGTGTCGCTTTCAACAGCGCCGTTTCGGAAACCGGAAATAGCCTGGCTGAAGCCCTGACTCAAGATCATGGTATCTACACCAACGCCAATAAAGTTGGCCCCCGCTGCTTCGTACCCCGCAGTCAGGGAAGGGTCCAGGCAAAGTAGGCCGGCGTGTTTGCCGCTGGCTCGTATTTTTCCAAGCCCGTTGGAAACTGCAGCTACTACATCGGGATGTCCCGCGTTGCCCAAGTGTCCCATAGAGGCAGACAGATCGGAGGGGCCAATAAAGACGCCGTCGACGCCTTCCACTGCGAGTATCGCGTCAAGGTTCTCCATCGCAGTGACTGTTTCTGCTTGAACGATAAGGCAGATTTCTGCATTGGCTTTTCCGGCGTAACCCGCAACATTATTCCAGCGTGCCGCTCTTGCCATGGATGTACCCAGGCCGCGATTGCCTCCGGGAGGATAGCGAACGGCTGCCACCAGCTCCTGTGCTTGCTCGGCGGTATCTACCATGGGCACCAGTAGGCTCTGCGCGCCGATATCCAGAAACTTTTTGATCAGAGCAGGGTCTCCTGATACAGGGCGAACGATAGGCGCTACATCGTAAGGTGCTGCCGCCTGTAAGTGGGACATGACCGCGCGCAGGTCGAAGGGCCCGTGCTCATGGTCAATCAATAGCCAATCGAAACCGGCACCAGCGGCGATCTCTGCAACTGTATTGTCCGGAATACCCAACCACAAACCATATTGTGTATTGCCGCTCTCCAGCCCTTGTTTGAAACGGTTGCGTGGAAGTTCCACTGCGTACTCCTGTCGTTGCCTGTTTACAAAAAAAATGTCTACTTAAACGAACTCTACATTGATTTCGCCCAAGGGGCCGTAGTCCGCCTTGATATGGTCGCCTGGGGTAACCACGACTGGTCTTGTAAATGAACCGGACAACAACAATTGTCCTGGCTCCAGGCTAATGCCGTGTGGTGCGAAGCGACGACAGATCCATGAAATACCGTGTCCCGGATGATCCAGTACACCTGCAGCGAGGCCGGTTTCTTCGATCTGGCCGTTGAGATAGAGCATGGCGCCGGCCCAGCGCAAATCAATGTCCTGCGGTTTAACGCGTTCGTCACCAATGATGATGCCCGCGTTGGCAGCGTTGTCCGCGATGGTGTCGAAGACTTTTCGCGTATAGCCGGTTTCGGGGTCGGTGCGAAAGCTGCGTGCCGCGATCAGTTCCAGCGTTGGTACCACATAGTCTGTGGCGTCCAGTACCTGTTCCAGGGAAACGTCTTCTCCGAACAGCGGTTTCTTCAAGACGAAGGCAAACTCGGTTTCAATGCGTGGGTCGGTGAAGTGGTTGGCATGGATCTGGCCGTTGTTTGGAAACACCATGTCATCCAGCAGAACACCGTAGTCGGGCTGATCAATGTTTACTGCCATTTGCATGGCTCTGGAGGTCAGGCCAATTTTGTAACCATAGACTTCAGCGCCCTCTGCGATCTTGCGGTCTACCCAGGCTTTCTGCACGGCATAGGCATCAGCCATATCCATTTCCAGAGTTTTTGTCAGGGCGGGAATTTGTATTCTTGCTTTTTCCGCCTCGTACAGCCTGTTTGCTGCTTCGGTAATCTGCTGTGCGTTTAGCATTACTTAATAACTCTTGTGGTTAAATTTCACGTGTTCATCCAGCTCACGCATCTCGAATGATACGGCAAGGGGTTGTTGATCCAGCAGTGGCTGCAGGTGGACAAGCAGTGCGTTGAAAATTAATTCACCGCATTCCATTCGAGTTTCCAGTTCACGCCCCCTGCCAACTTTCATACTTAGATTGATAAAGCCTTTGTCCGGCGCGCCATCCCCCACGCGAAAATGCTCGCACTTGATGGCGCGACTGCGCATACCGGGGAGAGGGAACTTGCCGGTGCCTGCGGCCACAGTTTGGAGCGTCTCCATCAGTCCGGGCATGTCCAGCGTGTCTTCAGGCAGGTTTGCAGAATATTCGTAGATGAAGTGCGGCATCTTTATACGGCCTCTTTATACAGGAAATATAGCGTTGATTTGGCCGGTGCCCGAGCTGCCAAAGTAGGGCGTAACTACCTCTACTTTACCCTGATATTTATCCCACCCCAGCGTGCCCAGTAACATGGCAGTATCGTGCATAAAGCCTTCACCGTGGCACTTCTCGGCATACTCCGGCAGTATCTCGGTAAATTTCTCCCACTCGCCGTTTTCCCACATCTTAACTACGGCGTGGTCGAACTCCTCCAGGAAGGGGGACCAGACTTTGTGCAGGTACTGGTCTGCAACGCCGTTCTGGGCGAAGCGATGAGACAGTGAGCCAGAAGCGAATACGGCAACGGTGCCATCATAGTCTTCCTCGATGGCCTTGCGTACCGCCGCTCCCAGTTTTGCGCTGTCCTCCAGAGCGTGGACCTGACACATGGCGGAGATGGAGAGTACTTTGAAGTGCCTGTCTTCGTTCATATAGCGCATGGGTACCAGGGTGCCGTACTCCATTGCGAGCGTAGTGCTGTCATGGGCGCGTGTCTGCACGCCCGCCTTAGTAGCAGCGTCGGCGATTAATTTTCCAAGTTCGGAATTGCCGTCGTATTCGTAGGGCATATTCTTGATGAAGTGCGGCAGCTCATTACTGGTGTAAACACCCTTGAAGTGGGGAGCGTTGTTGATGTGGTAACCCGAGTTCACCAACCAGTGGGTATCAAATACCACGATGGTATCTACACCGAGTTCGCGACAGCGTTTCGCGATTTCATGATGTCCGGCGATTGCCGCATCGCGGCAACCCTTATGGGGTCCGTCCATTTCTGACAAGTACATGGAAGGTACGTGAGTGATTTTTGCAGCAAGTGCTAGTGTTCCCATTACTTTTTCCTCTTAACGACCTAGAACAGGTACTTTGTGTGTGTCGTGGGCGATACATACGTTTTTAGTTTCCATATAAAAATCGAAACTGTAGTCACCACCATCGCGGCCAATGCCACTGCTTTTGATTCCACCGAAAGGAGAGGGCAGGTTGCGATTGTTCTCGGAATTCACCCAGAGCATACCGGCCTCCACCCTGGTTGCCATGCGCATGGCCCGGCCTGTATTGCTGGTCCAGATGTAGCCACTGAGACCATAGTCGGTGTCGTTGGCTATCCTTATGGCATCTTCCTCGGTATCGAAGCTGATGGCAGTCAGTACCGGGCCGAAAATCTCTTCGCGGGCGATACGCATGCTGTTGTCTGCATTAGTAAATAGTGTCGGACTGACATAGTTGCCAGGCCCCAGGTCCTCACGGCGAATACCGCCCACTGCTGTGGTTGCGCCATCTTCTTTGGCAGCATCCATATAACTCATGACTTTGCTGAAGTGTCCGGTGTGAATAAGCGGTCCAACTTCGGTGGCCGGATCCAGTGAGTGGCCGACTTGTAGAGCTTTCACGCGCTGTTCAAGTGCAGTGATAAACTTGTCCCTGATACCACTTTGGATCAGCAGACGGGAACTGGAGGTACAGCGTTGGCCGTTCAGGCTGTAGATCATAAACACTACGGCGTCGAGAGCACGATCGAAGTCGGCATCGTCGAATACTATGACTGGGTTTTTACCCCCCAGTTCGAAGTGAACACGCTTCAGGGTCTCCGCTCCCTGACGCATGATGTGGCGCCCCGTCGCTGAATCACCTACCAGAGAGACGGCTTTGATTGAGGGGTGTTCGGTCAATCGTTTTCCTGCGACTTGGCCAAAGCCGTTTACGGTATTCCAAACACCCGCTGGGATGCCTGCTTCTTGAGCAATTTCTGCCAGCAGCATTGCACTCAATGGAGATAGCTCAGCAGGTTTATGTACCACGGTACAACCGGCTGCCAGTGCGGGGGCGATTTTCCATGTCGAGAGCATGAACGGCGTGTTCCAGGGCGTAATAATGCCCACTGGGCCTATCGGGGTTCGAATCGTATAATTTGTGTGCTGGTCCTGGTGCAGTGCGAGTCCGTTCTGGGCTTCTGGCGATTTGTCGGCGAAGAAACGGAAGTTAGCTGCGCCTCGCACGGCGGCTTGCTTCATAAAGCGTATGGGTTGACCGCAATCCATGCTTTCAACCAGGGCTATTTCCTCAGCTCGGGCTTCAACCAGATCGGCGAAGTGATTCAGTAACTTTTTGCGAGCCGGGCCTGGCATGTCGCGCCACTCGGGGAACGCCTGTTCTGCAGCGGCGCAAGCAGCATCAACGTCGGCCTCGCTACCTTCTACTACCTGCCCAAGAGAGGATTGGTCGGTTGGGGTAGTGTTTTCGTACGTTTTACTTCCAGCGGGCACTGTAAACTGTCCGTTAATATAGTGACCGGTCACGTTTGTTTTGAAGCGCTCGAGATAGTTGTTCGCCGCTTTAAGGTTGTTTTCGTATTCAGACATAGGGATACCTTTTGGAAATAGAGTATAACGTGTTAACTTTAATTTTTAAAAAGATAACATGTTAAGTAAAGTTGAGTCAATTGAAAGTTCCCCATGTCCTTCTACAGGCTAGAGGATGGATATTTTTGCTAGACATTTAACGTGCTAACTAATATTATTTAACGCGCTAAATTGTTACGGGCACAGCGCTTTTGGTGTTTTGTTGTGCTTCAATGTAGAAATGGTTCGGTTTTCTAAGGAAATGTAAATATGCGATTAATGTCATTTGAAACTACCACAGGAACATCCTGGGGTATGGCCACCGATTCAGGTGTAATAGATCTGGGAGCACGTCAGGGTGGAACCTTGCTGGATGTTGTGCAGGCCGGCGCTATGCAGAGTACCGTTGAGGCTTCAGCCAATCTCGATACAGACTTCGCCATGCAAGACATCAAGTTCTTGCCGCCCATCCATGCGCCGGAAAAGATAGCCTGCATCGGTGTTAACTACGCTAACCGCAATGCGGAGTATAAAGATAACAGCGCCGATCCCGATTGGCCCAGCCTGTTCATGCGGACTATCGATTCTTTTACCGGGCACGATCAGCCCCTGTGGAGGCCGCCTGAGTCAGACCAACTGGATTATGAAGGTGAGATTGTCATCGTGGTTGGAAAAGCCGGTCACCGGATTCCCCAAAGTGAGGCGCTGGACCATATTGGCGGCCTGACCATTATGAATGAAGGTACGCTGAGGGACTGGGTACGCCACGCAAAGTTCAATGTGACACAGGGCAAAAACTTTGTGCACTCGGGTGGGCTAGGCCCCTGGATAGTCCCTAATGCAGGCCAGTTTGGTCAGTTCGATGACATGACGGTTAC
>JADGEN010000152.1 GCA_016744355.1 Halieaceae bacterium
TTGTAGTACTGGTAGCGTTGCTGCTTTGGGGGCTTGACTCCCTGTTGGGCTGGCTTGTTTCAATGGTAATTGGCTAAAAAGTAAAGGGTTCACTGATGGCAATGCGCTGGTATGTAGTTCACGCTTACTCAGGTTACGAGAAGAAAGTTGCTGTCTCATTGAGGGAGCGCATAGAGCTACACGGATTGAGTGATCGCTTTGGCGAGGTGTTGGTTCCTACTGAAGAAGTGGTAGAAATGCGCGGCGGGCAGAAGCGTCGCAGCGAGCGTAAATTTTTTCCGGGTTATGTGTTGGTGCAGATGGAGTTGGATGACGACACCTGGCACATGGTTAAAGACACGCCCAGAGTTATGGGCTTCATCGGTGGTAAGGCCGATGCACCCGCCGCAATTACCGAGGCCGAGGCGAATACTATTCTTCAGCGTATTGAAGATGGTGTGGAGGCGCCCAAGCCCAAGACACTGTTCGAGCCCGGCGAAATGGTTCGCGTGGTAGATGGACCATTCAATGATTTTAACGGTGTTGTTGAAGAGGTGAACTATCAGAAGAGTCGCTTAAATGTGGCTGTATTGATATTTGGTCGTTCAACTCCAGTAGAGCTGGAGTTTGGTCAGGTCGAAAAAGCCTGATAGATCACAGCGCGGCCTTTTCCCTGTTAGGGATAGGTCGCGATTATTAACGATGACGCAAGTCATCACTATGGGGAGCTCGATAGCCGCAAGGCGTGACAGCGTTAGAACCCGGGAGTATTAAACATGGCTAAGAAAGTCGAAGCTTATATTAAGCTGCAAGTGCCTGCTGGTCAGGCTAACCCCAGTCCTCCGGTTGGTCCCGCTTTGGGTCAGCACGGCGTCAATATTATGGAATTCTGTAAGGCGTTTAACGCCGAGACTCAGGGCACAGAGCCCGGGTTGCCTATTCCTGTTGTCATTACTGTGTACGGTGATCGCTCTTTCACCTTTATTAAGAAGACTCCACCTGCATCAGTGTTACTGCGTAAAGCAGCCAAGATCAAAAAAGGTTCTGGCACACCAAACACTAACAAAGTTGGCAAAGTAAGCCGCGAGCAACTCGAAGATGTGGCTACGCAAAAATGGCCCGATCTTACTGCGGCAGATATGGACGCTGCAGTACGCACCATTGCGGGTAGTGCTCGATCCGCTGGCATCGAAGTTGAGGGAGTTAAGTAATGGCTAAGCTATCAAAGCGCGTTAAGGCGTTTAAAGAAAAAGTTGAGCCAGGCAAGGCTTATCCACTGGCCGAAGCAGTCGACATGCTGAAGGAATTTGCAACAGTGAAGTTCAACGAGACAGTTGAGCTGGCCGTGAACCTCGGCATTGATGCACGGAAATCAGATCAGGCTGTTCGCGGCGCGACCACTTTACCTCACGGTACCGGTAGTGATGTGCGTGTTGCCGTATTTACACAGGGCGAAGCTGCTGAAAAAGCGAAAGCTGCTGGCGCTGACATGGTTGGCATGGACGACCTGGCCGAGCAAGTGAAAGGCGGCATGATGGATTTTGACGTGGTTATTGCCTCCCCGGATGCTATGCGTGTTGTCGGCCAGTTGGGTCAGATACTGGGCCCTAGAGGTCTAATGCCCAACCCCAAGACCGGCACAGTAACGCCGGATGTTGAGACAGCGGTGAAGAATGCTAAAGCGGGCCAGATTCGCTACCGCACAGACAAGAACGGCATCGTTCATGGCGGCATTGGTAAAATCAGTTTTGAGCTGGATGCGATCAAGGGCAACCTTGAAGCAGTGCTAGCCGATTTGCAAAAGGCCAAGCCGGCCGCTGCAAAAGGTATTTATATGAAAAAGGTGACCCTGTCTACAACGATGGGTCCCGGTGTCATTATCGACCAGGGGTCGATAGAAGGTTGATCGGTTAGCCCTCACAAGGGGCTTACCCTCAAGGCTCCTCAGGGATGGGGAGTGTTGTAGATCGGAGGCGGGCATAAGCTGCCCTCTTCGGTCCACTTTGAGGTCTTTGGAGTAAGCTGGGCTTAAGCCCATTTAGCTGAGAACTGAAGACCATCAAAGACCGTAGGTGCGGGGACTGACGAACGTTATCAGTCGCAGCTTAATATATGCCTACGCAGATGGTGGAATGTTCACCACGTAAACCGGTGCCGCGATAGGGTTCGCGGTACTTAATGTATTAATCCAGGAGTAATACCAGTGGCAATTGGACTCGAAGACAAAAAAGCGATCGTAGCTGAAGTTAACGAGACTGCCACCAGTGCTCTTTCCCTGGTTATCGCCGATGCACGTGGCGTAACTGTGGATGGGATGACAGCTCTGCGAAAAAGTGCGCGCGAAAGCAGTGTGACTCTCCGTGTAGTGCGGAACACTCTGGCCAAGCGAGCGTTGGAAGGAACTGAATATGAGTGTGTAAATGACTCATTAGCAGGTCCTTCATTGTTCGGTTTTTCTATGGAAGACCCGGGCGCAGCAGCAAGACTCTTTAAAGATTTCGCCAAAGAAGAGAAAGACTTCGAGGTGAAAGCACTGGCGGTAAGCGGCCAAATGCTGGGTGCAGAACAGTTGGATGTTCTGGCTAAGCTACCTACACGTGATCAGGCACTCGCTCTATTGATGAGTGTTATGAATGCGCCGGTAACTAAGCTGGTACGGACAATGAACGAAGTACCTGGGAAATTGGTTCGCACAGTCGCAGCAGTACGCGATCAAAAAGAAGCAGCGGCTTAAGCCTCTGTTATTGGATTTTAATCAGCTAAATAGGAGATAAGAGTCATGGCTCTATCTAAAGACGATATTTTAAGTGCAATTTCTGACATGAGCGTTATGGAGATTGTAGAGCTCATCGAAGCGATGGAAGAAAAATTCGGCGTAACTGCAGCTGCCGCTGTAGCTGCTGCTCCCGCTGCTGGTGGAGACGCTGGTGGTGCAGCCGCTGAAGAACAGACTGAATTTGACGTGATGCTGACCGCTATTGGCGAGAAGAAAGTCAACGTTATTAAAGCTGTTCGTGCAGCAACAGGTCTTGGCTTGAAAGAAGCTAAGGGTCTTGTTGACGGCGCACCTTCTGCAATTAAAGAAGGCGTTGCTAAAGACGAAGCTGAAGAAGTTAAGAAAGCTTTGGAAGAAGCTGGCGCGACTGCTGAACTTAAGTAAGTTCAGCGCTGGGTTCAGCTTCGGCTGACCAAAGGACAAGGCTGGTGTGCAATATTGCGTGCCGGCCTTTTCCCGCTTGAGAAAAAGAGATTTTATGGCCGTGCAAAAGTATTTGCTACGGCCAGTAAACCACCGCTTTGGTGGCTGACACGTAATTAAGCTGGGGAGTACTGATGCCATACTCGTACACTGAGAAAAAACGTATTCGCAAAGACTTCGGCACGATGCCGGAGGCTATGGATGTTCCATATCTACTTGCGATCCAAATGGATTCCTACAGGAAATTTACCCAGCAGGGTGTTCCCCTCGAAGATCGTGGCCATTACGGCTTACACGCCGCATTTAAGTCGGTGTTCCCCATTGTCAGTTATAGCGGCAATGCGGCACTTGAGTATGTTGATTACAGATTGGGTACGCCCATCTTTGATGTCAAAGAATGCCAGCTGCGCGGCATTACATACTCCTGCGCCCTGAGAGTTAAAGTCCGTCTCATCATTTATGATAAGGACAACTCCAACAAGACAATCAAAGACATTAAAGAGCAAGAAGTCTACATGGGCGAAATTCCGCTGATGACAGACAACGGCACCTTTGTGATCAACGGTACGGAGCGAGTGATTGTTTCCCAGTTACACCGGTCTCCGGGTGTGTTCTTTGATCATGATAAAGGCAAAACCCACTCGTCGGGCAAGCTGCTTTATTCTGCTCGTGTTATTCCTTACCGTGGCTCTTGGTTGGATTTTGAATTCGACCCCAAAGACCAGGTGTTTGTTCGCATCGACAGACGTCGCAAGCTACCCGCGACTGTCCTGTTGCGTGCGTTGGATTATGAAGCAGAAGAAATTCTCGAGATGTTCTATGACGTGAATACGTTTCATGTCGCCAAAGACGGTGGTTATACCATCGAGTTGATTCCAGAGCGTTTGCGCGGCGATGTCGCATCGTTTGATATCAAAGTGGGCCGCAAGGTTATCGTCGAAGAAGGACGTCGTATCACAGCGCGTCACATTCGCGAGCTTGAAAAAGCAGATATCAAAGAACTGGAAGTTGCTGCTGAATATCTTTACGGACGAGCCTTGTCGAAAAGTGTTATCGATGAGAAGACCGGAGAAGTGCTGGTAGAGTGCAACAGCGAAATTGATGAAGAGATTCTCGCCACCTTGGTTGAGGCAGGTGTTAAAACAATTGACACCCTCTACACCAACGAACTGGATTGTGGTCCGTTCATTTCCGATACGTTGCGTCAGGACTCTACGCGCAATCGTCTCGAGGCACTGGTAGAAATTTACCGCATGATGCGTCCTGGAGAGCCACCTACTAAGGAGTCTGCTGAGAACCTGTTTCAGAATTTGTTTTTCTCCTCCGATCGCTACGACTTGTCAGCGGTAGGCCGGATGAAGTTCAACCGCCGCTTGGGTCGTGAAGAGACCGAAGGGAACGGAATTCTTGATCGTGAAGACATCGTTGAGGTACTGAAGACTCTGGTTAATATCCGCAACGGTAAAGGCATTGTTGACGATATCGATCACCTCGGTAACCGTCGAGTGCGTTCGGTTGGCGAGATGGCCGAAAACCAGTTTCGCGTCGGTGTTGTCCGCGTTGAACGTGCCGTGAAAGACCGCTTGTCTATGGCAGAGAGTGAGGGACTAATGCCTCAGGATCTGATCAATGCCAAGCCTGTATCAGCGGCTGTGAAAGAGTTTTTTGGTTCTAGCCAATTGTCTCAGTTTATGGATCAGAACAACCCGTTGTCCGAGGTGACCCACAAGCGTCGTGTTTCGGCTCTTGGACCCGGTGGTCTGACTCGTGAGCGTGCAGGATTTGAGGTTCGGGACGTACACCCTACTCACTACGGACGCGTATGCCCTATTGAGACGCCTGAAGGGCCAAACATTGGTCTGATCAACTCATTGGCCACCTACGCCCGCACCAACTCCTATGGCTTTCTTGAAAGCCCATATAGAAAAGTCGTGAAGGGTAAGGTTACTGATGAGATCGAGTTTTTGTCCGCCATTAATGAAGCTGAGCATGTGATTGCCCAGGCTTCGGCAAAGCTGGACAAGAACGATAAGTTTACTGAGGAACTGGTAGCAGTTCGTCACATCAATGAATTCGCCCTGATGTCAGCGGACCGAATAGATTACATGGATGTTTCACCCAAGCAGGTTGTTTCTGTGGCTGCGGCCCTGATTCCCTTCCTGGAGCACGATGATGCTAACCGCGCGCTCATGGGTTCAAACATGCAGCGCCAAGCCGTTCCTACACTGAAGGCCGACAAGCCTCTAGTTGGTACTGGCATGGAGCGCTATGTTGCTCGTGACTCGGGCGTATGTGTTACTGCCCGACGCTCTGGTGTAATCGACTCTGTAGACGCAAGCCGAATTGTTGTACGCGTCAGTGCAGATGATATCGAATCGTCAGAAGGTCCGGTCGATATTTACAACTTGACTAAATACACGCGTTCCAACCAGAACACCTGTATCAACCAGCGGCCATTAGTGCGCGAAGGCGATTCAGTCGTTCGTGGCGATATTATGGCAGATGGCCCTTCTATCGATATGGGCGAACTGGCTCTGGGTCAGAACATGCGCATCGCGTTTATGCCCTGGAATGGTTACAACTTCGAGGACTCCATTTTGGTGTCCGAGCGTGTTGTAAAAGAAGATCGTTTCACCACTATTCATATTCAGGAGC
>JADGEN010000153.1 GCA_016744355.1 Halieaceae bacterium
CTACTGGGCAGTTATAGGCGAAGTTAATAGGTAGGATAAACATGTAGAGCTAAAAGGCTAGTACTTGCGGACGCGGGTTCAATTCCCGCCGCCTCCACCAAATTAAAATGGCATATCCTAAAAACCCGCTTAAATGCGGGTTTTTATTGTCTGAAATCTGCCAGTGGCGGATTCGTAAATCAGGATCCGACATAACCACCTCTAAATCGACAAGCGTAAATTAGCGTCAATTTCCTTTATCAAAAACCCTGGAACAGCATTCGCTTTAGCAAGCACCTTCCAGTTAGAAACATGCTCAATCGTTTTATCAATAATGCTATCCATTTTCTTCTTGGTAAAACTAGGCACTAACTTTTCCAGAGAATATAAATCTTCGCGGGTGAAGTCGTCTCTTTTGCCATTCAAACTCATCCAGTGACTATTAACCCATTTGCTACCTGGTTTATAACTGTAAGCCAGATCATAGGCCGGCGAAAGTCGCCACTTATTATCAGTTAGCAAAAACGCAAAGTTTTTAGAGTGGTCATCATGATTTCGAGCCACAATATTAAACACTAGTCGCCTTAGTAACTCTTCTGCGTCCTTAGCCGACACCCGGAGTTTTCTGGCAGTCGCAAAAAGCTCAGCATAGGAATAGGAGCCTGGCTGCTTGTAATCAACATGCGCTAATCCATTTAGCGTTTGCATATGCACCTTTTCATTACCTCTTCTGTCAAAGCGCTGGGTCACAAAATGACGGCGACTACCTTCTTCCAACAAGCGACTCGGCATCATATTGATATCACATTGTTTAGCCATCAAGTAATAGACATACTCCATCGCACCGTAACCCTGCGGATCACCAAAGGTCTCTCTATCTTTATTGTGCTCATTCACACCATCAAACTTCATTAAATAGTGCGTAAAGCCATCGGGCACCTTAACCTGGCCACTTCGCACTTGAGTGAAATCATCGTTAAAGGCCAGAACCGCTTTAGGCCGCGCGCCCCCGGCACTCGTTCCGACAGAAAGTAGTGACAACATGGCTTCACGATCCTCTTCACCCGGGCGATTCAGTGAAACGGCAAAGTCCTCCCGGCTATCCAGAAGCTCCTGAGCGATTGAGACCAATGACTCGATCTCTATTTTTTCGGAAGCATTCAAGCTTTTTAGTTTTGTGGCGGGTGTATATTCCAATGCCCCCATACCCCGCCTACCTGTGTATTGCAGCCGCTCCAGTGGCGTGATGGTTTCAGGCGCCTTACCTTGAGATGCAACCCAGGCATTGAGCACCGCACTGCCAAAATCGTCGGGTAACGAATCTGCCACCAAACCAGGTAAGCCCTTAAAGGTCTCATAGCCCAGTGCGGGGAATGAGTATATTTGTCGAGATAAGGGCATCTTGATAGGTGATAGCTCAATACCCTTTCTTACAAATTTGCCATCATATTCAAACGCGCCCATACCCGTGTCAGTATCAAAGCTTACAGCCCCGACCAGATCATCATGGTAATTGACGTTAACAACCTGCTTTACCATTCCGGGGCCTCCTGCTCACCGCTTGAGCGCTGCCCTGAAGCCCGTTGACGTTTGCGGCCCTTCAGTTTCGACAATTGAATGGGAGAAATTTCCTGTACTGGAAGGAAGTTCTCCAGCTGGCTTGTAAGGTTCAACGCCGACAGTATCGCTATAAAGACCTCCAGCTGCCCCTTACCTTTTTCAGCATTCAAAACGGCTTTCCTACTGACACCAGCTTGATCAGCTACGTCAATTTGCGTCATATCAGCATTTAGCCTGGCCTGCTTGAAACGCTCTCCAAGTTCCTCTGCAATTGCTGATGGAGCTTTCTCTTCAATATTCATTTATGTACCCAAAATTGAACTTTGTGCATAAAAATCCTAGCAATGTTCTTATTTTGGCACTTTATAAAACATATATAAATAGGCAAAAGCATATTAATATTCCATTACGGGTACATTAAGACTGTATTAGGCTCTTAATACTCCATTTTTGGGATATTACATTGATACAAAACTTCAGATTTTGTCAATACCGGCGCTCAGCGTAGATGGCCAACGGCGTGGTTATTATGATCGGTGGTGGCAAAACACTCTTGGGCAAGCTCCCCACAAAAAAATCAATACAAGCTAGACTGAGTCGACCTTTTAATATACATTTAAATATACTTTATAATGCTCATTTTATAATGATCCTATATTTCTATTTTTAACCTCAGAGAAAATAAAATGGAAAACTTGCTGACCAACAAGACTGCCTCAATGACTGAATTACGCGACCCCAAAAAAGTCGTGGAGAAAGCCGGTGACAAGCCAGTGGCCATTCTCAACCGCAACCAACTTGAGGGCTATTTCGTTCCTGCTGCTGCTGTAGAGAAAATTGACTTCTCACCTGCCGCAAAAGGCGATGTATCCAAATTGTTGCGCGAACGCCGCTCAAAGATACAACCGACCCTGGATTACCTAAAGGATAAGTAGCGGTGATTTTTCTCTCTGTAGAGGAAGTTATCGAAATCCATGAAGGCGTCATAGCAAGTAATGAAATGAAGGGGATGGTGGCGAGTAAATCTATCCACGCCATTATCGCGCGCATTGACAACCGGATTACTTACGGACTGATTCGTGACAAGTTCGAACTTGCTTCCTGCTATGCGTGCTACATCGCAGTTGGACACTCTTTTCATGATGCGAATAAGCGAACTGCCTTCGCCGCAATGGATATTTGCCTGGCCCTAAACGACATACATCTTGAGTATGACTCCGGGGAGATTGGAGAAATAATCATAAAAGCAGCTCAGGGCGTTATCGATGAAATGGAATTAGCGGAGTGGTTGCGGGCTCAGGTGTAAGTACCCTGCCCTGATCGACGCCGCTCTAGATACCCAATTCCCCCCAACGCATACACTGCACCTAGAGAGCATGGGCATTGACCTTGAAGTATGGGGCGGCACCGTGGACATCGTCCTGCCCTTTTACGCCAAGGGAGAAGCAGAATCGACAAAAGAGAAATTATCTTCCAGAAGTCACTTGTGTGAAACAAATGGCTGATTATATTATTTGACTGAACACATGCATCTGCTAACATCTGTCCCACGACTCACCCTTCGCACGCTTGATTAAATTCATACCGGGCTTGGGGCGAAAAGACCGCCTTTATGGCGGTTTTTTCATATCTGGGATAAGGAAATCTCTTGCGCACCATTATTTATATCGACGGGTACAATTTCTACTACAGTCGCCTGCGGCATACCCCATACAAGTGGCTCGATATAAAACTCCTGTTTGATAATCATATATGCCACCAGCAAAACCCCAGCTCAGAAGTCGTTGCGATCAAATATTTTACTTCTAACGTGAAAGCCAAATTCGCCAGCCACGGAGCTGATTCTGTTGCCTCTCAAAATAGTTACATTCGAGCCTTGGAAACCCTCTATCCAGACTTGATCCAAGTCGAGTGTGGCAAACACGACATCAAAATGGGCAATCCACTTATCTACCTCAATCCACCCGACCATACGAAAAGGATTAATGTTTGGGAAATCGAGGAGAAGCAAACTGACGTGCATATAGCAACTCAAATGTATCGCGACGCTTCACGCGGTCTATGTGATCAAGTGGTCCTCTGTAGTAACGACTCCGATCTAGAGCCACCCCTAAAGTACATCCGGGAGGATTTCCCAAACATCCAAGTAGGAGTCGTTTTCCCTGGCATGGAAATTCCAGCCAGGGACAGCCCTAGACCTATCAGCGAATCTCTCCGGCGCAATACACATTGGGCTCGCAAGGTAGTCCTCGATGAAGAACTAGCCAGGTCACAACTGCCCCCTCGCGTACCTACCCGGAGAAAGCCAATCGACAAGCCTAAATATTGGTAGCTCCAACCAACACCAAAAGGGAGCTTTCGTCACTGTAGCCTCAATTGTGAGGCTAGCTGTAGCGGTCCACTCTACTGATGCTTCTACTACTTTCTCATTAGTCATATTTCTTCACTCCTTCGGAGTTAATGTAGGACAATGAAGACTATATCCAGTAAATTATTTATTCTTAGATATCTATGCTCGCCTAGCGACAGTGGGAGAATCTCTAACCTCGCCGCAGTGACAATTGCCCCCGGGCCATAACCCGCTCGAAATATAGACATGTGCGAATACACAGCATAGCCGGACGTATCCATACCCCCTACCCTATGCTTTCAATGGAGATAGACAGTGAAACAATTACGCGCCCTATTCCAAGAGGTCGATAACAATGAGCCCACAGACTGGCCTAGACTGCGACGACTGCTAATCAAGCAAGACGTCACGCCTGCGACTCTGGACCAACTGTTTCATGCTCGGCGCACTGATGGAAGTGGGTACCGTGTGGCAATACTGGACCCGGTAGGTTACCAAGCCCTGGGCGACCATCTGGGTATCTGGGCCGACATGACAAACCGGGCCAGCGCCGCTGTTCATGGTAAGTCGCACGCGGTACCGGTCAGTGGAAATCTCGTTGTGGTCAAAAACCCGGGCAACCCGCAACCGGTCGTTTTCGAATGTGACAGCAAGGGCCACTGGATTTACCCGAACCTTCCGGCAGCCGAACTAGTGCTAGTGGAAAACCTTGAGAATTTTCTGGCCCGCGATGTACTGCTTCGCTACCTCCGTGATGCTTGCGGTACCGCAGTGACCGAGGACAGCGTCGATATCGCCTATGCGGCCGGTAATGCCATCACTAAGGCCTGCAATGCTGCCTGGTTGACCTGCTATGAAACGATATACTGCTTCTTTGATATCGATACCGGTGGCTTTCGGATGTATGAAGCGCTGCAGCGGCTGATGGCAGAGCATTCAGTTGAGATTCAATTTGTCGTCCCGAAAGAACTGAGTGCCCTGCTGGAGACCACTCACCGTCGCCTAACCGATAAAGAGCGTGAAAAACTGGTCACGTACCAGCGCTGCGACCCGCCCATCAATCTACTCGCCAACACCTTACTCAAAGCCGGCAAGAGCCTGGAACAAGAGGTTTACCTGAATGACTAGTAATGTCCAACCACTGGACCTGGGTGCCAACTACACCCTCAAGCGCATCGCTCTCCTGCATACATCGCAGGCAGGATACGTCACCTTCCAGATCGACAAGAGCGCAATCTTGTCGGGTGGTAATAACCAGGGTAAAAGTTCAGCCCTGAGGGCGATCAAGTTCTTCCTACTGCCGGAGGTCAACCTCAACGACATGGAGCACAAGTTTGCCTTCGTGGGAAAGAATGGCCCCTATGACACCCCGTCTTCCTTTAAGCATTATTTTCCCACAAGCCGCTCGTTTATTATTCTTGAGGGTGAGAACACGGCGGGGCCGTATTGCCAGGTGCTGCACCAGGGTCGGGAGACGTTTTCCTATGATCGTATCTTTGTGCCTGTGGCCTACAGTGAGATCGAGCCGATTTTCTGGATAAGCGATGAAGGCAACCTGGGCCAGGGCACGCCAACCAAATGTACCTATACCGAGGCCTGGCATAAGCTCAAGGCGATGGGAGGTATCCGAATTACGGGTCGTGCGGCCCTGCGTGAAGCGTTGTACACGCGCGAGACCCCTACCAACAGCGATAGCCGCTACTGCTTGTTCCCTACAGCGGGCAAGGCGACAGACGCCCATATAGAAAGTCTGCGTGCCCTCCTGAATCTGGTGTTTGGGGTCAACAAGGAGCACCTGCCGCTGGCGATTGCCACCTTGATTGACCAGTCACTATCGGGGGGCGGCGATAACAAGATACAAATAGACCTGGCCCGTATTACCGATGAATAC
>JADGEN010000154.1 GCA_016744355.1 Halieaceae bacterium
CGACAAGTGTATTCCCTATTTTGCTGAGACATCTGGCTGCGCCATTTGTATTGCTGTGTGCCCATGGACACGACCCGGCGTCGGTCTAAACCTTGCCACCAAGCTTGCTAGACGATCAAAGCGCCTGAATGAAGGATAAGCGGAGTCATAAATAGTGGAACGGCTTGTAGATCTTGAACAGCAGGAGGAAGGAGCATCACTGGCCTACCCCTGGTATATCGTGTCACTGTGCATGCTGGCGTATATCTTCTCGTTTATCGACCGGCAAATCATTACCCTGCTGATCGAGCCGATTCGCGCAGATTTGCAAATATCAGATACCGAGTTTAGCCTGCTACACGGTCTGGCCTTCGCCATGATGTACGCCGTCGCGGGGATTCCCATCGCTAGACTGGCGGACAGTCGATCGCGACCCGCCATCATTTCTGTGGGTATTTTCATCTGGAGCCTGGCCACTGTCTCCTGCGGCGTGGCCAAAAACTTCTTCCAGTTATTTTTGGCGCGAATGGCAGTGGGCGTCGGTGAGGCCGCGCTGTCCCCCGCTGCCTATTCAATGATTACCGATTCCTTCCCCAAGTCAAAGCTGGGTTTGGCTCTGGCGGTTTATTCCACCGGTTCATTCCTCGGTGGCGGCCTGGCTTTTATTATCGGTGGTGCAGCTATTACCGTTATCGAGCAATGGGGCACCCAGACACTACCCATTATCGGCCTGGTAAAGCCCTGGCAAATGACATTCTTTATCGTGGGTCTGCCCGGCCTGCTTGTAGCCGTATTGTTTTACTTCACCATAAGGGATCCCCAGCGCAAGGGCGTGACCTCCGGTAGTAAAGCTTTTAGTTTTGGCGAAGTGCTGCGCTACATGGGCCATCATAAGAAAGCATTCACTGCACATTACCTGGGCTTTGGCTTTATGGCGCTTGCCATGTTTGCCTTGATGAACTGGGCCCCAGCCTATCTTTTACGCAAATACGAATTACCGGTGCGCGAGGTAGGCCTTTACCTGGGTTTTGTCGTGTTGATCGGCAACAGCGCTGGTGTTCTCGTCAGTGGTTGGCTCACGGACCGTCTCACTGGCATGGGGTACCGCGACGCCCCTATGCGTGCCGGCCTCATAGGCAGCCTGGGCATTGTGATACCCGCCGCGCTATTTTCTCTGGTCTCCGGCTTTACGGGTAGCCTGATGCTACTGGCAGTCGCGATGTTTTTTGCCAGCTTTCCGCTGGCCACCTCCGCGGCAGCCCTGCAGATTATGGCGCCCAACCAGATGCGTGCCCAAGTCACAGCCCTGTTCTTCCTGTCTATGAATCTTCTCGGCATAACGGGGGGCACAACCCTGGTGGCCTTATCAACTGATTTTGTTTTCAACGATGACAAGATGGTGGGCTACTCCATGTCACTGATCAGTACTACGGGCGCTATTCTAGGAGCTATTATACTAGGCTGGGGGCTCAAACACTTTGCCATGACTGAGCGCGAAGTGGCGGCCGCCTCCAGGCTATCTCGATTGAAATAGACGTGGCCATGGTATGCCTTATGGATGTTGACCGGTCGCTTGGCTTTGTTCATGTTCACCTTTTGAGATCACGGTCCGCCACAGGCTGGGACGAGCCCTGCCCCAGCACTAGTCGAAACTGACTTACGACGTCATCAATGTGTTGATCCAGGGCTTTCATACGCCACTGGCGTGTATCAATTGGGGGCAACACTTCGACCTGGACTGTTGCCGGGCAGAAGTAAGTCTGACCTTTCGGTTGGGCATCGATTGAATTGTGAATGACAATCGGTATCAGAGGTACACGGGCACGCATCGCAATGAGGAAGGCACCTTTCTTAAATCTGCCAAGTTGGGTGGAATGGGATCTCCTACCCTCAGGGAAAATCGCCGCAGAGAGCCGCTTCTTGCGAATGGCCTCAATCATGGCTGTAGCTGCATTACTGGCCCGGGTAGGATCACTGCGATCCACGAGAACCACCCCACCCCACTGCATGAGTCGGCCCCTTATGCGCTGTTTCGACAATTCAGCCTTGCCCAGGTAGGCGATATCACTGCGGATGAGCTTCGCCACCAGATGGCCGTCCGCATTACTCTGGTGATTAAGTATAAACACAGCTGGCCGGTGTGAACGGAGATGCTCTTCACCGGTAAGCTCCACCTTAAGACCGATCAGGGCGCTACTCATATCCGCCCACAACCCGGTTGAAAAGTTAATCGCACGCCGGCGAGATCGGCTCAGAAAAAGAACAGGTAGACCCGCCAACACAGCCAACGGCATGGTCGCGGGCACCAGTGCTGAACGTACTTTGTTGAGAGTAATTGCCATGGGCCAGTGTACTTCAACTATTTCTCAAGCTTATCCTCGAGAAAACAAGAACTGCCAGTAACGATCCCGCAGCCATACAGGTAGCCACTGTAGGCAAACCCAATTCAAGCGTGAACAGATAACCCGCAAGAATAGGCGACAGTATAGATCCAATTCGTCCAAGACCAATGGTAAAGCCGGTGCCGAATGCACGTGCATGCGTGGGAAACGCGTGAGCCATAACGGCATACATACCCACCATGCCGGCGTTACTGAAAAAACCAGCTACCCCGGCCATTAATGTCAACTGTTGCAGGCTGCCACCAGCATGGCCAAAGGCGGCCACACAAACAAAAGACGCGGCGAATATGCTCAGCATCAAGGGTTTAAGCCCAAAGCGCAGTGTTAGTAAACCAAACACCGCTCCACCTGCGGCCCCACCCACATTGGCCCAGACAAGACTTCCGCCTGCGGCCGCTGCAGAGAACCCTAAATCCACCACGATTTTCGGTAACCACTTAAGAATAAAATAGAAGGTTGTAACGTGGAAAAAGTATGTCAGTAATACCAGAACAGTAACCCTGCGCATCTCTGGTGAGAAGATATCAGTCACTGACTTGTTTCGCTCTTCTTCTGTCAGGGCGGGAAGCGCAGAAACTGCACCGTGGCCCAGTTTCTTCATAATGCCATTCACGCGCTCAAGGGCATTCTCTGGCTGCTTTCTAGCCAGCCATTGCACGGACTCAGGCACCAGGAAATAGACCAGGGGAATAAACAGTAGCGTTGCAGCAGAACCCAAATAGAAAACTGAACGCCAGTCATATGAACCCAGCAGTATCGAGGCGACACTACCGCCCAGAATACCACCGATTGGGTAGCCAAGAGCCATACAGGATACTGCCAAGTGGCGTCGCTTCTGGTTCGAAAACTCAGCGGCTAGTGCGTTAGTTGCGGCCAGCATGCCACCTATGCCCAGTCCCGTGAGTACACGCCATATAGATAGCATCACTATATTTTGCGCAGTGGTCACCATAAACATTCCGAACGTCATAACCACGAGGCAGGAAAGCACCATCCTGCGCCGGCCAAAGCTGTCAGCAACTCCCCCTAGAAGCAGAGAACCTATGCCCATGCCTACCAACTCCATGGACAGTACGACACCCAGCGCGACACGATCTATGCCCCACTCCGCAGATATACCCGGCGCAGCAAAGCTTATGGATAACAGGTCGAAACCGTCCAGGGCATTTAGAAAAACGGTAATTACAACGACAATAATTTGGCCGCGTTTCATCGCGCTCTGGTCGAGGACCTGGGCTGGATCTAAGTTCACAGTCAATTTACAGTCCTCCTAGACTTACATATTTAATCTCGAGGTAATCGTCGATACCGTAGCGGGAGCCTTCGCGACCTAAACCGGATTCCTTAACGCCGCCAAAAGGTGCCATTTCATTGGAGATCGCCCCGTCGTTTATACCGACCATTCCAAATTCAAGCTTCTCAGCCATGCGGAAACAGCGCGCCATGTCCTTTGTAAAGCAGTAAGCTGCAAGGCCAGATTCATCGGCATTTGCTAGCCTAAGAGCCTCCGTCTCACTACTAAACCTGAATACAGGCGCAACGGGACCAAAAATTTCTTCGTTAAATAACCGCATGCTGGGAAGCACATCTGCCAACACCATAGGCGCAAAGAAGCATGGACCGTTCTCGTTACTTTCACCACCGGCAATTACTCTTGCACCTTTCGCAATAGCATCTGCGACCTTTTCATGCACACCTGCTACCGCCTTTTCGTGGATCAAGGGCCCAAGGTGCACACCCTCTTCCACCCCATTACCGACAACCAGGCTATCTACCACCTTTACCAAACGCTCAAGGAATTCATCGTAGATGCCCTCCTGCACAAATAGTCGATTGGAACATACACAGGTCTGCCCTGCGTTACGAAACTTGGAAGCCAACACACCACGAATTGCGAGATCCAGGTCTGCGTCATCAAAGACAATCAGTGGAGCGTTGCCCCCCAACTCCATAGAGACTTTCTTTACAGTCGCAGCGCTTTGCGCCAGAAGTATTTTTCCAACGGGCGTGGAACCAGTGAAGGTGACTTTGCGTACGATTGGATTAGACGTGAGCTCTTGACCTATAGCAGGCGAGTCCAAACCACAAACCACATTGAATACGCCATCGGGAATACCCGCCTCGGCCCCAAGTTGCGCCAGCGCAAGACAGGACAATGGCGTATCTTCTGCCGGTTTTGACACCACCGTACAGCCAGCTGCCAATGCAGGTGCAACTTTGCGCGCAATCATGGCGTTGGGGAAATTCCACGGTGTAATGGCAGCCACCACACCCACTGGCTGCTTCATAACCAGTATGCGTTTATCGGCCGATGGGGGCGCAATGATGTCTCCATTAATGCGCTTGGCTTCCTCGGAGAACCACTCAATGTAGCTGGCGCCATAGACGATTTCGCCCCTAGCCTCCTCCAGCACCTTGCCCTGCTCTGCTGTTAGCAGACGAGCCAGATCTTCTTTATGTTGCAGGATCAGATCGTACCAGCGGCGCAATATTTTCGAACGGTCTTTCGCGGTTCGGTCTCGCCAGTCAGGCAGTGCTTTTTCGGCGGCTTCTATCGCGGCCCGTGTTTCGGGCACACCGTGGTCAGTCACTTGCGCTATGATTTCGCCAGTGGCAGGATTTTTTACTGGGTAAGTGCTGTCACCGACAGTATGCCAGCGCCCCGAGATAAACGAGGAAGTACGGAAAAGTTCAGGTTTAGTCAGGCTCAGTGCTGTCATCGTATTCCATGCAATCAATCAGTTCGCCAAGCAACTCATAAAGCGTGGCAAGATTATTCTTGCCGAATCGCCGGGTAATATCGTCGTAGCGCTCTTCAGAAAGAGGCGCAATAGCTTCAACCAGACGTCGACCCTTTTTGGTGATAGAGATGAGACTGCGGCGTTGATCATTCGCACAGGTCTTTCGACGAATCAGGCCGCGGCGATCAAGATTCTGTAAAATACGGGACAGGCTGGGGAGCAAAATCGCACAGCGCTCCGATATTTCGCTGGCATCCCGATTATCTACCTCGATAAGCGCGCGTAATACACGCCACTGTTGCGCGGACAGATCGTGTTCGCGCAGAACCGGGAGAAAACTCCTCATGACTGCCTCACGCGCCTTTAACAGGTGCATGGGCAGTGATCGATCAAATTTTCGCAGTTCTTTAGTCAACGGTTGGGTCGTCCTCTACGCCATTGCTCAGAATACCAACACCGGGAACTTCTACCTCGACAACATCGCCCGGGACCAGATACTTGGGGGGTTCGAATCTGGCTCCAGCACCCAGCGGCGTGCCAGTAGAAATAATATCACCGGGCTTTAAGATATAGAACGTCGAGAGGTAATGAATCAAATAGCTAAACGGAAACATGAGGTTTGCGGTCGTGTCGTGTTGGCGCTGCTCGCCATTAACC
>JADGEN010000155.1:0-246 GCA_016744355.1 Halieaceae bacterium
GTTTGGTAAAATCGACTACCGCATCAAGCCCGGCGAGCCAGGTTCTGGCTTTGTGTTCTCCTCTTCCGTGGTTGGTGGTAACGTTCCCAAGGAATTCTTCCCAGCTGTCGAGAAGGGCTTCAAGAGTTTGATGGGCGAAGGTACTGTTGCTGGCTTCCCGGTATTGGATGTTGAAGTTGAGCTGTACGATGGTGGTTTCCACGCCGTTGACTCCTCGGCGATTGCGTTTGAATTGGCGGCACGTGG
>JADGEN010000155.1:256-5760 GCA_016744355.1 Halieaceae bacterium
TGTTATTGGTGACCTGAACCGTCGCCGTGGCATGATAAAAGATCAGGATTCTGGTGTAACCGGTGCCCGTATTAAAGCTGACGTTCCTCTTTCGGAAATGTTTGGCTATATCGGTCAACTGCGTACGATGACTTCAGGTCGTGGTCAATTCTCTATGGAATTCTCACACTATCTGCCCTGCCCACAGAATGTTGCTGAAGGTGTTATAGCTGACGTTAAAGAACGTAACGCTAAGAAGTAAGTTTTGTGGCACTGTAAAAAAACCGGCTGCTAGCCGGTTTTTTTATGCCTGAAACTTGGCTCTTAGAGGGGGCAGGCTTTGTCGGCGCGCGTGCTGGCAAGGCTCTGTTTTACTGCCAGCTGATGATCCAGAAATTCCTGCCCCTTTGCCAGCGCCAAGCTGGTAACCAGTATGTCGATCATAACCAGTTGCGCGATGCGCGAGGTCATAGGGGTATACAGTTCTGTATCTTCCTCGCTGGTGACGCCCAATACTAAATCACAGTTCCCAGCCAATGGTGAATGAGGTGCAGTGATCCCCACCACCGTGGCGCCTGTCGCTTTTCCTAGTTTGGCCAGTTCGATGATCGCTTCGGTTCGGCCGGTGTAGGAGATACAAATAAGACAGTCAGCTGAGCTCAGTCCGGTGACGAGCATGCGCTGGTTGATGATGTCTGTGTGAGCCATTACCGGTATCGGAAATCGTAATAGCTTGTGTTGTGCGTCCAGCGCGACTGAAGCCGAGGCACCAAGACCGCACAGTGTTATAGATCGCGCCTCTGCCAGTACGTCCACGGCTTGATGCACCGCATCCAAATTCATTTGGTCCTGTGTGCTGGTGAGTGTGGCGATAGTGCTTTCAAATATCTTGGCTGCGACCAGCCCGGTTGAGTCATCTGCTTCTATGTTTTGGGCGATGCGTGGTTGTTTGCGGGCAAGTTCGCCGGCCAATGCGAGTTTAAAGTCAGGGAAACCCTTAAAGCCGAGACCGGTGCAGAAGCGATTGACAGTCGGTTCGCTGACGCAAGCCAGTGATGCGAGAGCCGCAGTGCTCATCGAAACAATGGCTTGGGGATCGTCTACAACGCACACCGCTAACTTATGGGCGGATTTGCTACGGTTTGCCCGTGTGTCGGCTAAGTCAGCGAGAAGTGTCATGGTTTTTTGCTCCTACCTATATGCACAGTAAATTGTAATAAAAATACATCTGATTGACAAGATATACTTTCCGGATTTCAATTTTTATATCTGTAAATGCTCAATATATCGTTATATTTAAGTGTATGTGAAGTATTAGGGCGGAATTGTGGGAAGCTCGTTGAGACTTGCACATTAATGGAAATAGGTCTAAAGTCATTAAAGTGTAATAAAACAACATATTGGTGTTTATGACTTTACAGGAAAAGCTTCGCGCCAGCCGGGTACTGCCCGTTGTGACAGCGACAAATGTAAGCTCAACGGTACAGCTCGCTCGCGCCTTGCATCGTGGCGGTATGACTGCCATTGAGATTACTTTGCGCACTGCGGTAGCGATGGATGCGATTATCGCAGTGAAGCAAGAGGTGCCCGGATTGTTGATTGCAGCCGGTACGGTAACTACGCCGGCAGAGCTGGCGCAGGTGGTTGATGCAGGGGTGGAGCTGGCATTGAGCCCGGGAGCAACCCCTGCTCTTCTCGAGGCGGCGGCCGATGCGCCACTGGACTTTGTTCCGGGAGTGGCTTCCGCTTCTGAAGTTATGAATGCACTGGATCACGGTTTTTCTATTTGTAAGTTGTTTCCCGCTACCACGCTGGGCGGAGAATCCATGCTTAAGTCCCTGGGTGGCCCATTCCCGGATGTCCTTTTTTGCCCCACCGGTGGTCTAAACCCCAAAAATTATCGCCGGTTTCTTGCACTGCCCAATGTTGTTTGTTGCGGTGGGTCATGGATGGCAACTGCAGATTTGGTGGACAATAGTCGTTGGGATGACATTGAAGAGCTGGCCCGTGAGGCCATGTTGGAACATTAGTTGGTCGATATCAGGAGAGAAGTTATGACACAGCAACGCCCCACACGCGTGGGTATTATGGGCTTCGGTCAAACCGGGCGACAAATATTTGAATTGGCATCGCGCAGCGACGACGTTGAGATCGTGGCAATTGCCGATATTGGGAAGCGCGAAATTCTGCACTATCTGTTGTGCTCCGAAGTGGATGAGCCGGAGCGCCATCGGTTAGAGGGCAATTTCCTGGTCAATGAACGTTGCCGCGCGCGTCTTATGGAAATTGACCGTCCCGCAGAGATGCCCTGGGATATTTTCAATGTTGATGTGGTAATTGACTCCACCGGCAAGTACCGCGACCGCAGCTATATGGAAGGTCACTTGGGTAACGGCGCGCAGCGGGTCTTGTTGCGCACTCTACCCACCGATCATATCGATAGAATCGTTATTCCGGGCATTAATGATGCTGCTGCCCTGGTGAGCGATCGTATGATTTCGGCCGGCTCAGCTACCACCAGCGCACTCGCTTTATTACTTAATAGTCTGTCGTCTTCCTTCGACATTGATTGCGGAAGCATGACTACAGTACACGCTTTTACTTCCGACCAGCCATTGCAGGACTACGCGGGAAGTGACTTCCGTCGCAGCCGTTCCGCTGCAAAGAATATTATTCCTAATAGCCACGAGGCAGCGCTCTGGCTGGGAAATATTTTGCCGGAGTTTGACGGCAAAATAATGACCGCCGCGCTGAATGTCCCTGTACAGGACGGCTGCCTGCTGGACGTTAACCTGGTGATGAATGACAGTGCCATCAGCGCAGAGGACGTGAACGAAGTAATGCGCGCTGCCGCGAAGAAGCTGCCGGGCATTATGCAGGTGGTAGAGGATCCCATTGTGTCATCCGATATCATTGGCAATCCGCACTCCCTTATTTTTGACACTAAGGGCACTATCAAAGCGGGGTCCAATACCATCAAGACATTAAGTTGGTACGAAAATCTGGGGCATGCAGCGAGGCTGCTTGATGTCGTGCGTCTTTATAGCAAGCTTGATCAACAGCAGGAGGCCGCGTAATGAAGATTGGTATTAATGGCTTTGGGCGTATTGGTCGCTCTGTGTTTCGTATCCTGGAGGAAGTTGAGGGGATTGAGGTTGTCGCAATCAATGATCTATTCGACAACGAGGCGCTTCGTTATCAGCTGAGTTACGACACAGTGATGGGGCCCTTCGGTAAAAGTTTGAAACTCGAAGATGAACACTTCGTCACGGATAACACTCGGGCAAAACTACTTAGTGAGCGCAATCCGGCTGAGATTCCCTGGGGCGAGCTGGGTGTGGATGTTGTGGTTGAGGCGACTGGCGTTTTTCGCTCGCGCGAACAGCTAGAGCAACACCTGACGGCCGGCGCTAAGTATGTCGTTCTGACTGTTCCTGCCAAAGATGAAATTGACTACACCGTGGTGTTAGGTGTCAATGATGATGGCCTGCAAGCGCAACATCGCATCATTTCCAACGCCAGCTGCACCACCAATTGTCTGGCACCAATGGCCAGAGTTCTCGATGATGCCTTTGGTATAGAAGAGGGTGTGATTAATACAGTGCATGCCTACACTAATGACCAGCGACTAGCCGATGTACCCCACTCGGATTGGCGTCGTAGCCGCGCTGCTGCAGAGAATATTATCCCTACATCTACCGGTGCAGCAAAAGCGGTCGGTGTAGTGCTGCCGCAACTTGCAGGCAAATTGCACGGTATTGCGACTCGCGTGCCGGTGGCTGATGGCTCCGTTGTTGACCTGTTTGTGAAGTTGGGTAGGTCAGTTGTGGTTGACGATGTCCATGCTGCTGTTCGCGAGGCTTCTGAGTCGGATCGTTTGCGGGGAATATTGCAGTACAGCACCATTCCCGTTGTTTCCTCCGATATCATCGGCAACTCACATTCGTCTATCTACGATGCGGGCTTCACTGCAGTTACAGGCGATCGCTACTTGCGTGTGCTGAACTGGTACGACAATGAGTGGGGCTACTCCTCACGAGTGTGTGATTTATTAGCGAGGATTGCCGGCTGGTGAATGATCAAATTTCCGAGAACAACTCCGCCAGTCTCAGAGGTAATGTCAGTCTGCTGGGGCGAATATTAGGGGATACCATTGCCAGTGCCGAAGGCGATGATTTTCTCGCTTTAATAGAGCGCATTCGGGTTCTCTCCAAGAGTGCCCGCGAGGGTGGCAAGCATGAGCGGGAAGCTTTGCTGGGAGAATTGCGCGGGCTGGAAAACGACCAGCTGGTGCCAGTGGCAAGAGCCTTCGCCCAGTTCCTTAATCTTGCCAATATCGCCGATCAGCACAATCTTGTTTCTCGCGAAATGGATCCGCTGTTGTCTGCGTCTCAGAATATAAATGATAGCCTGCAGGAGTTAGCGGAAGAGGGTGTCTCCGCTGAGGACATTGCCAGTACGATTGAAAAACTGAAAATCGAACTGGTTCTCACGGCGCATCCCACCGAGATAACCCGGCGCACCCTGATCCACAAGCACAGCGAAGTTGGCCGCTGTCTGGGACAGCTTGAGCTGGGCGGCTTAACCCAGCGTGAGCGCGATGGCTTGCACACACGCCTGCGGGAGTTGATTGTTCAAATCTGGTACGGGGATGACTTTAGGGTGGAGCGGCCCAGCCCGGTTGACGAAGCAAAATGGGGCTTTGCGGTGGTAGAAGAATCACTGTGGCGCGCGGTGCCTGAGTTTCTAAGGCGCCTGGAGCACGGCGTGCAAAAGCATTGTGGTGTGCCGTTGCCTCTGGATGCAGCGCCGGTGTCTTTTGTGTCGTGGATGGGTGGCGACCGGGACGGCAACCCTAATGTCACTGCCACGATTACACGGGAAGTACTGCTGCTAAGCCGCTGGCAGGCGGTGGACTTATACCTGGGGGATATCACCAACTTACTGGAGGAGCTGTCGGTCACGCGCTGTAATGAACATCTGCGCTTACTCTCCGGGGGTGCCCACGAACCCTATAGGCAGGTGTTGCGGAAGTTGCGTACCTTATTGCGGCACACGCGCGCTGCCATTGAGGCAGAGCTAGCGGACGAGGCCTCTCCCGAAGGCGAACTGCTCACCAGCGCTGATCAATTGTGGCAGCCACTACACGTCTGTTATCAGTCTTTGATGGACTGTGGCATGGAGCTGGTTGCCCGCGGTGCCCTGTTGGATGTACTGAGGCGTGTACGCTGCTTTGGTGTACATCTGGTAAAACACGATATACGTCAGGATAGTGCGCGCCATACTCAGGCGCTGTCAGAGATTACCGGTGTCCTGGGTTTGGGTGATTATGCAGACTGGGATGAAGGAAGGCGGCAAGCGTTCCTGCTTGATGAGTTGAGTAGTCCCCGGCCGCTGGCTCCGCGCAAGTGGAATCCCTCGGGGGATGTACAGGAAGTACTGGATACTTGCGCAGTCGCCGCCGGTGCCTCGTCGGATGCCTTGGGTGCCTACGTTATTTCCATGGCGCGCCAACCCTCCGACGT
>JADGEN010000156.1 GCA_016744355.1 Halieaceae bacterium
AAGTGGAGATACATAAATGCCCTGTCTCAGAAAAAGCCAGCGCGTGCTCCATAGTTTCCCTGTCGCGAATCTCCCCTACCAAAATTACGTCTGGAGCCTGGCGCAGCGCGTTTTTTAGGGCATTGTGCCAGTTGCGCGTATCGACACCCACCTCTCGCTGGTTAACGAGGCTTTTCTTGTGCGTATGCACGTATTCGACAGGATCCTCAATGGTCACAATGTGCCCACTGCTATTGCTGTTTCGATAATCGATAAGAGCCGCAAGCGAGGTTGATTTGCCCGACCCGGTGGCACCAACAAATAACATCAGGCCGCGCTTTTCCATAACCGTTTCAGTGAGAATAGCCGGTAGGCGCAAGTCTTTCCAATTCGGGATTTCTGCGACAATATTTCGCGCCACCAGGCTCACTTCGTTGCGCTGTCTGAAAATATTTATTCTAAAACGACCATAGCCCGATATAGAGGTCGCCAGGTTCATCTCCAGCTCTTCCTCAAAGTCTGCTTGCTGTGTGGGATCCATGACTTCGTACGCAATCTCCTTCACTTCCCCCGGCTTCAATATATCACTGGCAATAGGCTTTAACTTGCCTTCAAATTTGGCACAAGGAGGCGCACCTGTAGTCAAGTAGAGATCAGAACCACCCTTGCTCGACAGTGTCTTCAACCACTCTGTAATTCGCACGCTTCACTCCCCCTATTTGACTCATTTGTCACAGATATGCGCCATGTGAACGGCCATTATAGACCGGAAAATTCACTCGTGGCGAGTAGCTATCGCCAAGGATTTAGATACACACGGTTAGGCACGGCCAAATACCATGATACCTGCACTTTGCCCTCTGTACTCGCTGTCATTAGAAATATACACTTGCCTCCCAGCAGAAAAGGAGCTTGGTGTTGTCTTCTACATTACAAGATCAATTACAATCGCTAGACAAACCGGAAGGCAGAGCCAGCCTCACCCGAATTCAACGCGGCATTGAGAAAGAAAGCCTGCGCATCAGCATTGATGGAAAACTGGCCCAAACCCCACATCCTATAGGTCTGGGATCAGCACTCGCGCACCCTTCCATTACTACGGATTATTCAGAAGCGCTGATGGAGTTTATCACGCCAGTAGACACCAGCATCGAAAAAAGCCTGCAGACCCTGGAGGACGTACACTCTTTCGTCTATCAGCACTTGGACGAAGAAATTCTCTGGTCTGCCAGCATGCCATGCCTTATGGCCGGCGACGACGCAATTCCGGTGGCCCGTTACGGCAGTGCAAACGTTGCCCGCATGAAAACCGTCTATCGACTGGGGTTAGGACACCGCTATGGCCGCCTCATGCAAACAATTGCCGGTATTCATTACAACTTTTCCATGCCGCAGGAATTTTGGCACAACGCCTGGGAGGCTGACAACAAGCCCGACACCCTGCCCAACTACATAAGCGTTCGATATCTGGGCTTGATTCGTAATTTCCAGCGCTACTCCTGGCTATTGGTCTATCTTTACGGCGCATCTCCGGCGGTCTGTGCCAGTTTTCTTCGCGGCAACGACAAACACGGGCTGGTGCCGTTTGATGAGAAGGGGCGCAGCCTTCACGGTCCCTATGCCACCGCCCTGAGAATGGGCGACCTTGGGTACAACAGCGATGCGCAAAAAGGCCTGAATATTTGCTACAACTCGCTGGATAACTATGTGCAAACATTGAGCGCAGCGATACGGACGCCACACCCGCAATACGCCTCAATTCCAAGCGGACAAGACGGCAATTACCAACAACTCAACGACGCGTTGCTACAAATTGAAAATGAGTTTTACAGTCCTATAAGACCCAAGCGAGTGGCCTATTCTGGAGAGACCCCGCTAGCGGCCCTGTGCCGTGATGGCATTGAGTATATTGAGGTACGCTGTGTCGATGTAAGCCCCTTCACTCCGGTGGGTCTGGACGCGCAGCAAATCCGCCTCATGGACACATTTTTGTTATTTTGTTTACTGCAAGACAGTCCGCCATGCACTGAACAAGAGCAAGAGGTTATGGACTACAACCTGGCTGCCGTTGTCAATCGAGGCAGAGAACCCGGGCTCATGTTGAAGACCTGTTCCTCGGGCGAACAATCCTTTAAAGACCTCGCCAGCACTTTGCTCGATTCTCTGGACGGTATCGCTGAACTGCTCGACGAGTCTTTTGGGGATAGCGATTATCGCGACACATTACGAGACCAAAAAGCCAAAGTACTGGACCCCGAATTAACGCCTTCAGCCCGCGTCTTACGGGAAATGCGCGAGACGGATCTCCCCTTTTTCCGTCTCGAGATGGAATACAGTCAGAGGTGGGCTGAACATTTTCGCGAAGCCAGTCTCAGCGCTGAAACTCAGGCAAAACTGGAACAGGAATCCAGCCAGTCTCTAATAGATCAGGCAAATATAGAGCAATCCGATAGCATTGATTTCAGCCAGTATCTGGCAGACTTTTACGCGCAATACGAAGACCTCTAGGCACACAGTGGACAAATGAATTTTCTGGCCCATTTTCATCTCGCATGGCCAGACGATGGACTGATTGCCGGTGCATTGGAGGGGGACTATTTCAAGGGACCGTTGCGCGGGGAACTCCCCGTCCACATTGAACAAGGAGTCAAACTCCACCGGGCAATTGATGCCTACACCGACTCCCATCCCATTGTCGCGAGCTTGCGAGCCCAGTTCCCGGAACATTTGCGTCGCTACGCCGGCATAATTATCGACATTTCGTTCGATCACTATCTCACAACCTATTGGGCACAATTTGATTCCCAGTCCCTTCAGGACTTCAACCACTCTATCTATCACTCGCTAAGCAAGCAGGAGGCACTTCTCAGCACAAGTTCTCGCACAATGATCAAGCGCCTGAAGGATTACGATATACTCAACGCCTACCATGCCTGGGATGCAGTTCCGGCGACCGCAAGCCGGGTTGGCGAACGCTTCAAGCGCGGCAATCCCCTTCATGCTGTGCACGATGCGATTGCCCCCCTGCGCCCCCAGCTCAAACTGGCATTTTTAGCTTTTTATCCCCAACTACAGAACTTTTGTCGTACTGATTCGTCATAGTGCTCAGAGCAAAAAACTAAAAAGTGAGACGCCAATCACGCGTTCCAAAATTTGTTGCGTTGCACTCGCCACAGAAAAACCATAGTGTGTTATATAACTCGCTTTAATTTCTTGGAAACATATTTACATGCTGCAGACCTTGTCACCCAGAATCGTTTACTTCGGCCTTACGGCCCTGGTAGTTATTTCGATGGCCTTTGCCATGCTTTATCTAGAGGAATATTTAGGCCTCGCTGCTTGCCCACTGTGTATGACGCAGCGTCTGTTTATAGTCCTTGTTGGAATTTTCGCCCTTATCGGCGGCTTGCATAATCCTTCAGGATGGGGGCGACGCGTATATGGTGTTCTATGTACGATTTCAGCCGTAGCAGGTGGCGCCGTAGCTGCACGCCATGTCTGGCTGCAACACTTGCCAGCAGATCAGGTGCCAGCCTGCGGGCCCAGCCTCGAATTTATGCTGGACACCCTGCCCTTCTCGGAAACCCTGAGCATCGTCATGATGGGCGACGGAAATTGTGCCGAAACCGTGTGGACTTTCCTCGGCCTCAGTATCCCCGAACAAACTCTGGCACTGTTTAGTGTCCTAACAATAATTTGCCTCTGGCAAACCCTGCGGAGCCGTTAATGCCACATCGCAGCAAAGACCCAAAGCAACAATTTGTAGCCGTCGATGACCTTCTGGGGCGCTGGCTAAAAGGACGGAACACGCTACTGAGTAAGTACACTGAGCTCGCAGTAAGCACTGAGGCAAGCCTGGACGGTTCAGAATTAAACACCATGCAGGAGGCCCTGGGAGGGCTGATTGTAGATTACATATCAGCCGGTCACTTCGAGGTATTCGATGAACTCATTAACGAGGCACAGTTGTACGCCGATAGTGGACGCAAGCTTGCCGCCAGGTTAATCCCCCAAATTAGCGACACGACAGAGGTCATCCTCGCCTATGAGGAAAAATACGGTGCTGGCCAGGAATATCCCGAAACGCTGGAACGCGACCTATCGGCACTGGGAGAAATGCTGGAGACCAGGTTCGTACTGGAGGATCAGCTGATAGCAGGTCTGCATAGCAGGCACCGGCCCATGGCTAGCAAGCCCGACCCTGTCCCTGTTTGAAAAATAGATACTGCTAGTTAAGCACCAGAACATCTGCCCGGGTGTGATCGAGAATTCTCTCTGAGGTATTACCCACCATTCGTGCCTTGATCCCGGTGCGCCCCACAGTACCGATAATGATCAAGTCCACTCCCAGTTTTTCGGACAGCTCGCTGATAGCCGCAGCCGGGGTATCTTCCACGACATGGACATGCTCCACAGGTGCGCCGCAAATTTGAGCCAGTTGATTGGGTTCGGGCCGATGATTTTTGTCCTGAAATGCATTTACAAAATGGGCGTCTGAGCCGTAGGCATCGGTAAAGCTCTGGGTAAAACTGATAATCTGGTTGTTGAGCTTCATATGCGCCTCATCGGTAGACTGATGATAGATTGCTGCCAACACCCGCCTATGCTTCCAGTCACTATGGTTTTTGACCATAAGCACTGGACAGGGCGCTAGCCTCATCAGTGTCCAGTCCGATGTAGAACGCATTTCGCGCTGCACGTCAGCATGAGAGAAAGAGTTTTTGAATATCATAGAAGCGCTAGCTCGCGTAGCACAAACCACTACCTGCTTACTCCAACCATCTGTATCCGCCCAATCTATTTCAGAGCTAGCTTCGACCCCATCCGCTTCGCACCTGTCTATGTACGAATCGAGAATCCCTGCATACTTCTCAGCCTCTGCGTTGCGTGTCTTTTCATCTGCATCGGCATCCAGACAAACGTATAGATGTAATCTCGCACCGGTCAATCGTGCAGAATCCAAACCGCGCTCAAAAGCGGGCTGGTCTTCGCGAGTGGGATCTATCACCACTAAAATTTTGTTTAAAGGCACAACAGATACTCTTTATTCTATGTAAGTCGCATTCTGCACCTATTGCGAATGCGGCGTATTGACCCGCATCAATAAAAATGTGCCCGCGATGCACTCGGAGAAACGCAGCAAACATGGAATAAATAGGTATACTAACTCTCCAAATAATAGGAGCTTGCCATGAGCCAGACTCTAAACCTACACCAAACAATTGCCCTGTCTCCAGATGTTATCTCCCAGGAAGTATCCGGAGAAACGGTTCTGCTAGACCTCGAAAGCGAAAATTATTTCGGCCTGGATGAAGTAGGCACGCGTATCTGGCAACTTATCAAAGAAACCAACGATCTCAACACCATCTATAACACCCTATTGAGTGAATATGAGGTGTCCGGGGAGCGTTTGCAGCAAGACCTCACGACCTTACTCACAGAAATTGAAGGCCTTGGCCTGATTGTCTTGAAGGAAGCAGCATGAGCCGCAAAGTCCACCATCGCGCATGCCACCTCTGCGAAGCAATTTGCGGTGTACTAATAGAGACCGACGGAACCGAGATCATTTCGATTAAGGGGGATAAGGATGACCCTTTGAGTCGCGGCCACATCTGCCCCAAGGCAGTGGCTCTTAGAGATATTCACCAGGACCCCGAC
>JADGEN010000157.1 GCA_016744355.1 Halieaceae bacterium
GCACTTGGTTCCGCCGCCTGCCGCTGGATAAAACTATGGGCATTAAGCCGCCCGGTCCGTGGTCGCATCGTTACAAGTTCGCCAATCGTGTGAGCGTAGGCCTTAGCCCGGAGCAGTTGCCGTCTATCACCTGCGTGCAGGGCCCCTTTGGCGATCTGGTGAATTTTGGCGATCTTGGGTTTTTCATGTCTTGGTACCCGATCGGTCGTACGGGTATGTCTTCCGAGGAGGTGCCTCCGCAATGGAGTGAGATGTACGACCGCGAAGCCCGGATGGATATCTTCCGACGCAGTATGGCTCAATGGAACCGACGTTGTTCAAATCTGGCCAAGCTGGAAATTGCCGATGAGGCCGTTGATCCCGCTGGCGGCGTTATCTATGCGCTGGGCACTGCTGATGTAGATTCGCCCAGCAGTCGCCTGCACGATCGCTATGAGATTGGCATTCAAAGCCGGGGAGGCTATCACTCGGTCGATACCGGAAAGTACACGCTAGCGCCGCTTATAGGTGTCGCCGTGGCTGACCGAGTGTGTGGTTATAGCTGATGAGCAGGCCTTTGGTGAGCATTATCACGGCGACTTACAACGCTAGCCACATTCTCAGATACGCCATAGCAAGCGTACTCCTGAATGAATTCACTGACTGGGAACTCATTATTGTTGGTGACTGCTGCACTGACGACACAGAGAGCGTTGTGGCGTCTTTTGCTGATTCACGTATCCGCTACAAAAATCTTTCCGAAAACAGTGGTCAGCAGGCGACGCCGAATAATCACGGTCTCGCAATGGCTCGCGGTGACTATGTTTGCTTTCTCAATCACGATGATATGTACCTGCCTTTTCATCTTTCCAGCATGCTTGAAGCATCGCGTAATTCGCCTGACAGCATTCTGTTGTCCAGATATGCCGATGTTAGGCCCAGCATCGTTGAGAGCCAGCATACTGAAATTGACGACAGCGCCCTACAATTTCACAATCGGGGACCTACGCTAGCTGCACCTCAGTACCAGCCGCGACAATGGCAAATCGCTTCCAGCTGGTTTATGCCCATGTCAGTCGCTATGTTAGGGGGGCCATGGCGCTTGGAAAAAGATACCTATGTCAGCCCATCGCAAGACTGGCTATTTCGAGCTTGGCATAAAGGAATTCCCGTTGTTGGAGTTCCACAGCTTTCTATGGTTGTTGTTTGCACAGGACGCCGCTCACATTTTTTTAGTCACCGTCACGATGCAGTACATAAATATGTATTCACACGCTATGTGCGCAATGCCGACACATACGCTGAGTTACTAGAAAAGATGAATGCTCTAGAGCCACCTCGACGAAGCGTCGCGCACCGGTCGATGCGAATGCTCTACAACGCCACTATATGCGAGCTATGTTGTCGTATGGGTATCCATCCCAACACACCGGAGATGATAGTTAGGCACGGCGGCCCTGGCGGTTTTATTCGCGCCTGGAGAAAGGGAGTAAACCTTGATGAGTGAGCGCACTTACCCTGAGCTCAACGACTTCACCATCCTGATCGATAGTAGAGCCAGACGGCGTAGCTGATGATGTCAGGCGGGAATCGGTGGCTTGTGTGTATTCATCATCTGTTCTAGCGATTTACTTGTCATATATGAACCATCCCCTTTTGCAAGTTGATTACTGATGGATGTTATAGGTCTAAGTTGCAGTCATATATTCGGCATGCAAGCCAAGCTTGTGCCCTGATGTAAATCCGCGCTCTAATTCCTCATCAGTACCAAGACCTCTAAGGGCCGTGACAAGTTCCAGGATCTAAAAGAGCTGGTATGACCTATTGACCATCATTCAAATCAACTAAAGCAAACTTAAGATATTTTCCTTTGGTGAATGATGCCGCCCGATATTGAGTATCAGGCAGCGGTTTTTTGAACTCCGTAATTGAACTCCTCTCCTGTATTTAACATGGACCAGATGATCCGCGCGCTCTTATTGGCTAGCGCTACAGCCGCTTTGTTGTGGCTCAACGTTGCCTTTTTATTAGCCACCCAGCGGTCGTAGTTACTATCCAAGACCTTGCGGTGGCTTAGTACTGCTCGTGCCCCATGGATCAGCAGTGTTCGTAAATACCGATCACCCCGTTTGCTGATACCCAGAAGAACTTGCTTGTCTCCACTTGATGATTGCCGGGGCACCAGCCCTAACCAGGCTGACATGTGCCGTCCATTCCTAAATTCGCGTGGTTCTGGAACGGCCGCCACGATTGCGGTCGCTGTTAACTCGCCAACTCCGGGCTCCTTCAATATCCGTTGGCAGCTCTCGCTCTGTCGACATAATTGGCGAACCTTACTATCAAGCTTTTTTAGTCTGATCTCAACATCAACAAGCTCCTCATAAAGATCCTGCATGCTCTCTCGCGAGGATGTTGTTAGCTCATTATCACAGTTAGAAATAGCAGCACACAGCGAGGGCTTAACCTTGGCGGCTCCAGCCGTAAGGATCAACCCATATTCCAGACACAGTCCTCTGATCTCATTGATCAACGCTGTTCGACTTTTGACCACGCGGGTTCGAATTCGATGTATCGACTGAATATCTTGCTGCTCAACCTGTTTGATTGGCACAAAGCTCATCGACGGTCTACTCGCTGCTTCGACAATCGCCAGCGCATCATTGGCATCGTTCTTGTTTGTTTTTACAAAAGGTTTGACGAACTGAGGGCTGATCAGCCTAACCGTGTGACCGCTTCTCTGGAAGACTCTCGCCCAGTAATTGGCTCCCCCGCAGGATTCCATTACGATAGTGCAGGCTGGCAAAGTTGCCGCATAGGCGGCAAGCTTGTGTCGAGGTAAGCGCTTCTTCATAACCGCCTTGCCGGTATTGTCCGCGCCATGAAGCTGAAAAGTGTTCTTGGCAATATCAATGCCTAGTATGCTAATTGTCATGTCGACCTCCCATCCAAAGTTGAGGTCCTTCAGTCTTAAGGCTAGTCTGAGGACTCCTTCCGCGCTAGCGGCTAGGGTGGGGATAGTTCATTACATTAGCACCAGCCATAACCCTCAGGATATGATCATCCTGTCGACGACGGTGGAAATTACTGAACTTTTCGGCACGTTGTATTCTAAACCGTGCACACAAAATAAATGGAATCCAAATTGAAGCGCAAAACCAACTTACCCCCCTATTGCTGGGTGTTAGTACTGCAGTGGTGGACTACTGTGTACACCCCGGAAATTTTGGAGGTGCCGCTACAGAAGCACTGATCACTGGCTTTGTCGCTGGCTTACTAGCCTGTCTAGTCACAACAATTGTGAGGCTCTATCGCAGAACCTCGATGTCTCGGTGACTGTCACAGCGCGCGACCCAAAACTAGCCCCTGCCCCACATATCACACTATACTGGCTCCATGATCGAATTTACCATTGCTCTTATTGCGCTTTTTGCTGCGTCTATCTGGATTTACAACCAGCTGGTAAAGGACCGCAATCAGGTGAGCGCCGCCTGGAGTGATATCGACGTTCAGCTTAAGCGTCGCCATGAACTTGTGCCCAGGCTGGTAAGCTGCGTGAAAGCTTATGCGGATTATGAGAAAGCCACCCTCACAGCGGTGACCGAACTGCGAAAGCAAAGCATCTCAACATCGCAACTGCCGAAAAAGGCAGCCATTGAAAATGCTATGACTGCGGGTTTGCAGCAGTTAGTTGTATTGGCGGAGGACTATCCTGACCTGAAGGCAGATGAAAACTTCCGGCAACTACAAGTAGAGCTGACCGACACAGAAGATCAGATTCAATACTCACGTCGATTTTATAATGGTGCCGTGAGGCAATTTAATACGCGCATTCAGTCCTTTCCACACCTGCTAATTGCTCGCCCCCTTGGATTTAAAAGCGCTGACTTTTTTGAGATAGAAGAATTCGCTGAAAGACAAACGCCAATAGTAGAGCTGTCAGGATGATTGCCCATTGTTCTGCCCGGCTAGTAGTGTTCGCACTGCTCTTTCTCAGTCTGCCGGTGGTAGCCAATGAACGTATTCTTTCATACGACAGCGATATCACCATTGGCTTAGACGGGGATATGACTGTTCGCGAGAGCATTCGCGTTGCAGCGCAGGGTGAAAAAATCCGTCGCGGCATCTACCGTGAATTTCCGACCACCTACAACGACCGCTTCGGCAACAAGATTAAAGTCCGGTTCCGAATGCTAGAGCTCACCCGTGATGGGGAGACCGAGCCCTGGCATAAGAAAAGACTGTCCAACGGTGTGCGTATCTACGCAGGCAGCTCCGATACCTTTCTGGCCCCTGGTAACTACACCTATGTGTTTACCTACACAACCAATCGGCAGATCGGCTTTTTCGAAAACCATGATGAACTGTATTGGAATGTTACAGGCAATGGTTGGGACTTTGGTATTGAACGCGCAAGTGCCACCGTCGAGCTACCCGGTTCGATAGATGCCGTCGATATTACTATCAGCGGGTATACCGGCCCTCAAGGTGGCAAGGCTAGGAACTATGTGAGTGCTGTAGCCGACAGCTCTGGCACTATCCAGACTTCCCGGGAGCTGGCGCCGCGCAATGGACTCACCCTGGTCATGGGCTGGCCCAAAGGCGTAGTAGCTGAGCCAGGACGCTTACAACAATTGTTTTATCTATTAGGCGATAACTTCGGCTTGCTTCTATCCGTACTGGCGTTCGGTGGCAGCGCTCTGTATCTTTTTACGATATGGTCAAGACACGGGCGGGACCCGGGAAAGGGAGTGATATTCCCGCACTATGAACCCCCACAAGGCTATTCTCCAGCTGCTACGCGCTATGTGAATGAAATGGGGTATGACAACAAAACCTTTACCGCTGCCATGATCAACCTTGCAGTAAAGGGGTATCTTGCCATCACCTGTGAGGATGACGACTATACCCTGCAACAGCAGTCCTCTTCCACAGCATTGGCGCCCGGTGAATCGGCTCTCCTGCAAAAATTGTTTCGCGATGGGCCGGTGCTGGAGTTGAAAAACACCAACCACACACTAATCTCTGAGGCCAGATTTGCTCATAAAAATGCCCTGCGCCGCGAGTACCTAAATCACTATTTCAAAACCAACGGCTTATTCTTACTTCCCTCGATTATTGTCTCGGGACTTCTCTTACTTGTGATCATCTCCACCGGAGTCTTTGTCCCCTGGGTGCTGGCGTTTTACGCCGGTGTTCTTATATTGCACATTGCTTTCGCATATCTTTTGAAAGCCCCGTCAGGCCGCGGTCGCCTCCTTATGGATAAATTGGAGGGGTTCAAGCTGTATCTTGAGGTAGCGGAAAAGGACGATCTCGATCTTCGCCATCCACCGGATCTGACCCCTGAGCTTTTTGAAAAATACCTGCCCTACGCAATTGCTCTTGGTGTGGAGCAAAAGTGGGCCGAGCAGTTCAGCCGCGTGTTTGCGCGTATGGAGGCGGAGACAACTGGCGATGGAGCGTATGTTCCGCACTGGTACCATGGCAGCGTCAGTTCCAACCGAATGGGCAATTTTGCGAGCAGCGTCGGCAGCAGCCTTTCCTCCGCAGTTTCTTCATCGGCCACAGCACCGGGCAGTAGCTCAGGTGCGGGGGGAGGCTCATCCGGCGGGGGTGGGGGTGGGGGCGGAGGTGGTGGATGG
>JADGEN010000158.1 GCA_016744355.1 Halieaceae bacterium
GATACCGGTTGCGCCAGCTGTAACATTCGCAATATCTGTTCTGGTGGCTGTTATCACGAGAGTTACCAACGTTACGCTGACCCTGCACATCCGGTTTATCATTATTGTGACCTGCTGCGCGACTGGGTGGATTTTGGCATTGGCGCTTACACCCGCATTGTCCAGGGTAACCCCAAATTCTTTGATGATTATATCGTCCCCCGGAGGGTGAACTAATGAAACACCTGAAACCAATGAATGAAAAAGCCCGCCTACTGGATCAAGCGGTTGAGCAAGGTGGGGTCGATGAGGTCGTGGCCATGCAAACGGTAGCAGGCTGTACCGCTACCACCGACCCAGGTTGGGAAGTTGATATGTTCGGTAGTGTGGCCGGACTCTGTCAGCCTATGGAGGCTGACCTTTACGGTTGCGCCGACCCCTGCTGGTGGCCCGCGCAAGTGCCGGATGTAATGGTCACCTATCCCGACTGGGCTGGTGAGGCGCCTTCCGCCGGAAAAGACTGGCGTAAACTCGACGCGGTTTTTCCAGATGACGAATCCTGAGGGGAATTGATCATGTCCAGAATGAAAACACTGCGTGGCACCCTGGGGCGATCAACCCCGATGCTCGCCCTGATGTTGCTGACCTCTTTTGTGGTCGGCTGTAGTCGATCGGATAGTGAGACGACTCAGAGTCCTGAAAAACAGGCCAGTGGCGATTTTATGGTTGTTATGAATCGCCCCAATAACCTGCACCTGATTGACCTGAGCGCACGCAAGGTGGTCAACACCTGTGAGCTGCCCGGTGATTTTGGCCCAGGCACTGTGGCGATGGGCCCTGATAACAAGGTGGCTTACGTCCTTACCAATCGTTTCGAGAATATTTACGGTGTGGAGGTAGATACCTGTAAAATTCGTTTCTCTGCGATGCAGTCCCAAGGTCACGAGCGTGTGAAATCGATTGCTTCTATCGCGGTGAGCCCGGACGGCCGTGAACTCTACACTCATCAGAACCCTACGCTGCTACTGGTGGACCGGTTTGAAGTGCAAGAAACACGGGTAGCGGTGTATGACACAGCTTCGGGCCTTGATGCAAGGCCAGTGAGAACACTCCCGGCTCCACGGCAGGTTACTATTATGGCCACCGGCGCTGATGGCACGCTTTACATGGGTGGCCGTGATATCTATGCGATGAATGTCAAAACGGGCGAGACCAATATTGCCCTGGCCAGTCAGAGTATCGGTGACCCCAGTGAAAGCTTGCGGGATTCACTCACAGTGTGGCCTGTTGGCGCAGTCAACCACGATTTCGTGCGCATGTACTCCAATGCTCTGTATGAGGATGACACCCAAAATCTGGAAACCGCTAGCTGGGTCTGGGGTTTTGAGCGTATTGATCTCGACACAGGTGAAGCAGAGTCCCGCATCTTCGGTCCACTTGAGGTGGTGTTGTTCTCCGGAATGGCAAGGCCGTCGGATGCCAACCAGTTCTTTGGGGTGCTGACGCAACTCAAGAAATTTGATGTGGATGCACAGAAAGAGTTAATGTCAGTGGATCTGGAACATAGCTACTACTGCATTAATTTTTCCACTGATGGCAGCGAGCTATACTTGGCGGGCACGTTTAATGACATCGCTATTTACAACCCCGACACACTGCAGAAGCTTGCTAATATCGAGCTCCCTGGCGGCGATATGGCCATGGCCAACACGCGGGTGTTTAGCCGCTCGCCGTAGTAAGTGACTTCCGGTCAGGCTTCTACTGCAGCAATTCCTGTCAATCGACAGGCGTTGCTGTGGCTATTTGGCTTTGTACGACCTCACCGCCGCAGCTTGCTGGCCTTGCTTGGCCTGTCGGTTTTCACTTCTCTACTGGTTCTGGTACAGCCCTTCCTCACCAAGTTATTAATTGACGAAGGGCTTATTGCAAAGCAATTTGACACCTTGCTGACGCTGGTAATCCTGATCTTCTCGGCGGGGTTGAGTGCTACTGTTTTGTCTGGCGTTAATCGCTACTTCTATACGCGCCTTTCTGGCAATGTATTGTTTGATCTGCGTGAGTCGGTATATCGGCATCTACAGACTCTTTCTCCTGCCTTCTTTGCTCGCAATCGCACGGGTGATCTGTTGTCGCGTCTGGATGGCGATGTTGCCGAGATACAGCGCTTTGCGATAGACAGTTTGTTTGCAGCCCTGAGTGCATTGCTTGGGCTGGTGGGCACATTGGCTTTTATGCTGTACCTGAGCTGGCAATTGACCCTGTTATTGTTAGCCATTGTTCCCCTGCAGTGGTTTTACTTGCGCTTTATGCGTGAGCGCGTGCAACGGCAGGTGCGACAGTTACGAGAACGGGCCAGTGATGTCACTGCCTTTCTGGTAGAAACCCTGCCAGCCACAAAATTTATTCAGGGCGTCGCCGCCGAATCCAGAGAGGCGGCGAGGCTGGGTATACTCAACCGGCTTTATCTCGGCGATCTGCTACAGTTGCAGCTCGTGGAGTTTGCCACCGCTGCAGTCCCTAACACCTTGACATCAATGGCTAGAGCATTGGTATTTGTTATCGGTGGTTACTGGGTGATAGAGGGCCAAATGGCACTGGGATCGCTTATCGCATTCGGTACCTATCTGGGAATGGCCGTAGGCCCGGTACAGGGGTTATTGGGCCTGTATATGTCTCTACACCGGGTGCAGGTGTGCCTGCAGCGGGTTCGTTATCTCGTTGATGCACAGCCCGATGTCCATGCCACTGGAGAGAGCAATCCGGGTTTGGATATGGCGGGTGCAATACAGTTTGAGAATGTCAGCTTCAGTTACTCTGGTGGTGAGAACAATATTCTGAAAGATGCGAGCGCCAGTATTCCTGCGGGCTCAAAAGTCGGATTACAAAGCCCCTCAGGCAGTGGTAAAACCACCCTGGTTGACCTACTTCTGCGCCATTATGATCCTCAGGATGGGAGAATTTCTGTTGATGGCATCGACTTGCGTGAGTTTTGTTTGGGGGAGTGGCGTAGCCGTATCGCGCTGGTTGCACAGGATATTGTGCTGTTTCGCGGGAGTCTGCTGGACAATATTCGCTATGCTCGCCCGGATGCTATTGAAGGAGAAGTGCTAGAGGCAGTGCGCCAGGCACAGCTTGAACCTCTGGTCGCGAAGTTGCCACAGGGTCTTGATACGCTGGTGGGGGAGCACGGCAAAACCTTGTCAGGTGGGGAGCGACAGCGTATCTCCATCGCCCGAGCACTACTGCAGCAACCACTATTGGTGATTTTGGATGAGGCAACGTCTGCCGTTGATGAAGAGGTAGAGCGGGAGGTGTTGGAGGCGGTAGACGATCTGTTTGGGAGCCGCACGAGACTCTTGATAAGCCACCGAAAATCTGCCTTACAGGGCTGTGATTCCCTTCTGGCGATAGAAGAAGGGCAACTGCAACTGTGTGTTCCGCATGATTAGAGTGGGCCTGATCGACAGCGGCATAAATAGTTCTGTGGCAGCTGCAGACGGTTCGAGCTGCGGGTTTCAGCTACAGGCCGATGGGTCCGTCACTGGAGTAGCGGCGCGGGCAGATCGACTGGGGCATGGTAGCGCTCTCGCAGGGATAATATTACGCGGGACGGCGGACGCATCCCTGTTTAATGCCCAGGTGTTTACAGAGCGGTTAAGCTGTTCTGCCGCGCAGGTGGCGGCAGCGCTGAATTGGCTGGTGGGTCAGGAAGTGCGCCTGGTAAACATGAGCTTCGGATTGCGAGTAGACCGCAAAGAGTTACGCCACGCCTGTGCCATGGCAGAGGAGGCCGGGGTGATAATGATCGCGTCATCGCCAGCCCGGGGGGAGCCGGTTTACCCCGCCAGCTATGCGAACGTAATTCGTGCTACGGGTGATGCACGTTGCAGCGCGGCGGAACTATCCCTGTTACAGACGGCGCAAGCTGATTTTGGCGCCTATGTGCGTTGCGACCAAAGCTCTATTGCCGGTGCCAGCGTGGCTTGCGCTCACCTCAGCGCAATGGCAGTGAAATTTCTGTCGGGGAATCCTCGGGCAAGCGCTGAAGATCTGCGTGAGTGGCTGGGCGACAAGGCCAGCTATCGAGGACCGGAGCGCAGGTTGAGTTGAGGCTTCAGGCTATCTGGTAATGGGCCAGCCACGCCATTAACATGTCTTTCTTTACCGGGTCGCCTGCACAAGCGTTCTCCACGCGGGCCACCAACAGTTGCTTGCGCTGATACTCATTCGGCGGCAATTCATGTAGCAATACAGACAGCTCTATACCAGCCACATGCCACACGCCCAGGGGTTGATCGCTGGTGATGACGACAGGCCGGGAGATGATTTGTCCGTTCGCAAGCACGGGTCGGTGTTCTACGGCGATGAAAGTGTGTGCACGTTCCGGGTGGGAAGGTTCCGTATCCGGCCAGTCTTGTCTCTCGCGCCAGAAAGGCGACTCGGGCCAGCGTGATTCCATGCGGTAAAAATCGCGGCCTGTGCGCGCGAATCTCAAAAAGGTGTGGCGTACACGCTGCTGGTAAAATTCCTTTGCCAGCGCAGTATCCTCTGGTTTTTGTAGCAAGGTGTTGATCACAGCCGGTGCTACCAGTGCAGAGGACAGAGACTGGAATATTCCGTTTCCAGACAGTGGGTCAACGGCCATGGCGGCATCGCCTACTCGCAATAAATTATTGCTAACGAGTCCGCCCTGTAGAATTGACGTACTGCCCCGGGCGACGACATTTTGCAAAGTCCCGTTGTTCAATTGCTCTACTTCAGGCAGGCTCAACTGCCGAAGCTGCTGCTCGAACCACCGGTTCAGCTCAGCTCGCTTCGGTAGCTTTGCCGAGGCAGCATCTACGGTGAGTTGTAGGAATGTAAGGCCATCTGCTGTATTTGCCAGCCAGGCCCAGCCATTGCGAAAGCTGTGTACCTGGCTGCCGCGTTCGACAGGCGCCTGCCGCATGATGCGTAGCAGGGAAACCGTACCAGGTCCGCGCAATTGCTCTGGTCCTGTGCCTGATGCGGCGCGCCCACGGGCGTCCACCAGAAAGTGGCAGTGCAGTACGTGTTTTGTACCTTGGGTCGTCTCGAACTCGACACTGGTGTGGCCTTCAGGTGAGCGACTGATGCTGCGAGAAAGGCCGGCCTGTAGAGTTACGCCGGCGGCTGATAGATCCTCTAGTAGTGCAGCGTCAAACTTCTCACGTTGCACCAGGTGTTCAGTGTTTGCGGAACCTGTATCGCCATTCCAGTTGACATGTCGGGGGGTGGGGGGAGGAACAGTATCCAATGCCCTGTGCAGCCCGGCACTTCTCAGGCCCTCCAGAGTGCGGCTGGATATTCCCTCGCAGGTGCTCCAGAGTCTGGGTGAGTGAAGCAGTGATACCTGATAGCCTAGCCGTTGCAACCCAATGGCTACAGTACTACCAGCCGGGCCGCCACCGAGTACCAGGATATCTGGCCCGCCATTCGGAATTTGTTTGTTTTGTATTCCTTCAGTCAAGGGTATGTATTACTCTGATTTGGGTTCTTGGCTTATTGTGAGAGTTCAGGGCTCGATTTGTAAGTAGTAAGTTCTTACATTTACTACTTTGGTATAAGGGTATTCATCTTTAGGATTATTGTGAGC
>JADGEN010000159.1 GCA_016744355.1 Halieaceae bacterium
GCTGTCTACTATGCGTGTGCTGCTAACCGAACTTGAGTACGACACAGCCGACAACAAAACATTGAATGACGATATCAAGTTGTTGGGGGCCCAGGTGGAACGGTGCAAAAGCACTTTGCAAAACATTGTACAGAATGCCCAGAGCCAGAGGGATACCGAGGATACCGCAATACCTACGCCAGAATTTCTTGGCCAACTTCTGGACAACTGGCGTTCGTTGTTCCCGGAAGTGCAGGTGTGTTTAACTCTGGGCGATAATGTGGAGGGTACGGCGTTAAAGAACACGCTTAGTTTAGCTCACGCCCTGATGAACCTGTTAAACAATGCGAGGGCTGTGAGCGACGTGCTGGACATCGATGTGACTCGAGAGGGGCACCGATTGCTCATATCACTGCGTGATTACGGCCCAGGCTTATCCCGGGAGCTGCTTGAACAAATTGGACATGCACCCCTGAATTCTGGTGGCGGTGGACTTGGCCTCGGCCTTTTTCTCACTCACGCCACGCTGGAGCGCATTGGCGGCTCGATTGCGCTGAGCAATCACCCTGAGGGTGGTTCAATGACGCGAGTGTTGATACCGTTGCTGATTGGTGATGAATATGATTGAAGAAACCCTGTTAATTGTCGACGATGACGAAGTATTTGCTTCGGTGCTGGCGCGTGCAATGGCAAGACGCTTTGCTCGAGTCGAAGTTGCAAACACAGTTGAGGAAGCAATCGCCAGTGCTCAGCGTTACAAGCCAGAGAAAATAGTACTCGATTTGAAAATACACGAGGCCTCCGGGCTGGATATTATAAAGTCGCTGTGCGACACCGTTCCGGGTGTAGAAATTGTAGTACTAACTGGCTATTCAAGCATCGCTACCACTGTTGAGGCCATGCGTTTGGGTGCGACCAACTATCTGTGCAAGCCAGTGGATGCAGATGAGTTGTGCCGAGCATTTGACAGCTCTTCCTCAAACCCATCGCCCGATATTCCAGCATCCCCACCTTCGGTTAGTCGCTTGCAGTGGGAACATATTCAGAAAGTTCTGAACCAGAATGACGGTAATATTTCTGCAACCGCAAGGGTTCTGGGTATGCACCGCAGGACATTGCAACGGCGCCTACAAAAGCGCCCTGTAGGCCGGTAGCCCGGTAGTTCAAATAATTTAACCGGTGAGTCTTTCTGGCCGTGTTAGTTTGGTCTAGGGGTGTCTAGCCGGCATTTATTACACTGCAACAATAGGCATGGTGTATGCTCTTTAAATCCATTTAATCTGTAAGGAATAAACTATTGTCTATTAAAGCCTTCGCACCCAACACTTTATCTTTGGCTATTCTCGTCGCTTCCAGCGTTATGTCAGGGAGTGCTTTTGCACAGCTTGAGGAAGTGGTTGTTACCGCCCAAAAGCGGGTTGAGTCCTTGCAGGACACCCCTTTATCCATCGTGGCTTTTAGTCAGTCAATGCTGGAAAACCAGGGCATTGAAAGTCTTACCGACCTGGCAATAACGGCACCCAGTCTGCAGTTGTATGATTTTCCAACTTCTACCAGTAATATTTCTTTGTTCCTCAGGGGCTTTGGTAACACCGACTCACAGACCCTCACCATCGATAACCCAGTGGGTGTGTACATTGATGGCGTGTATATCGCCCGTACTTCCGGCGCGACAATCAATGTGCTGGATCTTGAGCGAGTTGAAATATTGCGTGGACCCCAGGGTACGTTGTTTGGACGCAACTCCTCCGCAGGCGCAGTTAGTTTTGTTACCCGCAAGCCCGCGGAAGAATTTCAAGGCAAAGTTGAAGTTGGCGTGGGGGAGTTCGGTGCCTGGAACGCCGGCGCCACCATCGATGCGCCCCTAACACCCACGCTACGTACCAAGTTCAGCTACGACACATCGTCCATAGATGGATGGGTGGAAAATAAAGGGCCCAATCCCGTTGTTGGCCAGCCCTCTGAAGATTTTTACCAGAAAGATCAGCAGGGTTATCGTTTTGCGGTGAGTTGGGATGCAACTGAAAACCTGACTCTGGATTACAGCTATGATTGGTCAGAAATTGACAGTACAGCGCCTTATTATCAGTTTAATCCTGCCAAGCGCGAAGAGAAGACCACGCACCTATACACCGGCAGTGCGTATCGATATGTGCTGCCAGAGTCCAACACAGAGCAGTCGGGTCACAATCTATCCCTCAGTTGGGCATTAAGCGACAACCTAACGCTGAAATCTATCAGCAGTTACCGCGAGATGGACGAGCTGGCGGTACAAAACTGGTCAAGCACTCTGTTTTTCGCCACCGCGATAGATTGGTCTACTGAGGCCTACAGTCAGGAATTCCAGTTGCTCGGCTCAGCCTTCGACAGCAAACTTGACTATATAGTGGGTTACTATTATTTCAATGAAGAGGGGAATAAGGCCGAGGAGCAGTTTACCAATGGTGTGAGCCTGTCGTTTGACGCTCTGGCCGAACCGCTGGCGTCTACCTCAATTGGGCTTGGGGGCAACAATCTGGGTATTCACACCATCGATACCGACCTGACGTCTCAAGCGGTATTTGCACAGGGTACTTACACACCGGATGTTCTGGGCTCCCGACTATCTATCACTGGTGGCGTTCGCTATACCGAGGATGAACGAGATGCCAGCCGCGGTGTTGACCCCTCCAACCCGTCTGTGCAGTTTGCTCCTGGAAAAAATGACCTGGATTACAATCGCGTTGATTACACCTTTGCCCTGGATTACGGCTTCACCGACGACATCAGTGGTTATGCCCGCGTTGCGACAGGCTATAGAGCGGGAGGGTCTGGTGAGCGCACCTTGAATTTTAGCCAAACCTTTGACGAAGAAGAGAGCATTAGTTATGAGCTTGGCTTGAAGTCTGAGTTTCTGGAGCGGCGCCTGCGAGTCAATGCCGCTGTGTTTATGACGGACTATGACGATCTGTTGCTGACCATTAGCGGTCAGCCGCCCCTGTTTGCATCTTTCGTTGAAAACTTCAATGCGGGTGAGGCCAGCGTTGATGGTTTCGAGTTAGACGTAATAGGCATGCTGGGTGAAGCCACAACGATCAGTTTTAACTACACCTACCTGGACACCGAATTGAAAGATGTTGTCGTGCCCGGTGACAGCTTTCTGTTGGGTGGCCCCCCCGCCAGCCCGGAGGATTTACGTGGTACCGATATTTCGGGCTCAACTTATATTCCCTTCGCGCCAGAGAACGCCTTCTCTGTTGCGTTGGACCACTCCTGGGGGCTGGGGAATGGCAGTAGCCTCGATTTCCACCTGAACTACAGCTGGCGCGACGAGGCGTTCTCCACAGCAAGCAGGAAGTTGCCTGTTGACGCTATTGGCCTGTTGGGCGGGCGAATTGCTCTTTCGGGATGGCAGCTTGGGGGTACAGAGTTGAAAGTTGCAGCCTGGGGTAAGAATTTGACCGACGAGTCAGAAATTGTATACGACCTCTCCGCTCTTGGCTTCCAGTACAATATGCCTCGCATGTATGGAGTGGATGTTACCGTCGCGTTCTAGCCGAGGTTTCGTTACACGCCCTGAACCCCGCTTGTCGGGGTTTTTTTGTGCCCGCGTTTGAAAGATACTTGAAGGTAGATAAAACATACTGTATGTTCAAATTCCAAAAAATGAGGATCTCATATGAGTGATCTAGAGCAGTTTCGCAGTGAAACCCGAGCCTGGCTGGAGGAAAACTGCCCAGCCACAATGTGTGTCCCAATAGATGGCTTTGAGGATTTGTTTATGGGGGGGCGCAACCCCGAGATAGATCACCCCGATCAGGTTATTTGGTGTGACCGCATGGCAGCGCGAGGTTGGACGGTTCCGCATTGGCCTAAAGAGTATGGTGGTGGTGGTCTGAGTAAAGAGGAAGTCAAAGTCCTACGCCAGGAAATGCGGCGTATAAACGCGCGCAACCCACTGGAGAGCTTTGGTATCTCCATGCTTGGGCCCGCGCTTCTTGAATTTGGTAATGAAGAGCAGAAGCAGGAACACCTGCCCAAAATTGTGCGCGGTGACATTCGTTGGTGCCAGGGCTATTCAGAGCCGGGTGCAGGGTCAGATCTTGCAAGCCTGCAGACCAAGGCAGATGATCACGGTGATCACTACATCGTTAACGGCCAGAAAGTATGGACGTCCTACGCCGACAAGGCCGATTGGATATTTTGTCTGGTTCGCACCGATAACAGTGGCACTAAACATCATGGCATCAGCTTTGTATTGTTCGATATGGAAACACCTGGTGTCACAACCCGTCCGATCAAATTGATCAGCGGTTCCTCACCTTTTTGTGAGACCTTCTTTGACGATGTGACCGTGTGGAAGAAAAATCTTATGGGGGAGGAGGGCAAGGGTTGGACCATTGCTAAGTATCTGCTCACCCACGAACGTGAAATGATTTCTGCCTTTGGTTCCGCCTCAGGCAAGTCTCTGGGTGAACAGGCCGTGGAGTCCATGGGCGCGGATAGTTCAGGCAGGTTATCCAATTCCGTGTTGCGTCAGAATATTGCTCAATATCAACTCGATACGCGGGTGTTTGCCGCGACCATGAGTCGCGTGGGAGATGAGGCAAAAGCTGGAAAGGGCTTGGGGCCAGCGTCGTCTATTTTCAAATACTATGGCACGGAGTTGAACAAGCGTCGCAATGAGTTGAACCTTGCTGTGGGTGGGGAAACTGCGCTTGGCTGGGATGGCGATGCCTACAACGATGGCCTGGTTTCCCGGACTTGGCTGCGATCCAAGGGCAATTCTATTGAGGGCGGCACCACAGAAGTGCAGCTGAACATAATTTCAAAACGTGTACTGGGTCTTCCAGACGAATAAGGGCGAGCCCACGGAGCAGTAACAATGGCATTGGTATTAACAGAAGAACAGGTAATGATTCGAGATTCGGCGGCGGGTTTGCTGTCCGAGAAAGCGTCGGTGGCTCAGTTGAGGACGCTGCGCGATAGCGCCAGCGAGACAGGTTTCGACAAAACTGTGTGGCAGGAAATGGTCGACATGGGATGGGCTGGTATAGCCGTGCCGGAAGCGTTCGGAGGCTTGGGCTTTGGTTACACCGGGCTTGGTCTGGTATTAGAGCAAGCGGGTAGAAACCTGACGGCATCTCCTTTGCAGTCCAGTGTTTTGGTAGGGGCAACCCTCATTAGTCAGCTGGGAACCCAGGCTCAGAAAGAGGTGTTGTTGCCGGCTATCGCATCCGGTGAGACATTGGCTACCCTGGCCCTACAGGAAGGGGCTCATCATGCGCCTGAGAAAACGGCTCTCGCCGCTGTAAAAAGCGGTGATAACTATAGCCTCACTGGTAGAAAGTGCCTGGTTCTTGACGCACATGTGGCCGACCTATTTCTTGTTATCGCCAGAACCTCCGGTGGTGCTGGCGAAGAGCAGGGTTTGAGCGCTTTTATTGTGGAAGCCAACACAAACGGGCTTGCGGTAGAGCGCAATGCCATGGTGGACTCCCTCAACGCGGGCGTTGTAACGTTCAACAATGTTAGCGTTTCTGCGGATAGTTTGCTGGGTGAAGAGGGGCAGGCATGGGCTGGATTGAGCCGTACCCTGGATATTGCCAATATTGG
>JADGEN010000015.1:0-39724 GCA_016744355.1 Halieaceae bacterium
CATCCAGACCGCGCATCACCAAGGTGCTCGCGCAGGGCAAAATATCCTCATCGACATACCACTGCATACGTTGATGCAGCTCTGAAAAATCGAGGGTGTTCTCATGTACCTGTATTTCAGACATCCGTGCTATTCTCCGTCAAGTTTAATGGACACGCTATTAATACAGTACCGTAGCCCTGTGGGGTCGGGACCATCGGTAAATACATGCCCAAGGTGTGAGCCACATTTTTCGCAGCTAACTTCTGTGCGAAGCATACCGTGGCTTGAGTCTGTGTCTTCTTTGATCGCGCCCTGATTGGCCGGCATAAAGAAACTTGGCCAACCGCAACCCGCATCGAATTTAGACTCAGATTGAAACAGCGGTTCTCCACAACACTTACAATGGTAAACACCCTGCTCTTCACTATTCCAATACTCACCGGAAAACGGCCGCTCTGTACCCTTCTCACGGCACACGCTATATTCTTCTGGCGTTAGTTTTTCACGCCAATATTCATCATCTTTCATCGCTCTCTCCAATAAAAAAATACCTAAGCCATGGTAGCCAGACGATATAGAATCTTGTCCTGGTAACCTGTTACAACAGATCTATAGCCGCTAAGTGCGACATCCAACTCTGGGTCATTCGTATCCAACAATAGCGGTCTGCCCTGCAGTGCCGAAATTTTCGACTTGGCGGCTACTATCTGTATATTTTCAAGTCCTACTGTTTTTATGACGGCAGCAGATATCTGCTGATTCCCACGCCCAAACACATGCCCCTGCCCTCCGATTACCGTTACGATAATTTTCATCGGGCCCTGTGCTGCACTCAAAAGATCCATTAATTGTACTTCGCATGCGTCGTTAAGTAAGAGTTGACCTGCACGAATCACATCCACACCTAATAAAGTATTCTGCAGACCCAACTGGGACATAATAGCTGCGGTTGTGGACCCTGGACCGATTATATAAGTGCAATCGTCGTCCATGACCTCCACCATCCAGGCGGCAATATCGGCCGCTGCTAACTCTGAACTTTCAACCCCACCAACTTTGGTGTGCTGTAAAAATCGCCCTTCGGCAGGCACCAGCATTTCACCATAGAACCTGCTTTTCACCACATTCTCTCGAAAAGCCTTCTCGTCGATATCTCTTACCTCCTGAGGCGCTAAGCCCACTAGCCCACCCTTTACAAGCTCTACAAGAAGCTCTCCTGCGGCTTCGGGAGATACCGCAAATACGCCCGAATGCATTTTCACACCGGCGGGAATCCCCAGTACGGGAAAAGAATCACCCAGTACGTCAAAAATATCGCGTGCGGTACCGTCTCCACCTACAAAAACAATGATGTCGACGCTCCTGTCAGCCAGAGCAGATACAGCATTACGCGTATCATCCGCGTTGGAACGGTCAGTTTGACTGGAGCCGGCCACTTCGCATTGGAGGCCCAGAGAGTCAAGTACCACCTGCCCCATATCACCACCCCAACAGACAAATCGAACAGCATCTGCGCAATGTACAAGCGGCGAGAGAGCTCTTTGCGCGCGCAGGTGGCTGCGAGCCATGCCATCGGTTGCGCCTATGTCATTTAGCAGTACGGATTGTGGTAGATCGTCACTGCCCTTTAACGCCAAGGAGCCACCCATACCGGCAACAGGATTAACAATGAAGCCTATAGAGAGGACATGTTGCTGTTGGCTGTGCTCAGTCGTCACTGTTACATCCCATTGCGGTTAAAATGTACTGGTCGCAGGGGCTGGCCGGTTTCGTCATTACACGGGCGCCATACACTTCTCTGCGGCTGCGATAGTCTCTGCGTAGACGATCGAAATTAGCTGTCTTTGTATTGTCGCTAAGGCCAACTACAGATTCACGCAATAAGCGGTCATCTTCTGACAAGGTATAATTGTGCAGTAACAGCGCGCGCAACAGCGCAGCCCCGCTCAAGCCACTTGAAAGATGAATGTCTGGCATCGCTGTGCCATCGCCCTGCCCGCTTACCGAACCAGCAGCGTTAGTACTTTTGAGCCATGCATCGCGTAGCATTCTGGTCGCCAGCAGTTTTCCGTCTCTGGAGTATCCGGCGATATGTGCGGTGCCGAAACGAACCTGAGCCAGTAGGACCTCGCTCACCAGTGGCTCTTGTTCCCATACGTCCAGAATTGTAATGGGCGCATCATCTTCCGCTAATCGTTGCTGTAAGGCGAAATTATCTATAACAGCACCACGGCTGGCATTTATGAGTAACGAGCTCTGCGCTACTTGCGCTAGTTCATCGCGGCCTAGCAAGTGATAACTTGGCCAGGGCGCTTTATTAGTCAGCTCTGCATGCACGCTAATAACATCGCAACGCAGCACCTCATACAAGGATGCGGGGTTGGAAATTTGATCTGGGTCTAGCCAGGGGTCGTACACCAGGTAGTTAATGCGTAGCTCTGCAAGACGTTTCGCCAGTAAGCGACCAATATTGCCATAGCCTATAATACCTACAGTGCCGCCAGTAAATAGCTGCTCAAGTCTATGATCCACTGCCCCCACAGCACCGAGAACATATTCAACCACGGAGTTGGCATTTGAGCCTGGAGCATGCGCAAATGCAATACCTGCACGCTCGAGATATTGCGTATCTACATGATCAATACCACTAGTGGCAGTACCGACAAACTTGACCGATGTTCCTTTCAGCAGCTCTTCGTTTACTGTGGTTACAGAACGGACTAATAACACATCTGCGTCGTGTAAATCGCAGTTTTTCAAGTCCCGGCCCTTTACCCTGTGTACGGTTCCCAGCTGCCCAAGATACTCTGTAAGCCCTTCCATGTTCTCATCGGCAACAATTTTAGAACTCATACATATCGCCTCCTTTACTGGAGTTCAGATAGGGGGAAACACAGGGTACTGAGCTCATCGCTAGTGTCGAACTTTCTGCATAACGCTTTAAAAAAAATAGAACCATCTTGTGGCAAGCCGTGCCCCGCCCAGTATTTTGCCTGTGTAATAACGCGTTGTTTAAAAGCACCTTCACTATCCGATTGGGAGTCCTGAGCATTCAGGTTGTCGATACTAATTCGAAAGCGGTGAGCACAGGCTTTGGCAAAAAACCACTCTAGCGCCTGGGGCTTATATTCGACGTTCTCGAAAGCTCTTTGTTGCGATGTGTTACGACCATCTGGTGCATACCAATAGCCAAAATCCTCCTGCTTGCGCCTTGCGCTGCCGGCAATACACCAATGGGCTACCTCGTGTAATGCACTGGCGAAGAAGTCTTCACGATAGCGAAGCACGTTAAACTGCCCCGTACTGGCAGCTGGTTGATACAAGGGTTCGCTATATCCACCTTGTAGTATCGCATTAGAGCTTTCACAAAAGCAGTCGGAAAACACTTGCTCCAGTGTCTGTGCTGTCAACAATCGAGCACTTGGCGCTTGCAGTGTTGCGGCAGCAGCATTCATTCGCCATCGCCCTGTTTTTGCAAAAGATAGTAATACTTTCCATCACGTTCATCCTGCAGCAAAAGTTCATGTCCCAGGAAGGCGCAAAATTTGGGAATGTCGCGGGTGGTTGCAGGGTCAGTCGCCCATATTTCAATCACGTCACCCTGGGTAACGTCACGGATTTTATTGTGCAACATCATCACCGGTTCAGGGCAAAACAGGCCGCTGGTATCAAGTGTGTGATTCGGGCTTAAAAATGCGTTTGAACTATTCATAAATCAGGTTACTCCGACAGCAAGGCTTGTGCGCTGTCGTGTTCCACCAGGTCCCACTGTTCGCTGTCTGAATCATACATGAGCATGATGCGGGAAGCGTCAAGTTGCTCACGCAGTCTGCCCACTTTCTCATCTAAAGTGAGCTCTTTGGCACCATAATCTGTACCATCCCGACTGGCGAATTCCTCAAGCAAGGCACGCAAGGTTTGCTGCGCCAGCTGCGACGTGGGTACTTCAATAAACTGCGCCATTTACGCATCAACTCGTTGTGAGCCAAGCTTACTGAAAGTTTTCATGGTGATGTCCTTCTGAAATACGTCAATGCGCGCTAATATACGACCTGCGTTAACGAATGTGGAGCCTAATTGGTGGAAACTTCTTATATCATAACTTTTATTGGCGATGATCGCCCCGGTCTGGTTGAGCAGCTCTCCCGCGTGATCGAGGAAAATCGCGGCAACTGGCATGAAAGCCAACTCTCACAGCTTGGCGGAAAATTTGCCGGGCTTGTGCTGGTTACGTTACCTGAAGGCGGTGCCTCCACTCTGGAAACAGCCTTGAAAGCGTTATCCGCGGATGGTATCAGCGTGCGGGTTACGCCGTGTAGTGCCAGCGTAAGTATTCCTTCGGCAAGAAAGGTAACTCTCTCTATACTCGGCCCGGACCGTCTCGGTATCGTCAGGGAAATTTCCCAGGCACTGGCAGCACACGACGTTAACGTAGTGGAAATGGACAGTTTGGTTAGCAGTGCCCCTATGAGTGCCGAAATGCTATTTCAGGCGCGTATTGATGCTGAAATTCCAAAGGAAACAAATCTTGATGACCTGTCAGACACGCTGGATGATATTGCCAACCAGATGACTCTGGATATTTCACTGGAGTCCGTCTAGTCGTGCTGCTTGCCTCTTAGTTTGCGCAGCCCATTCAATAGCGTTACTCCAATGGCGGCAAAAACAATAATGACTCCCGCCCCAATGGCGACCGCGTAGAATAGGTTCAGCATCTCCTCCACCGATAGCTCAAACTGGTCAGTAGCGACCCAGATCAAGCTACTCATGGCCAGCACGCCCAGAATCACTGTGCGAATAAAACGCCTGTTAGCCTTGCTCAAGTTTAACTCCTACAAGGTGTGAGGTTTTTCATTATCGGCGGCAGAATCCGTGGCCGACGGCACCACAGGAGTGTCAACCTGAACTCCGGCATTTTGTGCCCGGTTACGCAGCACGTGATCCATTAGCACCAAAGCCAGCATTGCTTCAGCAATTGGTGTGGCGCGAATACCTACACAGGGGTCATGCCGACCGTGGGTCACCACTTCAATTGCATTGCCAGCGCTGTCTATGGAGGCACCCGGTAAACGTACGCTAGAAGTGGGCTTTAGAGCAATACTGACAGTGATATCCTGACCGCTGGAAATACCACCCAACACACCACCTGCATTGTTGCTGAGAAACCCCGCCGGGGTTATTTCGTCACGATGCTCACTGCCACGGTGTTCTACGCAGGAAAAACCAGCGCCAACTTCAACTCCCTTGACAGCGTTGATACTCATCATCGCGCTGGCAATTTCTGCGTCCAGTCGATCGAATACCGGCTCACCAAGCCCCGGCATTACACCTGTGGCCACGACATTTATTCTCGCGCCTATAGAGTCGCCACTTTTATTAAGGGCTGCCATAAAATCTTCCATCTCGGGTATCTTGGCAGAATCAGGGCAGAAAAATGGATTATTTTCGACAACACTCCAATCGAGTACCTCGGCCTTGATTGGTCCTAATTGAGCGAGGTAGCCACGAACCTGAATTCCGAAGTGTTGGTTCAAGTATTTTTTTGCCACGGCCCCGGCAGCAACCCGCATAGCCGTCTCACGTGCGGAGGACCGCCCCCCTCCCCTATAGTCCCGTACACCGTATTTCTGAGTGTAGGTATAATCTGCATGGGCCGGTCTAAAAGTATCCTGGATGTTTGAATAGTCTTTTGATCGCTGATCTGTATTTTCAATGAGCAAACCGATCGGTGTGCCAGTCGTTCTCCCCTCAAACACACCCGAGAGTATCTTGACTTCGTCAGCTTCGCGTCTCTGTGTTGTGAAGCGGGATGTACCTGGCTTACGACGATTAAGGTCATGCTGTAAATCTGAACTGTCAAGCTCAAGCCCCGGGGGGCAACCGTCAATAATACAGCCAAGCGCTGGACCATGGCTCTCGCCAAAGCTGGTCACGGTGAATAATTTACCAATGGAATTGCCAGACATTTTAAATGCTACCTTTTGATCTAAAGCTTCGAGCTAGAATGAATTGTGCCTATTGTACCGCTTATCCCGCAAAACTTGCGCCAAATTGCTGTAACTCTTTCGCGCTCAGAGCGAAAACACCGTGTCCACCACTTGCGAATTCCAACCAGGTGAAAGGTACTTTGGGGTAAAGCTTTTCGAGGTCTGGCCAGCTATTGCCCACTTCAACAATCAATAATCCATTGTCACTAAGATAAGATCCCGCGCGCTGAAGTATCTGGCGAGTGATCGCCAGGCCATCAGGCCCAGAACCCAGTGCGAGCTCCGGCTCATGGTGATACTCAGCGGGCATCATGCCCAGATCGCTGGCATTCACATAGGGTGGATTACTGAGAATGATGTCGTACTTGGCAGGCTCAATCGCCTCAAACAAATTTGAATGTATAAAGGAGACACGTTCCTCTAATCCCAGCAGGCCGGTATTGTCCCTGGCAAGTTGCAATGCTTGTTGATCCAAATCTGCAAGATCAACCTTCAGCTGCGGAAAATGGTGGGCCGCTGCCAAGCCAATGCAACCGCCACCACAACACAGGTCCAAAATACGTCCAGGCTCAGCCCCTTGATACCAAGGCTTGAATTCATTCAATATCAATTCAGCAATAGGAGAGCGTGGAATAATCGCCCGCTCATCACATTTAAACTCCAACCCGGCAAACCAGGCGCGCCCAAGTAGATAGGGCAAAGGTATATGCTCGGCTACTCGGCGTTCCAACAATAGCTTGAGCTGTTGCCATGCAGCCGGTTTCAGAGCGTGAGGTAGCACTTCGTCGCTGGAGTTCAGCGGCAGTTGGCTGATAGAAAGCACCAGCTGCAAGGCCTCGTCCCACGCATTATCGGTACCGTGTCCATAAAATACGTCACTGTTCTCCAGCGCATTGACACAATATTGTAGTGCCTCACCGACGGTTTCAGGGGGTTGAGCCATTTTCGTTTGAGTAGTCATTGCTACAGTTTAACCCATAGTAAGTCAGAAGCCGTATTTGCCTTGCCAGAAAGAGGTTGATACCATCGCCGGCCGCATTTGGGTTGATAAAAGGAGATGGCACGGTGCAAGACAGCTGGGCAAAAATAATTACTGATATCGGTGAAGACCTCAATCGCCCAGGCTTGGTGGACACACCCAAGCGCGCTGCGAAAGCATTCGAATTTCTCACCCGAGGCTACAACCAGTCTGTGGATGAGGTGGTAAACAATGCTCTTTTCCCATCAGATTCGGATGAAATGGTATTGGTGCAGGATGTAGAAATGTACTCTCTGTGCGAACACCATGTTCTACCCTTTATTGGGAAATGTCATGTCGCTTATATACCTACGGGTAAGGTTCTGGGCCTGTCTAAGGTTGCGAGAATTGTCGATGTGTTTGCCAGACGTCTACAGATTCAAGAAACCCTCACCCGGCAAATTGCTGAAGCAATTATGGACGTCACCGAAGCCCAGGGGGTTGGCGTTATCATTGAAGCGCAGCACATGTGCATGATGATGCGAGGAGTCGAGAAGCAAAATTCGCTAATGAAAACTTCTGCTATGTTAGGCACTTTTCGCAGTTCGCAAAAAACTCGCGAAGAGTTTTTGTCGCTACTGCAACTAAGAGGCTAGAAAACGGCTTATTCTGGTTGCCACAGTGGCTGCGGCCTCTTCCATGTGAAAATGGTGCCCACCCTGCACGACTTCAGTACTAAAATTTGAGATATGCCGCTCGGCTTCGGCCCTGATGTCAAACGCATGAGCGAGGCCATTTTCTGCCTGAAGAAGCAAGGTGGGCATTGACAGGTTTTCGAGTATCGCCCTGTTTTGCCCGTGTGTCAGCTTTACGGCCGAAGCTCCAAATAAACGCGGATCACTGATCCACATATAACCCTCGTCACGGCGTTGCAGGCTTCTCTGCGCCAATAACTGGGCCGCTTCAAGGTTCAGGTCGCCTTTGGTCCTTGCGGCCAGGGCTTCATCCATCGTGGGATATAAACGGCCCTCTCGTAGCAATCCACGGGGTTTGTCTTTGAGAAACTTGGCCAGCTGGTTTGAGAACTCGGATTCGGCTATCGCCTGAGGTGCCACTGCATCTAGTAGAACCAGATGATTTACCCGGTCGGGAATAACACTTGCAAGAATGCTGCTAATCATAGCCCCACGTGAGTGCCCCATGAGTTCAAAATCATTCCAACCCAGTTGCTTAATTACTCCCATAATCTCTGGAAGGTCGTCCCATATCTGGTAACTGGCGTCTTCAGAGCGCCTGCTGCTTTTTCCGTGACCAGTCAGATCGAGAGCTACAATGTGATATTCCACCAATAGGGGCGCAAGGACCGCGAAACTTGCTGCATTGTCCAGCCAGCCATGTAGTGCCAACAGCGGTGGCTTCCCCACATCACCCCAGCACAGGCCTTCGATGCAAAGGCCGTTTACCACCCAGCTTTCCTGCTGGGCTGTGCGCTCACTCATACGTAGCCTCTATACTCCGGTGGCATAGCCCAGAACAGTAGCTTTGCACTGCCCTGCGCCGCAAATTCCAATTGAATGGAGACTAGCCCACCAGGTGACAATGCCGGTACGCGGCCCTTGTCACCCAAATAATGGTCCACAAGCTCCGATACCATAGGCTGATGCCCCACTAACACACAGTGTGATATACCGGACGGTAGAGGGGTTAGCGCGTTGTCGACATCGGCGATACCATAGCCAGGCAGCAGAGCATCAAACGCGTCAACGGAAGCGGTGAAAGCTGCCGCCAGTATCTCGGCTGTTTGTGTGGTTCGCCGCCAGGCACTGTGAAGTATCCGGTCTGGCATGGGCAGAGATTTATCAAGACAAAGATCGTGCAGTTGATGACTGCCGAAGCTTATGTCATCAGTACCGTTATCGGTGAGTTCACGATCTTCATCTCTCGCAGCACTACCTGCCTCTCCATGCCGTACTATTGTGATAATCATGGGTTTCCAGTTGAGAAAAAAACGTTAGTTTAGCCTTGGTTCCCAAAAGCGTTGCCACCCATAATGCGCTATCTAGGCGCTCATTTTCAACAGCAATTTGTTGAGTCGTGTCACAAATGCAGCAGGATCCTCTAACTGCCCACCTTCAGCAAGTGAAGCCTGATCAAAAATAACCGATGTAAGATCGGCGAAACGATCCTCGTCGGACTCCTGGTCCAGCATTTGTACTAGCGGGTGAGTGGGGTTTACCTCAAGTACTGGCAGGCTTTCAGGTACTGGCTGCCCTGCTGCTTCCATGATTCTACGCATCTGGGCGCCCATATCAGCTTCCCCGACCACAAGACAGGCTGCTGACTCAGTCAGACGGTTTGTTGCACGGACTTCTTCAACTTTACCTTTCAAAACAGCGCCCAGACGTTCTACCAAACCTTCGCTTTCCTTAGCGATTTTTTCTTGTTCGGCCTTATCTTCCTCTGTATCTGAAGACAGGTCGAGTTCACCGCGAGCGACATCCTGAAATGCCTTGCCATCAAATTCCTGAAGGTGATTCATCAGCCAGTCATCGACCCGGTCAGACAACAACAGCACCTCTATACCTTTCTTGCGAAACACTTCGAGATGAGGACTGTTCTTTGCCGTATTAAAATTCTCCGCGACTACATAGTAGATCTTCTCTTGGCTCTCTTGCATGCGGCTTACATAAGCTTCTAACGACTGATCTTGTTCTTCCACGTCTGTATGCGTTGTTGAAAAACGCAGCAGTTTGGCGATTTTTTCCTTGTTGGCGAAATCCTCAGCGGGGCCCTCTTTGAGAACCTGCCCAAATTCTTTCCAGAACGCGGCGTACTCATCGCTTTCGGATTTCGCGAGCTTGGCTAGCATATCCAGAGCCCGCTTGGTCAGCGCATTGCGCATCGAGTCTACTGCGGGGTCCTGCTGCAAAATTTCGCGAGACACATTGAGGGAGAGATCGTTAGAATCGACAACACCTTTCACAAACCGCAAGTACATGGGCAGAAACTGCTCAGCATCATCCATGATAAAAGTGCGCTGCACATAGAGCTTCAAGCCGCGGTTCATGTCCCTGTTCCACATATCGAAAGGGGCCTTGGTCGGCAAATACAACAAGCTCGTGTATTCCAGCTTTCCTTCAACCTTATTGTGACTCCAGGTCAGGGGGTCTTCAAAATCGTGTGAAACGTGCTTGTAGAATTCTTTGTACTCTTCTTCACTCACCTCAGTTCGTGAGCGAGTCCACAAGGCGGTAGCTGAATTGACTGCCTCGTACTCGATTTCAGGGCTCTCCGGGGCTTCTTCACCTTCTGCGACGGGTGGCTGGGGCTTAACCATCATCACCGGGACCGAAATATGGTCCGAGTATTTCTTTATAACACTGCGCACGCGCCAGTCATCGGCAAATTCACTGCAATCTTCTTTAAGGTGTAGTGTGATAGTCGTGCCGCGCGTGTCTTTGGTTTGGCTCTCGATCGAAAATTCTGCTTCCCCATGAGATTCCCACAGAACGCCCTCATCCGCGTCTTCACCGGCCTTGCGAGTACATACTTCGACACGATCTGCGACGATAAATGCAGAGTAAAAGCCAACACCAAACTGTCCAATAAGCTGGGAATCTTTCTGCTCATCCCCTGTTAAATTATCCAGGAATGCAGCAGTGCCCGACTTGGCAATGGTACCGAGGTTTTCGATAACCTCGTCCCTATTCATACCGATACCATTATCACTGAGGGTAATGGTGTTGGCCTCTTTGTCGATATCTACTTGAATTTGATAGTCGCTCTGACCTTCCAGCATGCTTTCGTTGGCCAGGGCCTCAAACCGCAGTTTGTCTATGGCGTCTGAGGAATTAGAAATCAACTCCCTCAGAAAGATCTCTTTGTTGCTATATAGCGAGTGAATCATCAGGTGAAGAAGTTGTTTGGCTTCTGTTTGAAATCCTAGTGTTTCTTTTTTTGCTTGCGCGGTCATGGCAGCCTCATATCTGTTAATTAGTGAAGATGTAAATACTGAACACTGGATATTGGGTCTCAGGCCGTAATTTCAAGTGTTGATGTCCCGTATATTTGATTATCCAATCAGGTATTCGCAAACGGCTTGCGCTATCCGTATTGTTTAGCCAGAATTAACTCCACCTTCTACTTCAGTTATTTGCTTGGGGAATACTTTATGTTACGCACGGTAGTGCTGGCACTCACGTTCGCCGCTACTGCTCTGGGTGCGACCTTGCTTGTAGCCACCAGAGACCAGGTAACCGCGGAACACATACGGGACAACCTCGACATAACAACAATCACAGTGAACAACGCAAAAATATACCTGGTCCAGCGTAGCGGCAAATTAATTATGATAGATAGCGGCAACCCTGGTGATGAGGGTAAAATTGTAGACGCTATGCATGAAGCAGGTATCACTCCTGAAACTATTGACTACCTCATACTAACGCACGGACATCTGGATCATGTTGGAACCGCAGCCTACTTCCAGACAGAGTTTGGAACTACGGTTATAGCCGGCAAGGGTGACGAAACAATGCTTAGCATGGGCGAGCAGCAACCCCTGTGTGCTACCAGTTGGCTGGCAAAAGTAATCGATGTCGCTTTAGAAGGTAAATCCTATCCATTTTTCACCGCTGATATCCTTATCGATAGTCCCTATGACATGCAGCAGTTAGGGATATCCGGTGCTATCACTCCCGCGCCAGGACATACTCTGGGTACACTTCTTGTTACCTTTGATGACATTATATTTGTCGGTGACCTCATCAGGGGGGAATTAATTCGCCAGAGTACACCTGCCCGGCACTTTTTTATGTGCAACCTGGCAGACAATAATGCTGACATCGAGCGCTTGGTAGACATGGAACAATACAGGCGTTGGTACACTGGTCACTTCGGGTCACTGCTACGTGATGATGTCGCCAAATGGCAAAAGGAAAATGCCAGCCCTCCACACTAGTAAAACCCGTCAACTACCTGTCCTCCGTCAGATAAAGGTATACTGGACTGATCCATGGTATGAATCGGTGGGAGATAAGATGAAACGTCAATTAGTCGTAGTAATAGGCGCACAGCTCGTATTTTGCAGCCTTGCGGTTGCCTCCGAGAGAATGGAGGATGGGCGTAAAGCCTATGAAGCGAATTGCGCCACTTGCCATACGTCAGGAACCAATGGTGCTCCGGTCACGACTAGTACCGAAGACTGGAAAAATCGCTCAGAACTCTGGGACGCGGTACTGGTAGAGCATGCAAAAAGCGGTTACCTTGCCATGCCAGCAAAAGGTGGGGAGCCAGACACCTCCAATTACGATGTAGAAGTGGCGGCAGAATATATGCTTAATTTGGCACATCCTGATTTCCCCCAGGATTAACGTGATTCCTCACCCGGCCTGTCGAAACCTGGTTTTGTCGTGACAAAAAAAAGCCCTTCTAGCGAAGGGCTTCATCGTGCTCAGTTACGTCACTCTACCAGCCAGTAATCTCAGCCAAACCACTGCCGATTTCAGCCAGACTGCGAACGGTTTTTACCCCTGCATCCTCAAGTGCTGCAAATTTCTCATCTGCAGTGCCCTTGCCACCGGAAATAATTGCACCAGCATGCCCCATGCGCTTGCCAGCGGGTGCTGTAACTCCGGCAATGTAAGACACGACAGGCTTAGTTACATTGTCTTTGATGTAAGCCGCCGCCTCTTCTTCGGCAGAACCACCGATCTCACCGATCATTACAATCGCTTCAGTCGCTGGATCTTTTTCAAACATCTCGAGAACATCGATGAAGTTTGAACCTGGAATGGGGTCGCCACCAATACCAACACAAGTTGATTGACCATAGCCTGCATCCGTCGTCTGCTTCACAGCTTCATATGTCAAAGTACCTGAGCGGGACACAATACCTACTTTGCCGGGAAGATGAATCTGCGCCGGCATAATACCGATCTTACATTCTCCCGGTGTTATAACGCCCGGGCAATTAGGGCCAATCAAACGTACACCCAGCTCATCACATTTTACTTTTGCTTCGAGCATATCCAGTGTAGGAATGCCTTCAGTGATGCAGACGATCAGCTCTATACCACCGTTGGCGGCTTCCAGTATGGAGTCTTTGCAAAATGGTGCAGGCACGTAGATAACAGAAGCTGTCGCGCCAGTAGCGGCTACTGCTTCACTCACAGTATTAAACACGGGAAGACCCAAGTGCTCCTGCCCGCCCTTACCCGGCGTAACACCACCCACCATTTTCGTACCATACTCAATAGCTTGCTCTGAGTGGAACGTACCCTGTGAGCCGGTAAAACCCTGACAGATTACCTTGGTATTCTTGTCTATTAAAATACTCATTACGCTGCTCCTCCGGCCGCTTTAACCACTAACTCGGCTCCGTTGCTCAAACTGGTCGCAGCAATAATATTCAAACCGCTGTCGGCCAATACCTTCTGGCCCAACTCGGCATTGTTGCCTTCGAGTCGGACAACTACAGGTACTTCTACACCGATTTCCTGAACCGCTCCTATAACGCCTTCTGCGATCAGATCGCAACGCACTATGCCGCCGAAGATATTAATAAATACAGCCTTAACATTGTCATCCGATAAGATGATCTTGAATGCTTCTGATACGCGCTCTTTGGTCGCACCGCCGCCTACGTCGAGGAAGTTAGCGGGAAATCCACCGTTTAGTTTGACAATATCCATTGTGCCCATGGCCAGGCCCGCGCCGTTTACCATGCACCCAATATTGCCATCGAGAGCGACATAGTTCAGCTCCCATTGAGCCGCTTGCGATTCACGCTCATCTTCCTGTGAGGGGTCATGCATGTCGCGCAACGCACTCTGGCGGTACATAGCGTTACCATCGATAGCCAGTTTTGCGTCCAGGCAATGAAGGTTACCGGCATCAGTTATAACAAGCGGGTTAACTTCAATTAGCGCCAGATCGCGCTCTTCGAACATCTTGGCTAAGCCCATAAAAATTTTAACAAATTGCTTTATTTGCTCACCCTGCAAGCCCAGACCAAATGCGAGTTCTCTACCCTGATAAGGCTGAGCACCGGTCAAAGGGTCTATAGTCGCTCGCAGTATTTTCTCGGGAGTCTCTTCGGCAACCTTTTCAATTTCAACACCGCCTTCAGTCGATGCCATAAAAACGATACGACGGGAGGAACGGTCAACCACCGCGCCAAGATAAAGCTCGTCTGCAATATCTGTGCAGGTCTCTACCAGGATTTTACTCACCGGCTGACCATTGGCATCTGTCTGGTAAGTTACCAGGTTCTTACCAAGCCATTGCTTAGCAAATTCGCGAATTTCGTCCTTGGTTTTTACCAGTTTGACACCACCGGCTTTTCCTCGACCACCCGCGTGGACCTGGGCTTTAACGACCCACATATCCCCGCCTATAAGGTCTGCTGCCTCTGCCGCCTCATTTGGCGTGTCAACAGCATAGCCCTTGGATACGGGTAACCCGTATTCGGCAAACAGCTGCTTGCCTTGATACTCATGAAGATTCATTTTCTACTCCGTTGGAATATAGTTAACTACACGTTTTTATTACTTGAACAATCTATTATTTATAATTATTTTTTCTTTCTTGGTTTGCGATTAGCGATATGAATCGCATGTCCATCAACTGCTAAAACTGCTTCATGCACGGCTTCTGACAAAGTTGGGTGCCCAAAAACTGTCAAAGCCAAATCTTCTGCACTGGAGCCAAACTCCATTGCAATAACCACTTGCTGCACCAAATCGGCAGCACTGGGGCCAACAATATGACAACCCAGAATTCTGTCGGTGTCTGCATCGGCGACAACCTTCACCATGCCTTCAGATTCATTAGCCGCCAAGGCTCTGCCACTGGCTGCGAAAGGAAACACGCCGGTTTTATAATTGACGCCGTCCGCTTTTAATTCTTGCTCGGTTTTGCCCACCGCGGCGACTTCAGGGTGAGTATAGATAACCGATGGTATGCAGTCATAGTTCATTTGCGCGGCTTTCCCTGCGATTCGCTCAGCGACCATCACGCCCTCTTCAGATCCTTTGTGCGCGAGCATGGGGCCACGTACAACATCTCCTATGGCATAAACATGAGGCGCTTCGGTTTCACAGTGATCGTTTACGTAGATGAAACCTCTTTCGTCGAGGGTTACACCACTGTCTGAAGCGAGTATTGAGGCTGAGAGAGGTCTTCTGCCAACGGCAACAATTAGCTTGTCAAACGTTTCGACCTTGTCGCCATCGGCGCAAGTGTAGGATACCTCCACGGCATCCCCTTTAACTTCTGCCTTGGTCACTCGTGTGCCCATACGAATATCCAGGCCTTGCTTTTTGAGGATTTTGCCAGCTTCTTTGGCGATCTGGACATCCATCATAGGCAGGAATTCATCCAGCGCTTCGAGAACAACGACTTCGGCACCCAAGCGGCCCCAAACGCTACCCAGCTCAAGTCCGATAACTCCAGCACCAATCACACCCAGCCTTTGGGGGACTTCGGTAAACTCCAGTGCGCCCGTCGAATCAACGATTCGATCACCGTCTGTTGGCGCAGGTGGAATTTCGACAGGCACAGAACCGGTGGCAATAATAATACTGCCTGCTTGCAATACCGTGATCTCTCCATCGGTATTGGTTACTTCAACTTTGGTGCCGCCAAGAACCTTGCCAGTACCGTTAATGGATGTGACGCCGTTGTGTTTGAACAAGCCGCCAATACCACCGGTCAGTTGGCCCACTATCTGGTTTTTGCGCGCTATCATGGCGGGCACGTCGATGCTGGTTTCACCGCTGCTGATGCCGTGAATAGCGAGATGGTCGCGTGTTTCTACATACTTGTAACTACTGTCGAGCAAAGCCTTGGAAGGAATACAACCCACATTGAGGCAAGTCCCACCAAGCTTCACTTTTCCCTTATCGTCCTGCCACTTTTCAACACAGGCGGTAGACAGGCCCAGCTGAGCTGCTTTTATTGCTGCCACGTAACCTGCGGGCCCAGAACCAATTACAACCACATCAAATTTTTCAGACATTTCACTACTTCCCAAAAATGTTAATCAACAACCGTCAAATTACTAAAGTTGCAATAAGATCCGCGCTGGGTCTTCTATCAGGTCTTTTACGGCAACCAGGAATTGAACGGCGGCTTTGCCATCGATCAAACGATGATCATATGACAGTGCAAGATACATCATTGGCAGGATAACGACTTCACCGTCAATCGCCATCGGCCTTTCCTGAATTTTGTGCATACCGAGAATACCGGTTTGCGGGGGGTTCAGAATAGGCGTAGACATTAATGAACCAAACACCCCGCCGTTTGTTACGGTAAAGGTACCACCGGTCATGTCATCGATGGATAACTTGTTGTTCTGTGCACGCATTCCCAAGTCTTTGATCCGCGCTTCTATATCGGCCAGACTCATAAAGTCGGCGTCACGTAATACGGGTACAACCAAGCCTCCAGGTGCTGATACGGCAACGCCGATATCCTGATAGCCGTGGTAAACAACATCCTTACCATCTATAGAGGCATTAACTTCAGGAAAGCGCTTGAGTGCTTCACAAGCTGCTTTTACGAAAAACCCCATGAAACCAAGCCGCGTGCCATTGTGGGTTTTTTCGAATTGATCTTTGTATTTACTGCGCAATGCCATCACTGGCGCCATGTTTACTTCATTGAACGTTGTTAACATGGCGGTCTGCTGCGACGCCTCAAGCAAGCGCTCAGCGATACGCGCACGCATGCGAGTCATAGGCACACGCTTTTCTACGCGCTCACCAGAGACCGTTACAGCCGTATCGGTAGGTGCAGCAGGCTTGGGAGAGCTGGATTTTGGTGGGGCTGAAGTATCAGACTTCATAAATTGAACTACATCATCTTTGGTAATGCGTCCATTTTTACCGGTTCCGGTTATGGCATCGAGGTTGAGCCTGTGCTCTTCAACCAACTGCCGTGCTGCGGGGCCAAGCAGAGCAGCTTTATCCTCGTTTGAAGAAGGTGCTGGTGCGCTTGCCTCTTTGGCGGCGTTTGCAGGGGCTGCTTTAGCAACAGCGCCAGCATCGATGTCGGCAAGTAGCTGTTCGCTCTCGATTGTTTCGCCGCTCTGGACATAGATTTTGCTTAGCACACCGTCTTCGGGCGCCACAACTTCCATAACGACTTTGTCGGTCTCAATCTCAACGATAAGCTCATCACGGCTGACGCTATCGCCTTCATTTTTATGCCATTCGGCGACTTCGCCATCAGCTATTGATTCCGGAAAGGCCGGTGCTTTAATTTTGATAGCCATTTCGATTCCTTTGTGAAATGCCAATAATTTAAAAGTTGCTCGGGTGGTCTATATTGGCGCCAGAGCGTCGTTGATAAGTTTTTCCTGCTGTTCGATATGTAGCGACATATACCCAGCCGCCGGAGCCGCGGAAGCCTCTCTGCCAGCGTAACGCAGGTATATGTTGTTATTGTGGCTATTAAAACAACGACGCATGTGGTGCTGACTGGAATACCAGGCGCCCTGGTTAACCGGTTCTTCCTGGCACCATACGGCATCCGTCATATTTGGATACTTGCTTAAAAGCCTGAGCATCTCCGCTTCAGGAAACGGGTATAGTTGCTCGAGGCGTAAAATCACCATATTCTCGATACCGCGTTCGCGGCGTGCGGCGCGTAGCTCATAATAAATCTTGCCACTGCATACGATCACCCGTTCAACCTTCGCGGGATCAAGTTCATCGGTTTCCCCCAACACATTGTAAAAGTGGCCATTGGCCAGTTCTTCGAGCGTTGAAGTGGCCTCTTTATGCCGCAGCAGGCTCTTCGGGGACATAACGATTAATGGCTTACGCAGGGGACGTATGGCCTGGCGCCGCAGCATGTGAAAAACCTGCGCCGGTGTTGAAGGTACGCATACCTGCATATTGTGCTCGGCGCACAGCTGCATATAGCGCTCTAATCTCGCGGAGGAATGCTCTGGCCCCTGGCCTTCATAGCCATGCGGTAGCAACATGGTCAAACCACACAGGCGTGACCATTTGTGTTCGCCACTGGCAATAAATTGGTCAATAACAACTTGCGCACCATTTGCAAAGTCACCAAATTGCGCTTCCCAAACAACAAGCCCGCAAGGGGATGTAGTGGCATAGCCATACTCAAAGGCGAGAACCGCCTCTTCTGATAGCAGGGAATCGTTGATTAAAAACCGGGATTGCGTGGGGCTTATATGCTGCAGCGGTGTGTAAGTACTATCGTCTTTCTGGTTGTGCAACACAGCGTGGCGATGAGAAAAAGTGCCCCGCCCCACATCCTGCCCGGTGAGACGGACAGGATAACCGCCTTCAAGCAAAGAGGCGTAAGCTAGAACTTCAGCAAATCCCCAGTTAATGGGCATTGCCCCAGCGGCCATCTTGCGCCTGTCTTCAAGAATTTTTGCTACCTGACGCTGCAGTGGAACGTTATCCGGGGCGACATTAATGTCGTGTGCCAGCGTTTGTAACGCCTGCATTTCCATGCCCGTGTCGCATTCAAGTGTCCATTTATGCCCAATGTAAGGGGTCCAGTCTACGAACATCGAAGTATTGGGTTTAGTCACAAGGTTGCTTAGCAAAGGCCTACCCAGGTCAAGCGAATCCCGATATTCATCAACTAATTGCTGATCATGTTCGGCAGTAACAACTCCCTCGCTGATCAGGCGCTCCGCGTATAGATCTCGGGTGGTCTTATGTTGGCGAATCTTTTGATACATGAGCGGTTGAGTGACCGATGGTTCGTCTGCTTCGTTGTGCCCACGTCGGCGGTAGCACACCAGGTCGACGACCACATCCTTATGAAAGTCATTGCGGAAATCGATAGCCATTTGAGTGACAAACAACACTGCTTGAGGGTCATCGGCATTGACGTGAAAAATCGGGGCCTGCACCATTTTTGCAATGTCAGTGCAATACTCAGTGGAGCGCGCATCTTCGCGCAGACTCATGGTGAAGCCCACTTGGTTATTCAGTACGATGTGGACAGTACCGCCTGTTTTATAGGCGCGGGTCTGGGACATCTGGAATGTCTCCATTACCACACCCTGCCCGGCAAATGCAGCGTCGCCATGTATAACAATCGGTACTACGGCTTTGCCTACGGTGTCTTCCCTTCGGTCCTGTCTTGCCCTTACCGAGCCTTCAACAACAGGCGATACAATCTCAAGATGAGATGGGTTGAAAGCCATGGCGAGGTGTAACTCGCCACCGGGTGTCATTACGTTGGTGGAAAACCCCTGATGGTATTTGACATCGCCTGAGCTCTCGTAGGTTGCCTTACCCTCAAATTCATCAAACAGCTCAGCTGGGTTTTTACCCAGAATGTTGATTAGTACATTAAGGCGACCTCGGTGAGCCATGCCCAGAACGATTTCTTTAGCGCCAAAGTAACCTGCACGCTGGATGATTTCAGACAACATGGGTATCAGGCTTTCGCCGCCTTCCAGGCCAAACCGCTTGGTTCCGGGGTATTTGGAACCGAGAGATTTTTCCAGTCCATCGGCTTTTATCAGGCTGCCGAGCAAATCCAGTTTGGTTTCTTCACTGTAGTCAGGTGCCGAGCGCACTGACTCCATACGTTGCATAATCCAATGGCGCTGGTCGGTATCTACAATGTGCGAAAACTCAACTCCGACAGTGTTGCAGTAGGTGAGTTTGAGAGATTCAAAGATTTCTCCCAGGGTCGCGTCTGCCTTACCTATGTGCATGCTTCCGGTTTGGAAGACAGTGTCGAAGTCAGCCTCTGAGAGTTCATGAAAGCTGAGATCAAGATCGGGGACGTGCTCACGCTCAGTCAAGCCCAGTGGATCGAGTTTTGCCTGCTGATGGCCACGCTGCCGGAATGCGGAGATAAGCTGGACGACTTTGACCTGCTTGCGCTCGTACTCAGTGGCCTGAGAGTCTTGCTGCACCGTAGCTTCGGTACGCACCCGCATTTTGGAGATGCGGGCAAAATGTTCTCTCACAACAGAATGTGGTACATCCTGAATCTGGGAAACAGAGGACTCAACCCTGGGCAGCTTGTCAAAATATTCGCGCCACTGCTCCTGCACTGAGTTTGGGTCAGTCAGGTAGGACTCGTAGAGGTCCTCGACATAGGTAGCATTGCCCCCGGAGATATGCGAACTACGCCATAGGGCTTCCATTGAACTCTCTTGCATCTATCCCCTTCCAAGGGTAAGTATTACTTAAATATCAGTAACTTGCCGCGATAACTAAATCTATATTCTAACCGCTATACTGCTCTCGAGAGAAGCATATTCCTAATGTGACCAATTGCCCTTGTGGGGTTCAAACCCTTGGGGCATACATTGACGCAATTCTGGATTCCGTGGCAGCGGAACACGCTGAAGGGGTCATCCAGTTTAGACAGCCGCTCTTCTGTTGCGGTGTCCCGGCTATCCGCCAGGAAACGATAAGATTGCAGTAGACCTGCAGGACCGATAAAGCGATCGGGGTTCCACCAGAATGAGGGGCAACTGGTAGAGCAACAGGCGCAGAGAATACACTCATAGAGTCCATCCAACTTTTCGCGTTCCTCAGGTGTTTGCAAGCGCTCGATGGCGGGAGCAGGGTTGTTATTTTGCAAGTACGGTTGTACTTTTTCGTATTGGGTGTAAAACATGGTCATATCTACGACCAGGTCCCGTACTACTGGTAGACCCGGCAGTGGCCTTACTACAAGTTTGTTGTTCTTCACTGTCTCAGACAAAGGCGTAATACAAGCCAAGCCGTTTTTTCCGTTCATGTTTAAGCCGTCGGAGCCGCAAACGCCTTCCCTGCATGAACGGCGAAACGCCATGCTTGGGTCTTTGCCCTTTACCAATTCCAGAACGTCCAACACCATCAGGTCTTTACCGCCGGTGTCGACTTCGACATCCTGCATCCAGGGTTCCTGGTCTGTCTCGGGGTTGTAGCGATACAAACTTACTTGCAACATATTCTGATTTCCCCTTAGTAGACGCGAGCTTTAGGCTGAAAGGTATCAACCATTGTAGGCTCGAAATTTACCGAACGCTTACTAACCTGCTTGTCGGTAGGATTATAAATAGAGTGACACAACCAGTTTTCATCGTCACGATCCTGATAGTCGTCTCTGGCATGCGCGCCACGACTTTCTTTACGCTCTTCTGCCGTGATCGCAGTAGCTTCTGCCACTTCGAACAGGTTATGCAGCTCTAGAGCTTCAATACGCGCTGTATTGTATGCGAGGCTCTTATCACTCAGCTCAGCATTTTCGATTCGACCGCGCAATTCAGACAATTTCTTGACACCCTTTTGCATAAACTCTTCGTTGCGGAACACACCAAAGTGATTCTGCATGACACCCTGCAGCTCTTTGCGTAAATCGGCAACGTTTTCACCACCGGTGGAATTATTGAGCTTATCGAGTCTCGACATTGACTGCTCGAGGTCGCTTTCGCTGGCATCCCCCATCTCGATACCATCACGCAGGGCATTTTCGATGAATATACCCGAAGCACGACCGAAGACAACCAGATCAAGCAGCGAATTACCGCCCAGCCTATTGGCACCGTGCACCGAAACACAAGCCACTTCGCCGCAGGCATATAAGCCCGGTATGACAGTGTCGTTGCCAGCGGAATCAACGGTCAAAGCCTGACCGTGAACATTGGTAGGTATGCCGCCCATCATGTAGTGGCAGGTGGGAACAACCGGAACGGGTTCAGTCACGGGGTCTGCATGGGCAAACGTGCGCGACAGCTCACAGATACCGGGTAAGCGGCTTTCCAAAACTTCTTCACCGAGGTGGTCGAGTTTTAGATACACGTGATCGCCATCGGGGCCACAGCCACGGCCCTCCAGGATTTCTTTGACCATAGAGCGGGCAACAACATCGCGGCCAGCAAGATCCTTGGCATTCGGCGCGTAGCGCTCCATGAATCGCTCGCCGTCTTTATTGACCAGATAACCGCCCTCTCCGCGGCACCCCTCTGTCACAAGTACACCTGCACCGTGTATTCCGGTGGGGTGAAATTGCCACATTTCGATATCTTGTACGGGATAGCCCGCCCTGAGTGCCATGCCGATACCGTCGCCCGTATTGATGTGGGCATTGGTAGTTGAAGCGTAGATACGCCCTGCTCCGCCGGTCGCAAATACTGTCGCCTTGGATTTTACGTAGACTGTCTCGCCAGTTTCCATGCAGATGGCGATGACACCTACCACAGCACCGCTCTGGTTTTTAACGATATCAGTTGCGTACCACTCGTTGAAGAACACAGTATTGTTCTTCATATTACCCTGATACAGAGTATGCAGCAGCGCGTGCCCTGTGCGGTCAGCCGCGGCGCAAGTTCGAGCGGCCTGCCCCCCTTCACCGAAGTTTTTGGATTGCCCCCCGAATGGGCGCTGGTAAATGCGGCCTTCTTCGGTGCGAGAAAACGGAAGCCCCATGTGCTCCAGCTCATAAACTGCCTCGGGGCCTACATTACACATGTATTCGATAGCGTCCTGATCGCCGATATAGTCGGATCCCTTGACCGTATCGTACATATGCCAACGCCAGTCATCATTAGGGTCATCACTGGCGATAGCGCAGGTGATGCCACCTTGTGCCGACACTGTGTGAGAGCGCGTTGGAAATACTTTGGTGATTACAGCAGTTTTATAGCCGGACTGTGAAAGCTGCAGCGCCGCTCGCATGCCAGCACCGCCGCCGCCCACAATAACGCCATCAAATGAAAGTGTTCGCATTCCCGACATATCTTAATAACCCCACAAGATCTGGATGCCCCAGACTAAATACGTAAACATTGTCAGACCACAGGCCATTTGAAACACAAAACGCAGCACATTGCCGGTTTTACCCATTAGTCGCTCAGTTAAATAATCTGTCAATACGCCCCATATCCCTACCCAGGCGTGTACACCCAATGATAGTAAGGCCATCAAGCTGAAGATCCGCATCCAGGTTTGGGAATACAGGCTCTTCCAGGAAGCGTAATCAACGCCGCCCAATAATACGAGACCGACAAAAACAAAGTAGGCAAGGAGTACTACCGCACTGATGCGCTGCATCAGCCAATCGTAGAGGCCCGATCGCCCCATGCTCGTTACTGCAGTTACCATATCCAGATCCCCGCTAATAAAATGAATACTACTGAGCTGGCAATGACGATACGCGAACCCAAAACCCCGCCCTCCATCGTCTCTCCAATGCCCATATCCATGACCAGATGCTTAACACCGGCTACAGAGTGATAGATGAGACCCGAAACGACGGCCCAGATCACGAATTTGCACAACGCTGAGTCCAGAGAGGTCTGAAGAGCGGCAAAACTCTCCGGGCTCTTCAAACTGGCATCCAGGGCCCAAATAAGAACGGCCATGCCTACAAATATAAATACGCCTGAGGCGCGGTGTGTAATGGAAGTCCATGCTGTTATGGGTAAACGCATGGTTCCGATATCCAAATTTACGGGACGCTTGTCTTTCACTGTGTGAGCACCATCATTTGTACACCTGAGAAGGTGGATGACCGAGCGTGACTCTCGCCAGGCACAAAAAATTTCCAGCAGAGCGCTGTCAAAACACCCTGCCAAATCTAAAACGCGCGAAATTATAGGCACTTACGCGATTAATTACAAACTCTCCGGCCATGTTTGCAGGTGATAAAACACCACAATCTCAAAATACGCGATCTCCCAGAAAAAGAATGATTGACGTTGGCAGCAGTTCGCCGGTGATTGACGACAAATGGATTCAGATCAATTGACAAAGTCTGACGAAACTCTATAGTTGGGCACCCAAAAGTCACACTTCACAGGACCACAAATGAGCGATAGAAAAGCAACTTTAAGCATTGACGGAATCGACGAGGCAATTGAGCTACCGATATACTCCGGTACTATTGGCCCGGACGTTGTTGACGTGGGGGCGCTCACCAGTAAGGGCATGTTCACCTACGACCCCGGGTTTGTTTCTACCGCGGCCTGTGAATCACAGATTACCTTCATCGACGGGGGTAAAGGTACTTTGTTACACCGTGGCTACCCCATTGACCAGTTAGCCAACCAATCCGATTATCTCGAAACCTGCTACTTGTTGCTATACGGGGAACTGCCCTCTGCGGAGGAGAAAGAAACCTTCGTCACGACCATCACCAATCACACAATGGTGCACGCTCAACTCGCGACATTTTTTAATGGGTTTAGGCGGGACGCACACCCCATGGCTATTATGTGCGGCGTTGTTGGCGCTCTATCAGCGTTCTATCACGACTCATTAGATATTAACGATGCCAAGCACCGTGAAATTGCAGCTCACCGCTTGATTGCAAAAATGCCTACACTGGCTGCCATGGTATACAAGTACAACATTGGCCAGCCCTTCATGTACCCGGACAACAGCATGGACTATGCAGAGAACTTCCTGCATATGATGTTCGGCAACCCGTGCGAACCAAGTAACGTTAGTCCTGTGCTCGCCAAAGCCATGGACCGTATTTTTATATTACACGCAGACCATGAGCAGAATGCCTCGACATCAACAGTGCGTCTTGCCGGGTCTTCCGGAGCCAACCCTTTTGCCTGTATCGCCGCCGGTATCGCTGCGCTGTGGGGTCCCTCGCACGGCGGAGCGAACGAAGCCGTCCTCGAAATGCTTGAAGAAATTGGCGACGTTTACCATATTGACGAATACGTGGCGCGCGCAAAGGACAAGAATGACCCCTTCCGTCTCATGGGCTTTGGCCACAGGGTGTATAAAAACTTTGACCCCAGAGCCAAAGTAATGAAAGAGTCGGCAGACGAGGTGTTGGCAGAGCTAGGTATTGAAAATGACCCTCTGCTGGCAATTGCCAAGCGCCTGGAAGAGATAGCACTTGAAGACGAGTATTTTATTGAGAAAAAACTCTACCCCAATGTCGATTTCTATTCCGGCATCATTCTAAAAGCCATGGGAATTCCCACCAGTATGTTTACAGTGATCTTTGCAGTGGGTAGAACCGTTGGCTGGATTGCGCACTGGCATGAAATGATTAGTGGCAGTTACCGTATTGGCCGCCCTCGCCAGTTGTACACAGGGTACGCGCAACGAGATTTTACCCCGATGGACGAGCGCTAGTTGCCTGCGGAAATATACACATGACTGACATCGTAATTAGCGGAACCGGGCTTTATACACCGACAGAATCCATCAGCAATGAGGAGTTGGTTGAATCCTTCAACGCCTATGCCGATGCCTTCAATCTTGAGAACGCCGAGGGCATCGCGAGTGGTGACATTAAAGCCCGGGCCCCCTCCTCGGTTGAGTTCATCGAAAAGGCTTCTGGTATAAAATCTCGCTACGTAATGAATAAGAGCGGCATTCTGGACCCACAGCGAATGGCTCCCTCACTCGCTGAGCGCAGTAATGAGGAGCCATCGATTCAATGTGAAATGGCCGTTGCCGCTTCCGGCGAGGCGATGGCTGCTGCAGGAAAAACAGCTGACGACATAGACATGGTCATTGTCGCCTGCTCAAACCTGCAACGCGCCTATCCCGCTATGGCCGTAGAAATACAGGATGCCCTGGGCATCACCGGCTTCGGCTTTGATATGAATGTAGCCTGTTCCTCGGCCACTTTCGGCATACAGCAGGCAAGGGATGCCATCGCCAGCGGCAGTGCCAAGTGTGTACTGCTGCTCAGCCCCGAAATATGCAGTGGCCATCTAAACTTTCGCGACAGAGACGCGCACTTCATTTTTGGCGACGTGTGCACAGCAGTGATTCTGGAGAGCGCACAAACTGCCACCAGTGCAGATCAGTACGTTGTGGTGGATACCAAGTTGCAGACTATTTTCTCCAATAACATCCGTAACAACTTCGGTTTTCTCAACCGTGGCGATGAGTCGGGCGTTGGTAAAGCAGATAAGCTGTTTGTACAGGAAGGCCGCAAAGTCTTTAAGGAAGTCTGTCCGGCGGTTGCCACTCAGATCACGACCCAGATTGAATCGCTGGGCATAGAGTCGTCCGAACTGAAACGCATGTGGTTACACCAAGCCAATTTGAGCATGAATCAACTTATCGCAAAGCGTGTTTTAGGACGTGCTCCTACAGAAGATGATGCCCCGACCATTCTCGATGAGTACGCTAATACCAGTTCGGCCGGTTCGGTTATTGCATTTCACAAGCATCGCGATGATTTCGTCAGCGGCGATCTTGGCTTGCTGTGCTCATTTGGAGCGGGTTACAGTATTGGCAGTGTGGTGTTGCGTAAAGTTTAGAGCACCGCGCCCGCATTCATTTTATTCAGCCAACATCTCTCGAAGTGCGATAACTACGGCATCGCATTCCTGGGGTGTACCAATACTGATGCGCAGGTAGTTGCTGATTCTTGGCAAACTAAAATATCTCACCAGAATATCCTTTTGTCTCAAACCCTCGAACAAAGCTTCTGCCGCGTGCTCAGGGTGTGTGACAAAAATGAAGTTGGCCTTCGATGGCAACACCTGAAAACCCAGTGACTCCAAATCGTGTGTTAGCTTGTCACGGCATGCGATTACTTTACCGCAGGATGATTCGAAGTAGCTTACATCGTTCAGCGAAGCCAATGCCGCGGTTTGTGCGAGCACATCCAGAGGGTAAGAATTAAAAGAGTTTTTAAGCCTTTCAAGCCCCTCTATCAATCGCCTGTTCCCCATTGCAACCCCTACCCTCAGCCCCGCTAATGCCCGGGACTTGGAGAGCGTCTGCACCACGAGTAGATTGTCGTATAGATCGATAAGTCCAACCGCCGATTCACCGCCGAAATCGATGTACGCCTCATCAATAACTACAACGGATTCTGTATTAGCTTCCAGCAGCTCTCGAATGACCTCCAGATCCATCAGCATGCCAGTTGGGGCATTGGGGTTAGGTATAATGATTCCGCCGTTCTCGAGCGGATAGGCATTAATGTCGACGCTAAAGTCACGCGCCAAGGGTACCTGTGCGTAATTTAGGCTGTAAAGTTCGCACCACACCGGGTAAAAGCTGTATGAAACATCGGGGAAGCAAACAATTTTATCGTGGCTAAGTAAGGCCTGAAATATGTGGGCCAACACCTCATCTGAACCATTGCCTAGAAACACCTGATCGGCAGAGAGATGGTTGAGGTCTGCATAGGCCTGCTTGAGCTCGGTGGACTCAGGGTCCGGGTATAGGCCTAACTGTTTGGCAGTGACGCCGGAAATGGCGCGTAAAACTTGCGGAGATGGATCGAATGGGTTTTCGTTAGTATTCAGTTTTATCAGCTTGGCCTGTTGTGGCTGTTCACCGGGAACATAAGGCGTGAGCTTTTTAACCAACTTACTCCAGTAACGACTCATAACTTTTTCCAAATAATGGCGTCCCCTAGGGGGTTCGAACCCCTGTTACCGCCGTGAAAGGGCAGTGTCCTGGACCACTAGACGAAGGGGACGCAGCGCCTCCAATCGGAAGCGCTGCTATTGTACCGTAAAATTGAAAAAAATCCCGTCTGTTTAGTATTTAAACGCGGTATCAATCTGGAATCGATCATAGGATACAGGCGACCCTAGATTGCCTTCCCCTGCTTCATTGTCGAGGAACCATGTGAAGCCCACCTTCCAGCGCTTATTGAGACCGTAGGCTCCGCTTAAACGGTGTCCCTTGCCATCAGTACCGCCCCCGGCAAAGTCAGAATCACTGGTCAAGCCCAGAATGGCGTCCTTCTCGAGATCCTGGTACTGGTAACCCAATTGCCAGGTTCCCTTGCCACTGGCCTTGCCATAATTGGCGCCTGCAACCCAACCCACATCATAGTCATTTGCATCCTGGTTTTGCACATACTCTGCAAACAGGTTTAAAGGCCTATCGAACAGGCTAAGACCAAGATCTGCAAAAATTTCCACTTCTTGATAGTCGTACTTATAGGCGCAAGTCGACAAATCATCGGGGTCGCTACATTCGAAAGAGTTTCCGAAGAAATCATCGTCATCACCAAAGAAGGAATTTTTACCTTTGGTTGGAATGTCATAGTAGCCTAATCCGGCGGTCAGGGTGGCTTCACCCAAATTGAACTTCGCGCCCCCCTGTAAACCCCAACTAAACTGTTGGTTACCGCCCTTACTATCACTCTCTAGCCAGTTTCCAGAAAATGTTGCAAATAAATGGTCACTGGACCAACCTCCGGCGAAACCTTCAGGGTTAAAGTCGCCATCCCACATGAACGCAGTTTTTTGTGGACGGTAGAACGGGTTTTTGATTTTTCCCGCAGTGATGTAAATATTGTCAGTTGCCTGCCACCTACCATAGGCAAGATCAAGACGAACGTCCTTCGTAGAACCGCCGCCGCCCAGAGTCTGGTTGGTCGATACTGGGTCGTCACCACCCGTGGCAATCCCCAGGCCAACTTCGGTATCGTCAGAGGTGGTGGCAATAAGTGCCGCGCGCGCCCTGATTCGATTTCGGTCTCGTTTGTCCTTGTTTTCAACGTCGATTTCTTCGTAACGGTAGCGGAAATCGCCTTTTACCTTAATACGCTCTGCCCAGGAACTTGCAGAATTCCCCTTCTTAACTACGGCCAGGTCAGTCTGTGCTACTTGCAGTTCATTGACAGTGGTTTCGCTCAGCTCTCGCAGGTTGGCATTTTCAGCCTCCAGCGAATTCAGGCGTGCAGCCATGGCAGCAAAGTCAGCCTTTAGTTGGGCAAAATCATCGTCGCTGACCGTTGCACTGGCTTGCGCACTTGCCAGTATTGCTCCAGTAACAGCTACCGAAATCAATCGCTTCATACATGTATCTCCAGAAAGGTAAATGACCCCGGGTGGGGTGTCTGTGTAACGGTTGTAATAATAGTTTGGAAAAATGACAGAAATATGACGATATGTACTATTTGCTGAATATTTTTGCTCAATCCATATCCCGATTGCCGGGATATGGAACACTGAAAAGCGCTAGTGCGACTCTTTTACCTGAGAAATGAGCTCTTCCAACTCAACGTGGCGTACATCCAGTCCCCTCACCAGGTAAATTATGTGTTCGGCGATGTTACTGGTATGGTCCCCGATTCGCTCAAGCCCCTTCAGGGCCCACACTTCATTGAGCACTGCACCAATCGCACGGGGATCCTCCATCATAAAGGTAACAAGACTGCGCATAGCACTGCGAAACTCTTTATCAACCATCCGGTCCGTCTTTATCACTTCTACCGCCAGCTCAACATCCAGGCGCGCAAAGGCGTCCAGCACCTTCTTTAACATGTCGAGCACGGAGCTGCCGATGTGGCGGAATTCAACATAGTTACTGGGAGAAGGACTGGTCTCAGATAGCCGGATCGCCTGCCGTGCAATCTTGGCTGCCTCATCGCCTACCCGTTCGAGATCGGTAGTGATTTTTGTCACCGCAAGAACAAGGCGAAGATCACTGGCAGCCGGTTGGCGCCGCGCCAATATATGCGAGCACTCCTCGTCAATGCTTATTTCCATTTGATTAATGGAATGATCCCGATCGATCACAAGCTGAGCATCATCTATATTCATTACAACCATAGAGTCGATTGCATCATTTAGCTGCCGCTCTACACTCCCACCCATTTCAAGCAAGTGATTCTTAACACCTTCCAACTCAGCGTTAAACTGCGTTGAAATATGTTGTTTGTATGTTTCCTGTTGAGTCATTTTTATCGCCTTAGCCGTAACGGCCGGTTATATAGTCCTCAGTTTGTTTACGCGCAGGATTGGTAAACAGCTTGTCAGTACTATCGAACTCGATTAATTTCCCCATATACATAAATGCCGTCATATCAGAAACACGCGCGGCCTGTTGCATATTATGTGTGACGATCACAATGGTAAATCGCGATTTCAATTCATTAATGAGTTCTTCAATTTTGAGTGTAGAGATAGGGTCCAATGCCGATGCAGGCTCGTCCAATAACAGAACCTCGGGTTCAACGGCGATAGTTCTGGCGATGACCAAACGTTGTTGCTGACCACCTGACAAGCCAAGTGCACTGTCATCCAGTCGGTCTTTCACCTCGTCCCACAGCGCTGCCGAACGCAGGGATTTTTCGACCGCTTCATCAAGTAGCCGCTTTTTTCTGATTCCCTGGATTCGCAATCCATACGCTACATTTTCATAGATTGATTTCGGGAAAGGGTTGGGCTTCTGAAACACCATACCTATACGTCGACGCAGGCCTGCTACGTCAACTTCGGGGGCATATATGTTCTCCCCTTCCAGTAAAATTTTACCTTTAACTTTACAACCGTCTACGAGGTCATTCATGCGATTAAAGCAACGCAGTAAGCTGGACTTACCACAGCCACTGGGGCCGATAAACGCTGTTACGCGTTTTTTCTGGATATCCAGGTCTATGTCGTGCAGTGCCTGGGAATCCTCGTCATAGAAGAGATTCAGCCCCTCTACCGCAAGAGCTGTTTGCGCTTCTTGCGTACCAGCCGACTGAGGACGGTTTAGAGCGGAGATATCGATGGAATGGTGTTGCATAGTTTAAGTATCCAGTGATTTATAACGTTCGCGTAACCGGTTTCGCATGGCTACGGCGGTGAGATTCAGCAAGGCTATCAATCCTACTAACAATAACGCCGTGGCATAAACGAGGGGCCTGGCTGCTTCTACATTTGGACTTTGGAAACCTACATCGTAGATGTGAAACCCCAGATGCATAAATTTCTGATCCAGGTGTATAAAGGGGTAATTTCCATCTACAGGTAGAGACGGCGCAAGCTTGACTACGCCCACCAACATCAGCGGGGCTACCTCTCCCGCTGCCCTGGCCACGGCCAGGATCAGTCCCGTCATCATGGCCGGGCTGGCCATGGGTAGAACTACACGCCATAGCGTTTCGGCCCGAGTGGCGCCCAGGGCCAAACTACCCTCCCTTAGCGATTTGGGAATTCTAGCCAGACCCTCTTCTGTGGCAACGATTACTACGGGTAAAGTCAACAGCGCCAGAGTCAAAGAAGCCCACATCAAACCAGGTGTGCCGAAGGTTGGACTGGGCAGTGCTGCCGGAAACAACAGTTGATCTAACTCGCCACCGACAAAATACACAAAAAATCCAAGACCAAATACCCCATAAACAATGGAGGGTACACCGGCCAGGTTGTTTACCGCTATCCGAATAGTTCTGGTGATAAACCCCTGCTTTGCATATTCGCGTAAATACACTGCCGCAATCACGCCAAAGGGGGTCACAATAATCGACATCAGTAACACCATCATCACAGTACCAAAAATGGCAGGAAATACACCACCCTCGGTATTGGCTTCTCTCGGTTCCGCGCTTAAAAATTCCCAAAGACGCTCAAGGTATAAACCAGACTTGGCAAAAATACCCATTGCATTTGGACGGTAGGCACGCACAACTTTGTCTAATGGGAGCTCCACTTTGCGGCCATCCGCTAGCGCTACGGTATATTCGATACCAGACATACTTTGATACAGCTGTTGAAGCTCACCTTGTAACGCTTTGTACTGTTTATTCAGTGTCGCTCGCTGTGCCGCAAGATCTGCTTGTGTTGCTGGAGAGAGTGCCCCCTTGAGTTCGTGTCCTCGCTGCTGTAGCCGCAGACCTTCCATCGCGTGGTTTATGTGGCCAATCTCGACGCGCTCAAGTGAATAAATGTCCTCACGAATAGCGATGATCTTTTTGACTTCCCGCTGAAGAATAGCCCAGGCTTTATCAGGGTCGGTGGTGTAATCAGCTATAACGTTCCCTTGCGATCGGATAGTCTCGAGGAAGCCGTACAGATTACCCCATTCCATACGCTCGACGACTAGCGCATTGAAGGGGACTGCGTTGTCCTTCATCTGCTCGTCTATTATCCAAACGAAGTCGCTGCCATACACATCCCGGTTACCCTGCTTCAACAAAGTTCTATCGAAAAACTCACTGTTGCCTTCAAGGATAAAACCGGCCTCGCGCAACTGCTCGCCCAGCACGCTCACTTTGTCCACGGCTTCGCCCATTACTGCTGTGCGAGACTCGCCGGAAACTATGGTTCCCTGCACAATCTGTGACGGCCAGAAATGTCCGAAGCCACGCACAGCGAGCAAACCCACCAATCCTACAACAGCAATCACGCACATGCTGACTGCAGCGGCGTTCAACCAAATCATGGGCTCACCGCTACGTAACCAATTAGCCGCACTCATGGTGTTTTGCTTATCAAGTTTTGCAATATTAGTAGTCACAATTATAAGGACCCATAACGGGTGCGCAGGCGCTGACGTATCAACTCTGCAGCCGTATTAATAATAAAGGTAAACATAAACAACACAAATGCGCCTAGAAAGAGCACTCGATAATGGCTGCTGTCCACTTCTGCCTCGGGAACTTCAACAGCGATATTGGCCGCCATGGTACGCATTCCTTCGAAAATGTTTGCGTCCATTATTGGCGTATTCCCTGTCGCCATGAGCACAATCATGGTTTCGCCTACTGCCCTACCCATGCCTATCATCAAGCCGGAAAAAATACCGGGACTGGCGGTGGGTAACACCACACCAACCAATGTCTGCCAGGGTGTTGCGCCAAGGGCCAGGCTGCCATAGCTTAAATGTTTGGGGACGGAAAATATGGCATCTTCGGCGATAGAAAAAATGGTTGGAATTACCGCCATGCCCATGGCGATACCGACCACCATTGCGTTGCGTTGGTCGAAAGATATGCCTAATTCATTGGTAATCCATTTGCGCATGTCACCACCAAAGAAGAGCAGTTCCATGGCATCGTTAAGGGCAAAACACAGATAGCCCAGCAAGCAAATTACAGGCACCAACAGGGCCGGATGCCATCCCTCAGGCACCGCGGTTCGAAAGGCCATAGGCATTCGGGACCACAAAAAAGCGAACAACAAAATACCTATCGGGACAATCAGCATTACGGTAAACACGCTGGTGAGTTTGTCTTCGATAAACGGGGCCAGCCAAAGGCCGGCAAGAAAGCCCAAAATTACTGTGGGCAGCGCCTCCATTAGCTCGATCAGGGGCTTAACTTTTCTACGCAGGGCGGGTGCCATGAAGTACGCTGTATATATAGCACCACAGATAGCTAGAGGCGTGGCTATCAGCATGGCATAGAAGGCGGCTTTTAAAGTACCAAATGCCAGCGGCGTGAAGCTGATTTTGGGTTCAAAATCGTTGTTTGCGGCGGATGACTGCCAGATATACTCAGGCTGATCATAGCTTTCGTACCATATCTTGTCCCACAAGGCTGTCCAGGAAACGTCCGGATGTTCATTGTGTATTTTCCACTGTTGTATGGTGGACGACCCCTGCCCCAGCAACAATGTATTTCCCCTGGGGGATATTGCCGCCATGGACAACTTGCCCTCTGGCAGTAATTTTTCCTTTAAAACCATTCGGTGTGCTGTGCTGTGAAATATTTGCAGCAAGCCGTCTTCGCCAAGTGCGAGGAATCCTTTTCGTCTGTGTTCGGGCAGCAATTTTTTAACCACTGTTCCTCCCGTATCGAAATGTCTGATGGTTTGAAGTTTACTGCCCTGCTTCTCTCGCACCATAAAATACTGGGCCAGTTCGCCAGTGCTGGAGGCAGCCAGCAATGAAATACCACCGAGTAGCATCGCACTACTACTAACGCTGCCACCATTGCGAAAAAGCAGGCCGCTATCAGCCAGCTTCTGAATGCCATTCTCATCAGGGCTACCAAGATCAACAATACTGTAGTGGCCGTCTTCACTGAGAAAAAACAGCCAGCGCTGATCGGCATCAATATGAATCGCTGCAGGTAAACCAGCCAACGGAGGAAGCGATAGACGCTGCGCTTGCAGACTCATTTCATCGGATAAGAAATCTACTTCTTTGGCGTAGCTTTTAACCACCACCTCATTGTTAGGTAGTATGCCGGCGATAGTTAAAGAGTCTTCACCATCGCGAATAGCCAGCGATTTGAGCGACAGTCCATCGAAACCCAGGTCTTCTTCCGCGTACACCGATTCAAGCCTGGGAGTAATCAGGCGCTCACCATTTGGATAACTAAGTGCATATTCATGTTTGAATAGATTTACCCGGCCATTAATGTGCGCCACCCCTAGAAGGCGGCTATCTCCACTTTCGCTGGCAAAGCTGATAATGTCGCCTGAATCTGCAAGCAGATCCACGGACTCAAGCAGTTCGGAACTGGCAATATTGAAAAAGTTAGCCTGCCAGTCGCTACCGATAATCAAAGCCACTTCGCCCTGCTCTTCCATGGCGCTATAAACTGACGCGTTATTCTTGGCAGACAAATGCAGTTCGTTGGATTTTTCTATCGTGGCACCATTGAACAGAGGCATCACTTCATAAAGAAGGTAGAAAAATATCAACAATATGGCCATCAGCACACTGGCACCACCGGCGCTAATAGTAAGCGTTGCCAAACGGTCTTTATAACGTCGCCATGTGGGCATATACGCTGGTATGTAGGTGGTCAAATTAGACACATCAAGCTTTCCTAAGTGGGCGAACACGGACTAGATACTGAAAATCGATTCTTTCTCACGGAGGCGAAGGAAGAAGTGTGCACACCTGTCAGGGTGTACACACTAATCTCATGCGCGCCGATACTAACGTTACAAAGACAGCTCCGATTGCATGCGCTTAACTACAGACGCAGGCAGAGGAATATATCCATCCTTCTTCACAACAGCCTGGCCCTGCGCCGAATAGACAAGTTTGACAAATTCTCGTTCCAGCGGTGCCAAAGGTTTGTTGGGAGCCTTATTCACATACACATAGAGGAAGCGAGACAAGGGGTAACTACCATTTACCGCATTTTCAGGCGTCGCTGCAACCGCCTCTCCCCCGACCTTCTTACTTAAAGGCACTGCTCTCACGCTCGCTGTCTTATAGCCAATACCGGAATAACCGATGCCATTGATTGATGTGGATACTGACTGTACGACAGATGCAGAACCGGGTTGTTCATTAACAGTGTTCTTGAAGTCCCCTTTACACAAAGCCTTCTTTTTGAAGTAGCCATAAGTGCCGGAAACTGAGTTGCGACCAAAAATTTGTATATCCCGCTGGGCCCAAGCGCCTTCCAGGTCCATTTTCCCCCAGCGTGTAATATCCTCATTACTTCCGCATTTACGTGTAGAGGAAAACACCGCATCTACCTGGGCAATACTCATACCACTGATAGGGTTGTCTTTGTGCACGTAAACAGCCAGCGCGTCTATCGCTACTGGAATTGCGGTGGGCTTATAGCCATAACGGGTTTCAAAGGCTTCAATTTCCTTATCCTTCATTTTTCGACTCATTGGGCCCAGGTTGGATGTAGCCTCTGTGAGCGCGGGCGGCGCAGTTGATGACCCCGCAGCTTGAATCTGGATGTTGACGTTGGGGTAGGCTCGTTTGAACTCCTCGGCCCATAGTGTCATCAAATTGGCCAGAGTATCTGAACCCACACTGGACAGATTGCCCGAAATACCGCTTGAGACCTTATAATCCGGAAGTTGGTTTGCATCATTGTCAGCGAGCGCCAAAGGCGCGCCAAGGATGGCGATTGCCGCTGTTGCGGTACGAAAAAACGAGGTAATGCTCATAGTTGCTCCAATTAGTCACAGTAGTGAACGCGTCTATCGACTAGACAGCGCTACAATAATTGGGAAATATGACAACTTAATGACAAAACAGAGTAAAACTGAACTCAGGCAGGAAAAGCCAAAATAAATTTGCTTCCCACACCCAGAACACTCTCTATACGTAATTGCGCACCGTGTCCGGCAGCTACGTGTTTAACGATAGCAAGGCCCAAGCCCGTGCCACCTGTAGCAGACGAGCGACTGTCATCCACTCGATAGAAACGCTCGGTCAGCCGCGGCAGGTGCGTGGCGTCGATACCTAAGCCCTGATCAGCCACCGACAACAGGTACTCGCCACCCTCTTGCTTCCAGGATATTACGACCGGTCTATCGTCGGGGCTATATTTCAAGGCATTGAGTAGTAAGTTAGAGATTGCACTATAGAGTTCCCGGTGATCACCGAATAATTTGTGGTCCGATTCAAGTTCCAGCTCAATATCTCTACCGGAATAGGAGGTTTGGTAATCACTACGCAGCTCTACCAGCAAACCGGAAATATCAACCAACTCGGCCTTGCTCGCGCCCTCCATGTTCTCGAGACGCGAGAGCCACAACAGGTCCTTCAAAAGACTTTCCATACGCTGGGCCTGCTGCTGCATTTGCTGCAGCGGCTTCACCAGTTTCTGGTCAAGAGTATCCTGCGCGCCTAACAAAGTCCCCAGGTATCCGGTGATAACGGTTAGTGGCGTGCGCAGTTCGTGGGATACGTTACCTACAAAGTCTTTTCTAGTTTGCTCCAGTCGGTTTATTTTTGTAACGTCACGCACAAACATCAAACGATCACCATCGCCAAAGCAGGTAATCTCGAAACGTAGAAAACGCTGGGGCTCACCGTTGGTCTCCAGGTGTAACGGAGCGTTAAAATCTGCATCGAGAAAATATTGATGAAACTCAGGCGCTCGAACAAGATTCAGGATGTCCTGTCCCCTGTCGTTGGGATAAACAAGCCCCAACAGGTTTTCTGCGGCGTGGTTGCTCCACTCTATTGCGCCGGCAGCATTGAGCATAACCGCGCCATCTCGAATGGAGGCAAAAGAGTCACGCAAATAGTTGACGGTAGACTGTAGTTCACTGCGAGCTTCGCTGTGTTGTCGCTGAAGGTTATACATCCGGTCGAAAACATCGCCCCACAGCCCTACGCTCTCAGGCGGAGCGTCTTTTGCCTCAGATAACCACTTATGCATGCGCGTGAGCTGTAAGGTTGAGTAAGCCAGCAATGCCACCGAAGCTATGGCGAAGGCAATAAATGCGTGGCCTACCACCCAGCCCATGCCCCATGCCGCAAGCAGCACCAGAGCTATTTTTCGAGTTTCGCTGATCCAGTTTAGTTTTGAGTTCATAGGGGTACTGGTACGTTTTGGCTCTTACGACGCTGCAAGGCCTTTGACCGAAAAAAGGTAGCCCATGCCCCGCACAGTCTGTACTGCGTTGCGGTAATCAAGGGTGTCGGTTTTCAAAGCGAGTCGCAAACGGCGTATATGAACGTCAACGGTACGCTCTTCAATATATACGTTTGCACCCCACACCTGGTCCAGTAGCTGGGTTCGGCTATAGGCACGTTCCGCATGAGTCATGAAAAAATGTAGTAGTTTAAATTCGGTAGGCCCCATTGAGAGCGGACTGTCGCCCAGCGTCACACGATGACTGGATGCATCCAGTGCTAATTGCGCGCTATGCAGCATACCGTCGTCACGACCTGCAGGCGTACGGCGCAGTAAGGCTTTTATCCTGGCAATTAACTCCCGTGGTGCAAAAGGTTTGGTGACATAGTCATCAGCGCCGACATCCAGTCCCTGTACCATATTGTCCTGTGTTGTACGCGCTGTCAGCATGATGACAGGCAGTTCGCGAGCGAGTTCATCGCGCTTTAAACGACGCAGTAGATCTATGCCATTGCCGCCAGGTAACATCCAGTCGAGAAGCATGAGGTCCGGGCGCTCATCGGCTATAAGACGGTGTGCATCATGTATGTTCTCCGCCTCGAGCACATTGTAATCGGCCATTTCCAGCGCCATGCGTAACATGTCTCGAATTGCCGATTCATCATCGACAACCAGTATGGTAAATGTAGGCATTCTTTAATTATCGGAGAGCCGCATTAATATTCTTAAGCAGACGATTGCCCGGGCAAAGATCGTCCTCGGCTAGTTCATTGAGCGGCTTCTGAGAAGTTTGCATGACTTCATGCAGTTCTTGTGAGTTCTTGTCGAGATAAATAAGCCCTGTGAGGATATCGCCCTTCAATTTATGTTCGTTCATTACGCGCATGGCAGACACGCGACTGAAAGGGTCGAGATGCTCTGCTGTCTTGTGCAAGCGTATGACAGAGCCGTCGTGCAAAGTGACTTCATGCGTACTCCCCGCAGGATAGCGCGTTTTAATTTCATCGCGCATCGGTACAAAGTCTACCGTACCTGTGGCTTCTGCATGATCTCGCACAAACTCATAACTCTTGCTGGAACCGGAATTGTTGTTAAAGGTAACGCAGGGCGAAACCACGTCGATGAGGGCAAATCCACGGTGTGTCATCGCCGCTTTAATCAGCGGAATGAGTTGTTCCTTGTCACCTGAAAAACTACGCGCTACAAAAGTAGCTCCCAATTCCAATGCCAAACCCGCAAGATCTATTCCCGGAAACATTGTTGGATCGCCTTTTTTGCTGGTTGACCCTTCATCAGCCGTGGCTGAATCTTGCCCCTTGGTCAGCCCGTAGCAACCGTTATTCATAACGATATAGACCATGTTCAAATTTCGGCGAACGACATGTGCAAATTGGCCCATACCGATAGAAGCCGTGTCTCCGTCACCGGAGACGCCCAGATACATAAGGTCGCGGTTGGCCATTGCAGCACCGGTTGCGACCGACGGCATTCTACCGTGTACGGAATTGAAGCCATGTGACTTACCAAGGAAATACGTAGGCGTTTTTGAGGAGCAACCTATGCCGGACAGTTTTGCAATTTTATGCGGCGGAATAGAAAGCTCATGGCAAGCTTTAATGATAGAGCCACTGATAGAGTCATGTCCGCAACCAGCGCATAACGTAGAGAGAGAACCCTCGTAGTCAGCCTTGGTATAGCCCAGCTCATTGACGGGTAGATCAGGGTGGCGAAATTTCGGTTTTTGATAACTCATGCTTACTCTCCCTGCCCGATGGCAGCCTTTTCAGGATGCAAAGGGGTTACATTATTACCTGGCAATAATTGTAGAATCTGTTTACGGATATTTCGTGCACTGATTGGTGTGCCGTCGAAACACAGAACCGACTTCAGTTTATCTGGCCCCAGTTCGAATTCAGCCATCAGCAAGGTACGCAACTGGGCATCCCTGTTTTGCTCAATGACAAATACACGCTCGTGGTTATCAATAAAATCCTCTACCTCTTTATTGAACGGGAATGACCTGACACGCATGGCATTCAGTTTAAAGCCATCCTCCGCCAGGATATCCAGCGCTTCCACCGAAGATTCTTCGCTGGTGCCAAAATACAAAACAGCGGTGTCGACTCCTTTTTCCAAATGTTTAATTTCAGGCCCCGGAACATATTCCTTGATGGTTTCCCATTTAGCCATTAAGCGGTGCATGTTCTGTTCGTATTCTTCGCCCTTCTCTGTGTAAACTGCCATTTCATCGCGGGAACTTCCACGAGTGAAAAAAGCGCCTTTCTCAGGGTGGGTACCCGGATAGGTACGATAGCAAATAGCATCACCGTCTACGTCCAAGTAGCGCCCGAACTTTACTTTGTCCAGGTCATCGGCTGACAGTACTTTACCTCTGTCGTACTCTTTACTGTCATCCCACTCCAATGGATCTGACATATTGTCATTCATACCCAGATCCAGATCTGTCAGAAGAATAATGGGAGTTTGGAGACGGTCGGCTAAATCAAATGATATTGCGCCGAAATCGAAACACTCTCTTGGGGTAGAGGGAAACAGTAGTACTTGCTTGGTATCTCCATGAGAGGCATAAGCTGCAGAAAGAATATCTGATTGTTGTGTGCGTGTTGGCATACCTGTAGAGGGGCCGGCACGCTGCACATCAAACAACACCGTTGGTATCTCTGCGAAATATGCCAAGCCCAAAAACTCGCTCATCAGGGACAATCCCGGGCCGCTGGTAGCGGTGAACGAACGGGCACCGTTCCAGCTTGCTCCTATAACCATCCCTATGGCGGCCAATTCATCCTCGGCCTGCAAGATGGCGTAGTTCTTCCGCCCTGTGCCGGGG
>JADGEN010000015.1:39734-53489 GCA_016744355.1 Halieaceae bacterium
CCGCATACGTTTGGCGTATTTTTCAAAAGCCTCTACAACGGAAGTGGAAGGTGTAATGGGATACCACGCTACCACTGATGCTCCGCCATACAAGGCACCCAAGCCCAGTGCTGTATTGCCGTCGATAAGTATTTTATTACCTACGTTATCGGCCTTCTTCACCCGTATACCGATAGGACAATCGAAGTGCTCTTCAGCGTACTTGTGACCCAGCTCTAATGCATGAATATTGGGCAGTATTAGCTTTTCCTTGCCCTTAAACTGGTCTGCTACCAACCCAGTTAATATGGCAAAATCTATATCGAGCAAGGCGGCTAGCGCGCCCACATACACCACGTTCTTAAATAACTGACGTTGACGCGGGTCTTGATACTGCTCGTTGCACAACCGGGTCAACGGTAACCCAATAATGGTTACATCGTTTCGAATAAGACGTAAGTCCAGGGGCTTGGTGTTGTCATAGATGAAATAGCCACCTGGCTCCAACTCCTGAATATCCTGCGCCATACTTTGCGGATTGACCGAAAGAATGATGTCGACTCCACCTCTTCGGCCCAAATAGCCCTTTTCGCTAACGCGGACTTCGTACCAGGTGGGCAGGCCTTGAATATTGGATGGGAAGATATTTTTCGGACTTACCGGCAAACCCATCCTGAACAACGCCTTTGCAAAGAGAAGGTTGGCACTGGCAGAACCCGTACCGTTGACGTTGGCAAATTTGATGACAAAATCATTCACAGACTGCAACGGTTTCACATTTGACTTGATCATTGCTGGCCCGCCTTTGTCACGTTGTACATAAATTGCTGCATATCCCACGCCGCTGTTGGGCAGCGCTCTGCGCATAGCCCACAATGCAGGCACACGTCCTCGTCTTTGACCATGACGCGCTTGGTGGGCAGGATATGTGATACGTATAAGTCCTGCTCAGTATTTTTTGCAGGGGCTGTGAGCTTAGTGCGCATCTCCGCGACCGGAGCATTTGGCGTAAAACTAATGCAATCCGTGGGGCATATATCAACGCAGGCATCACACTCAATACAACGGGCCTCTTCAAATACCGTTTGAACATCGCAGTTGAGACAGCGCTCTGCTTCCTTGAACCCGGTTGCCTCATCGAAACCCAATTCGACTTCGAGCTTGCGATCTTTCAGGGTTTTTTCAAGAGGAGCCAAAGGAACAACATAGCGCTTATCGTTCTCTACGGCATTGTCGTAACTCCACTCGTGCACGCCCATCTTTTGACTAACGAGATTGGTAAACGGCGGCGGCCTGTCACTCACCGACTTACCATTGCAGAACAGATCTATGCTCACTGCGGCTTGGTGGCCGTGAGCTACCGCAGTAATAATGTTTTCAGGGCCGAAGGCAGCATCACCGCCAAAAAAGACTTTTTCGTTGGTTGATTGGAACGTCACCTTATCGACTACAGGCATATCCCACTTACCAAAATCCAGACCGATGTCGCGCTCTATCCACGGGAAGGCGTTATCCTGACCTATCGCCATGAGCACAACATCGGCCTCCATAAACACCCAGTCCTCTCCAGTGGGAACGAGTTTACGTTTGCCTTTTGCGTCATACTCAGCTGTCACCTTTTCAAACAACATACCTTTGAGCTTGCCGTCTTCAATCACGTATTCCTTAGGCGTGTGGTTATCAAAAATAGGAATGCCTTCGTGCATGGCATCTTCTTTCTCCCAGGGAGATGCTTTCATGTCGTCAAAGGGGCTACGCACAACGACACGCACATCTTCGCCGCCCATGCGCCTGGAGGTGCGGCAACAATCCATCGCGGTATTACCACCACCCAAAACCAGCACTTTTTTCTCGATCGATTCAACATGCTCAAAAGCGACACTGGACAGCCAATCTATCCCCAGGTGCACTTTGTCGCCCGCCTCTTCCAGACCTGGTAAATCCAGCCCTCTTCCGCGCGGAGCCCCGGTGCCGACAAATACTGCATCGTAGTCTTTGTCCAATATTTCCTTAAGGCTCTCGACCTGGGTATCGAATGTAGTCGCCACTCCCATATTGAGAATGTAGTTTACTTCTTCATCAAGAACGCCCACGGGCAAACGGAATGAAGGTATCTGGCTGCGCATCATTCCGCCACCAGTAAACTGGTTATCGTAAATGTCGATGCTATAACCCAGGGGAGCGAGATCTCGAGCAACGGTTAAAGAAGCTGGCCCCGCTCCAATGAGAGCAATATGCTTGCCATTCTTTTTCTTGGGTATTTCCGGCAGGAACTCACTGATATCGCCCTTGTTGTCTGCTGCTACTCGCTTGAGGCGACAGATAGCGACAGGTTCTTCCTCTACGCGCACGCGCCTGCAGGCGGGCTCACATGGTCGGTCACAGGTGCGACCCAATATGCCGGGAAACACGTTGGACTGCCAATTGACCATATAGGCATCGCTATAACGCTGCGTTGCAATCAAACGGATATACTCGGGCACCGGAGTGTGCGCAGGACAGGCGTACTGACAGTCCACCACTTTATGAAAGTATTCTGGATTTTTTATATCAGTGGGCTTCACAGCTAAGTTCCATTATTTTAATTATTCATGAAAGATGAATGATTGTGGCATAAGCGAAGAGGCATTTCACCCCAGTGCAAGTAATCGAGATTAAAACCAACCGAAGAACCATCCATCGTCCTGTAACTTGTCTTCGCAGCCATTGAGTTGCTGACTGTAAGACGATGCTCGACGCTTCACTTTTTGCGCGACGTTAACCAACCATTGCTTCTTGCGATATGTCTTACGATTGTACCCACCATGACCTTCATGGTAGGCGAGATATAGGCGATAGGCGTCGGTTTTAGGAATGCCACTGCGCTTGTAGGACTGGTTGTTATACCAACCAATGAAGTCGATTGCATCGCCAAAGTCATCGCGATCCGCGCCATAGCGCCCAGCATTGCGTTTATACCCATCCCAGGTTGAATCAAGAGCCTGACTGTACCCGTAGGCGTTGGATGGACGCGGGCCAGGTATAAAGCCAAATATTTTTTTGCGTGGTGGTTTCGCCTTGGCCTTGAATTTCGACTCCTGATGCATGATCGCCATCATAACCGGAATGGGGCTACCCCATTCGTCCCTGGCGTCTATCGCGTCTTCATACCAACCATCCTTTTCACTAAAGATAGAGCAGATATTATTAATATTTGAAGGCGGTGAAGTGGTGCAGGCAATACTTGAAAGCGCCAGCAGTGTAATCAGTGTCCATTGCACGGCGTGTGAAATTTTCACGCTCACTCCTTGGCTCCAAGTTGTTGCAGAAGCTCAATGAATGCCGCTTCATCTATCACTTCTACACCTAATTCCGTCGCCTTAGCTAACTTTGAGCCCGCACCCGGGCCCGCAACAACACATGATGTGCGTGCAGAAACACTACCTGCTACCTTTGCTCCCAATTTCTGTAAATAACTTTTGGCTTCACTTCTACCCAGAGTCTCAAGTTTACCGGTAACAACCCAGGTCTGTGCCGCCAGCGGTAATTCGCCGGAATCGACAACATCGATATCGGCCCAAATAATGCCCGCTTGTCGCAAGGTGTGAACTACTGCCAGGCTTGTTTGTGAAGCAAAAAACTGCAACAGGTGGTCTGCGACGACAGGACCCACGTCGTCGACCTCGAGCAATTGCGACTCTGTTGCGCTGACTAATTTCTCCCAACTGCCAAAGTGATTTGCAAGACTCAGAGCGGTCGCCTCCCCCACTTCTCTTATACCCAGTGCGAAAATAAAGCGGGGAAGCGTTGTTTGCTTACTTACCTCCAGCGAAGCAAACAGATTATCCAGAGACTTCTGCCCCATACGTTCAAGGCTCAATAATTGCTCAGGCTCTAGTGAATAAAGCGAAGCGGAATTTTTAACCAGGCCTTCATCGACCAGTTGATCTACCAGCTTCGCCCCTACCCCGTCGATGTCCATGGCCCGACGTGAGACAAAGTGCTTTATCGCCGCTTTTTGCTGTGCAGCGCAGATAAGTCCGCCCATGCAGCGCAAGGTGGCTTCGTCTTCCTCACGTTCGACCACCGAGCCGCATACGGGGCAGCTTTGTGGAAACACCACCGGGGATGCATCCTCGGGCCGTCGAGCAGTTACCACAGACGCGACCTGGGGAATAACATCGCCAGCACGGCGAACTACGACCGTGTCGCCAATATATAATCCCAGTCTAGCCACTTCGTCCATATTGTGCAGGGTCGCATTGCTAACCGTGACGCCGCCTACAAAGACAGGCGCTAACCTCGCTACAGGTGTAATAGCCCCTGTGCGGCCTACCTGAAACTCCACATCCAGAACTTGGGTCAACTCTTCCTGCGCGGGAAATTTTCTAGCAATAGCCCAACGCGGCGCACGCGATACAAAGCCAAGTCGATCCTGCAAGGCGAGAGAGTTAACCTTGAATACGATGCCGTCGATATCGTAGGCCAGGTCATCTCGACGTACCGCCAGCGCTTCATAGTAAGCGTCACAGGCATCAATGCCCGTAACTACCTGAGAATCTGCGTTAATTCTTAGCCCCCAGGTCTGCAGTAAGCTGAGAATGTCAGCGTGCTGTTCGGGCAATTCTCCGCCTCTTACCAGCCCTACGCTGTAACAACACATTTCCAGTGGCCGTGTTGCAGTTATTTTTGCATCTAGCTGACGTAAACTACCGGCTGCGGCATTTCTAGGATTTACGAAAGTTTTTTCCCCGCGGGATCTAGCGATCTCATTGAGCTTTTCAAAACCTGCCTTGGGCATGTAAATTTCGCCCCGTATCTCGAGTTCTGCCGGGTAACCCTCGCCCCTCAGGCGCAACGGTATAGAGGGAATTGTTCGCACGTTTTGCGTAATGTCCTCACCCGTTTTACCGTCTCCCCTGGTCGCGCCACGAACCAGCACACCATTGTGATAAAGCAGGCTAACAGCGGCACCATCAAGCTTCGGCTCGCAGGCAAACTCCAGAGTACTTTGAGTGCCGCCTAAGCGTTCTAGCAATCGTCGGTTGAAGTCGACCATTTCATCAGCACTGAAGGCGTTGTCGAGAGACAGCATAGGTACTTCATGGCTAACTTGTTGAAACTGATCTAGCGGTTTAGCCCCCACTCGCTGAGTGGGGGAATCAGATCGTACCAATTCGGGATACTGGGATTCCAACTCCTGTAGACGACGCAGGCAGCGGTCGTACTCAGAATCGGGAATACTGGGGTCGTCCAGCACATAATACTGGTAGTTATAGCTTTCTAGCTGAACGCGCAGGGATTGCACTTCCTGCTCTTGTTGCTGGCACGATCTCAAGTTGCTTTCCCCGAAGCCGCGGCTCTTAGCGCTCTGCCTGCGCTAGCATTCTGCGCTCCAGGTCGACAATTTTTTGTCGGGAGTGTTCGACGACCTGTTTCGTCATAGCGCTACGACTTTCATCCAGAACATCGCCTTCCAGATTGCGTGCCACTGCCTGAGCCGTTTCAAACATATAATCGAATGCCTGCATCATATCGTCAGGTCCGGGTAAGGTTAAGAAAAACACCAGACCCGGAGTTGTGACATCGGACATATTGTCGATATCAAACACACCGGGTTGCATCATATTAGCAACGCTGAATTGAATTGCGCCCTGCCCGGCCTCTTGCTCATAGCGATGAAAAAAGCTCATGTCGCCGAAGCGCAGGTCACATGCCAGCAGAATGTGCAATATGTCACCACCATTAAAGCCAGCCGGATCCCGCGCGACGACGTTAAGCATAAAGACTTCTGGGTCGGGTTGCCGAGGTAACTTGGGAGAACCCTCAGTTGACGATAGTGGGCTTTCGGGATTCGATGCGCCGTCATCGTCTAGCTCGTCCAGCCAGTCGATATTGTGTGCCTCGTCACTGGCGTTCATGCCGGTAACCAGCTCGACTTTTTCTCTCGGGGTGACAGGTTTGGTTTCCGGTTCGGATGACTGGTGGGCTTCTTCGGGTGGCATGCCGTCCCGTGTAACAAGCCGGGCTCCACCATTGGGTAGCTCCTTGAGCCAGGCCAGGTCGACTTCTCTGCCTTGTACTTGGTCTTCTTCGGTGACGAGTTTTACGCGAACCGGTGAGTTTCTTTCATTGCGAACCCTGCGGAACGCGTCCAACAGCACTGCAAGGATTAGCAGAACCCCTGCGATAACCATCCAGTCTCTAACTGTTAACTGCGCTAAATCCATCTGTGTATCCGATTAATCAAGTTTAATTGTGGCCAGAAAGTTCGACCGCCTAAACTGCTGCCAGTTCAGCGGCCTCCTCGACATCAACGGTGACCAATCGCGAAACACCGGGTTCATGCATGGTGACGCCCATAAGCTGGTCCGCCATTTCCATGGTGATTTTATTGTGAGTGATGAATATAAACTGAACTTTTTCAGACATTTCTTTCACCATGCGCGCATAGCGTCCGACGTTGGCATCGTCCAGAGGAGCATCTACCTCATCGAGCATACAAAACGGTGCCGGATTCAGTTCAAAGATTGAAAACACTAGGGCGATCGCTGTAAGAGCCTTTTCACCGCCGGAAAGAAGGTGAATCGTGCTGTTTTTCTTACCCGGTGGACGCGCCATGATGGTTATGCCGGTGTCGAGCAAGTCATCACCGGTCATTTCCAGATAGGCACTACCGCCACCAAAAACGCGCGGGAACAAATCCTGCAGCCCGGCATTAACTTTGTCGAAGGTTTCACGGAATCGTCCCCGGGTTTCCTTGTCAATTTTACGAATAGCCGACTCGAGTGTATCCAACGCAGATTCAAGATCTTCACTCTGGGTATCGAGATAGTTCTTACGCTCCGACTGCAATGTATATTCGTCTATTGCAGCAAGGTTAATGGGACCCAGACGTGAAATTCGGTTTGCAACCCGCTCAATTTTGAGCTGCCATTCCGTTTCAGTCGCTTCCTCGGGAAGCCCCTGTAAAACAGCTTCAAGTTGATGGTCACTCTCGGTCAGCTGTTTCACCAGGTTCTCGCGCTGAACCTGATATCCCTGGTTGTTCAAGCGCTCTTTTTCCAGCTCGCTGCGCACGTTTTGTGCGCGCTGTTCTATAGCTGCTCGGTTTTGCTCTGCTTCACGCAGTTTGAGTTCAACCTCTGCGACAAGGTCGCGCTTCTCACTCAATTCACCTTCGGCGATTAAACGCTGGGCAAGCTGCTCTTCTAACTGGGACTGCAGGTCCTCAGCGGGATTGTCGTTTTCGTTGAGTGAGGCTGCCAGGCTGTCACGCCTTTCGATTAACTGAGCCACCTGGGAATCTGTGCGGGTGATAGATTCACGCATGGACCCCAATTGTGTCTGTAAAGATTGGTAACGCATGGCGAGCTGGTGAGCGGTGTCTTTATCGTGTCTGGCTTTCTGGCGTGAGTTATCAAGCACTTTCCTGGCCTGATCGCGCTGCGCAAGTAAACTTTCGCGTTGCTGTGAATCGACCTCCATCGACTCGATGGCTTGCGACAGAATCTGCCTCGCCTGACCTAGAGCTTCCTGCTCGCTCCTGAACTGACTACGAGCTTCGTCTATTTCGGCATTGACTCGCTCACGCCTGGCATTGATTTGTTCTAGTTTGGCGTGATGCGCAGACAGCTCGGCACTGACTTGTGCGTGCTCGCGTGTACTGCTCTGTAGGTCTCTCTGACATTGCTGTCCTTGCTCTTCCAGGGTGCGTTGCGACTCACTGGCTTGTTGCAATTGCTGGCTTAATTGAAGCGCCAGAGCCTCTTTCTCTTCGAGATCCAGGGCCAGTTTTTCGAGCTCGTGTTTGCGCGCGATAACCCCTCCACGCTTATCGCCCAGACGGGTAACGCGAAGCCAGTTTGCCCCTAGCCACACACCTTCCGGTGTAATAATCGATTCGTGCAGGGCCAGGCCAGAACGCATCCGCATAGCCTGAGCCAGATCATCGGCAATACGTACGCCAGCGAGTAAACCGATGGATAAACCGGAGCTACTAATCTTGGATGACAGCGAATCAGGGCCAGGCTTGTCATCACTTGAGCAGGACTCAACCAACGCCAACTGTCCCTTCTCCAGCGAGTCCAGCATTTGGCCAAGCTCACCGATGTCGTCCACACATACCGCTTGTAGATAGTCACCCAGGACGGTTTCTACCGCCAGTTGCCAACCATCTTCCACATCGAGCTGCTCTAGCAGTCGAGGGTTGTCTGCTACCTGACGCGCTGCTAGCCACTGTGACACCCCTTCATTGTTTTCATCCAGAGCGGCTTGTTGCAATGCTTCTAGCGAAGCCTGTTTTCCATGTAGCTGTTGCACAACTGAGCGCACTTGATTGAGTTGGGCTGATGCAGACTCTGCTTTGTCGCGGGTGTCGATAAGCTCTTGTAACAATTTCTCGCCATTTGACTCGTACTCAGCCATGGTCAGCTCGAGTTCGGCGGCTTGCTCTCCTAGCATTTCTATCTCGTTGTCTGCGGGCTCCGCAGCAAGAGCCTGCTTTTCGTCTTGCAATGTTGTTGTGCGGTTCTGCATGCGCTGGAGCACTTGCTCCAGGTGCTGAATGCGCGATTGCTGCACCTCGGCTTGCTGGCGGGGTTCTGCCGCATGTTGATTGAAGTCGTCCCACTGTTGCTGCCAGCTGTTCATCGTTTCTTCGGCTTCGGACAGAGCGTCACCCGATTCCAGCTCTACCTCTTTTAGCAACTCGAGTTCGGGTTCGAGATCGCCTACTTCGCTTTCCCAGCTCAATAACTTGCTTTTGTCGTTGCCCAGATGGCTTTCTGCCTGGGACAGGTTCTCACTGGTGCGGTGCAAATCTTCATTGAGCTGCCTACCGCGCTCCTGCTGGTGTTTAATGATTTGCTCAAGCCGCGTTACTTCCGATCCAAGCGTATAATAGGTCGCTTGGGCAGTATTGAAAGCATCAGTGCGATCGCTGTGATCTACGCGGTGCTGTTCAATGGCTGTTTCTACACTCTGGTGCTCAGCGTGAACACTTTCCAGGCGTACCTCTGCCTCACCCACTGTACGAGTTATAGCGGTAATGCGGGTATCGAGGTCGCGCCATTGCTGGGCCAGTAACTGAGCCTTGAGCTCGCGCTCTTCTTCTTTGAACAGGCCGTATTTCTCTGCTGATTGTGCTTGACGTTGCAGGTGCTGAAGCTGGCGCTGCAACTCATCGCGTATATCGATAAGGCGTTCGAGGTTTTCGCGCGTCCTACGCATGCGACTCTCGGTTTCTTTACGGCGCTCCTTGTACTTTGAAATACCTGCTGCTTCTTCGATGAAGACACGAAGCTCTTCGGGCTTGGACTCGATGAGCCGCGAAATCGTGCCCTGCTCAATGATGGCGTAGCTGCGCGGACCAAGGCCTGTACCGAGGAAAATGTCTGTAATATCCCGACGACGACACTTTGTCCCATTGAGGTAGTATTCGGACTGACCCTCGCGACTAACAAGACGACGGATAGAAATCTCAGCGTAGCTGGCATATTCGCCACCAATTTTGCCATCGGTGTTGTCGAACAGTAGTTCGATAGAGGCCTGACCCACGGGCTGGCGGTTTACTGAGCCATTAAAGATGACATCTGCCATGGATTCACCACGCAGATTTTTGGCCGAGCTCTCTCCCATTACCCATCGAACAGCATCGATAACATTGGATTTCCCGCAGCCATTTGGCCCGACAACAGCACACATATTGCTAGGAAAATGCACCGACGTGGGATCGACAAATGACTTGAAGCCAGCCAGTTTAATTGATTTTAATCGCATATAACTTTAATTACTTTACTTAAGTTATTGTTTTGTAACGCATTGCCGTACGCTAATCTCTGGATATTCGAATCGATAGCGTGCAAACCGGACACAACATATAGTGTATAGAATTTGATCGAGCAACACTATGCCTGTGCTCGAAATTCGTACAAAAACGCATGAGTTTACTGCACTGGACGCAGTTCAATCTCAATTGCTTGTTGGTCAAGCGAGGGAGCTATTGGGCCGGCACTGCCCAACCAGGTGGCATTGGCCTCTCCCGGACGTCCGTCCGGTGACACCTGCACCACGACAACTATAGACTCAGCTTCAGACAGCTTCTGCCCTGCCATGGAGCTGCTGTCATCGAGACGCAAAACAACTGGCAAATCAGAGCCTTGCAGTCGAGTTACTGCAATGGGCATACGACTGTCTGAATTAGCAGCTCTTGCGAGAATGAAAACAGTGCTGGAAGCGCCAACCTGCTCCCCTACGGGCGCAGACACCCGTACCGTAACACCCACACCTTCAACAGCAGTAGCGCTCTCTGCCACAGCTGTCTCAGCGACTCCAGCGCCCATCTCGCCCAGCTTCACTTTGGCCCGCTCGATGATGCCCTGGATCATAACTGATGATTCTGAACCCTCAGGTTCCATCGCAATGAGCCTTTCCCAGTAGGAGATGGCGGCGCGATACTGACCCTGCTCAAAAGACGCCATACCCAGCAGTCCCAAGGCGGTGCGCTGATGTGGATTAAGACTAAGAGCCTGCTCTGCCAGCATTTTTGCTTTGTCGCTCAACTTCCTGTCATCGGCAAGATATTGTGCCTGGGCAGCGTAGGCCAGAGTCTGTTCATCGGGTGCCTCACGCGCGAGCTCGGCGTAAGTTTGTGCGGCGCGACGGAAATCATTCTGGTTCATATAAAAACGTCCCAGCAATGAACGATAGTGCAAATTATCGGGACGTTCCCGCGAACGCGTCTCGAGGGTCTGCATGAACGCTTGCATTTGCTCGGGGGATGTTTGCTGGTCCAAAGCTTTAAGTTGCCTGCTTATATCTACATCGGGAGCTGCGCCCAACTTGTAATACAGCGCGAAAGACGCCACCGCGACCAGGGGTAGCAGCACCCAGCGAGGGAAGCTACCGTGCTCAACCGCACTATCCGTGGAGCCCGCAGGTACATCCTCGAGCAGGCGCAGCTGCACATCCTGTAAAAGCTCAGACTCGCCGGATTCTGCCAACTCCTGTTCTCGAAGCCGATACCAGGCCAAATTCGGTTCACTGCGCCCAGCGGTGGCAGCGGGACGCACGCGAGGTGGAATCAGGTAAAACAAGCCGCTTAACAGAACCAGTCCGATACAGGCAAGGATGAACATTGTCACGGCGTATTTTCCCCAGACGGAGTGTCTTTCGTACTGCTATCAGTCGGAGAAAACAGCGCGTCGAGTTGCACCTGCTCCTCACTGCTTATCGATTGCGCCTTGCGCTTGTTGCCTTTAAGTACAACAAGCAGAATGATCACTGCACCCGATATAAGTAGGCCCGGCATTAACCAGAGAATCATTGTTGGTCCGCTGTAGCGAGGCTTGTATCGTACAAATTCACCGTAGCGAGACACCATATACTCAAGGATTTCCTCATCGCTGGCCCCGCCTTCCAACTGCTTATACAACAGCTTGCGCAGGTCCTGCGCTATGGGAGCGTCGGAGTCGGCAATATTCTGGTTCTGGCATTTGGGGCAACGCAGCTCAGCACTGAGGCTTTTATAGCGTTGTTCCAGCTCTGTATTACTGAATTGGTAGGTTTCAATAACAGCGTGTGAAACACTCACAGCCAACAGATAGACGGCGACCACAATGCATGTATCTCGCAACAACGCTGTTCTCATCACGGTGTACCACTCTTGCTGATTAAGTCCTGATACAGCGGGGACAACAGGCCGCTCCAGATACGCTCATTAATCACGCCTACATGGCGGTAACGGATAATGCCCTGAGCATCGACCAGATAGGTCTCCGGTGCGCCAAAAACGCCCATATCCAGCCCCAGCGTGCCCTCTAAATCTTCGACATTAAGTCGGTAGGGATTACCCAGGTCGCGCAGCCACTTCATTGCTGCAAACGTCTCATCTTTGTAATTGATGCCTACGATGGGCACGCCTTCATCGGCAAGTTTTTGCAGATAGGGATGTTCCATGCGACAGGAAACACACCAGGTAGCCCAAACATTAAACAGCGTGACCTTGCCGATCACATCGCCACGCTGCACTATTTTATCAGTGCCCAACTGCCCCAACTGGAATTCGGGTAGAGGTTCATCAATCAGCGCCGAGGGCATTTCTCGAGGGTCGAGCTGCAAGCCGCGCATTAAAAATAACGCCAGTACTACAAACATCAGAAGCGGTATAAACAACCTTAATCTAGACACGACCAGCCTCGAGTGTTGGCACAGGCAGCTTGGTCGATGCAGTGTCGCTAGCTTTAACTGGCGCTCTACGATAGCGCTTGTCTGCAACAGCGATAAAGCCTCCCAGTGCCATAAAAATAGCGCCCAGCCAAATCCAGCGAACCATGGGCTTGTAATGCAAACGCATGGCCCAGGCACCCTGGTCACCTATCGGCTCTCCCATGGCGACGTACAAATCACGAAACAGTCCACCATCAATAGACGCCTCAGTCATCACATTTCCCTGAGCCATATATTGTCGCTTTTGTGGATTCATCCTGGCCACCACTTCACCATTGCGGCGCACAACGACACGCCCTTCCTGTGCGAGATAATTGGGACCGCGCACCGAGACATGCTCGACCAACTCAAATTCGTAACCTGCAATGGATTCACGGTCACCCGGGCTCATTTTCAAGTCGTGCTCAATGGAAAACTGGGTGGCAATTACCACGCCGAGAATACTAACTGCAAATCCGGTGTGGGCGATAAGCATGCCCCAATAGCTGGGCGTCAAGCGCTTCAAACCCTGTATAAAGCCAGAGCCACCGCGCGCGCGAAACCACAGGTCTTTGCCCAGACTGATGACCAGCCACAGCGCCAGCACAACCGCGAGAGCGACCCAGATATTGTAAGGCGCATCGAGTATCAGTGGCAGGGTAAACCCACACAGTACGGCCACCACAGCCGGAATCAATAACTCCGCCTGCCAACGCTTTGCGGAATCTTTTTTCCAGCGAGAAATGGCCCCAACCCCCATAAAAGGTACGAGTATGGCCATCAGCGGAATGAATACTGCATTGAAATATGGGGGCCCTACAGAGTATTTTCCATAGCCCAGGGCATCCATGAGCAGCGGAAACAAGGTACCAAACAATACGGTGAGTGTCGCAACCAGAAAGACTACGTTATTGACCAATAATAGCGACTCGCGTGACAACCAGCTAAACGTCACACGGCTGCTTACCGACGGCGCGCGAAAGGCATACAAGGTTAATGAGCCCCCGACAACTATCGCTAAAAAGACCAGAATGAAGGCGCCTCTAGCGGGATCGGTTGCAAAGGCGTGAACCGAAGTGAGCACACCGGAGCGCACGAGGAAGGTTCCAAGCAGGCTCAATGAAAAGGCGAAAATGGCCAGCAGCACGGTCCAACTTTTGAACAATCCGCGCTTTTCAGTCGCAGCCAGCGAATGAATAAGGGCTGTGCCCACCAGCCAGGGCAAAAATGAAGCATTTTCGGTTGGATCCCAGAACCACCAACCTCCCCAGCCGAGTTCGTAGTATGCCCACCAACTACCCAACATAATGCCAAGGCCGAGAAAGCCCCAGGCCACATTTGTCCAAGGGCGCGACCAGCGAGCCCAGGCCGCGTCGAGTTGCCCACCCATCAGTGCTGCAATAGCAAACGCAAAAGCGACAGAAAACCCTACATAGCCCATATATAACAAAGGTGGATGGATAATCAGGCCAAAATCCTGCAAAAGCGGGTTGAGATCTTGTCCATCTAAAGGGGTACCCGGCAGTAGCCGCTCAAATGGATTGGAGGTGAACAGCGAAAAACTGATGAAACCGATAGCAATGGAACCCA
>JADGEN010000160.1 GCA_016744355.1 Halieaceae bacterium
GGGCTATGGAGCTGTGGTGGGTGAAGCGGCAACCCTCTTCAGCCAGTTGGTCGACTAAGTCGGGTTCTACCGAGGCAATTTTTTGCATGTATCGGCTGTAGCGCGCGTGTAAAACCCGACCCGGAATGATGTCGCCGGCTTTGATGCCGTCTTCGCGCATTTCGGGACGCTGGGCGAGCATCGCTTCGGTAACGGTGTACTCTTCATCCATGACCGGGGCGGCACCTTTTTCTCTGGCGAGGTCCAGACCTGCTTTCCAGCCGCTAATTGCCAGCTCGCGGGATATTTTGCCAGAAAACTCTACGGCGTCGGGGCTGCCGTATTTCATACCCAGCATTGTGAGTGCCGATCCCAGGCCTAAAAAGCCCATGCCGTGGCGTCGTTTGCTGTTGATTTCACTGCGCTGTCCTTCCAGGGGCAGGCCGTTGATTTCGACTACGTTGTCCAGCATGCGGGTAAACACGGCGACTACTTTGTCGAACTGCTTCCAGTCGAAGCTCGCCTCTGCGGAGAATGGCTGGTCGACAAAACGCGTGAGGTTGACCGAGCCCAGCAGGCAGCTGCCATAGGGTGGCAGGGGTTGTTCGCCGCAGGGGTTGGTGGCCCTGATAGACTCACAAAACCAGTTGTTATTCATTTCGTTGACACGGTCAATGAGAATGAAGCCCGGCTCTGCGTAGTCGAACGTTGACGACATAATAGTGTGCCAAATGTGCTTTGCCGGCACCTCACGGTAAATACGGCAGGCTGTTTCGCCGCGCTCGTTGAGAAGGTAGCCGTCATTGCCTGACCATGTGCGCCATACAATGCCGCGTTCTCCCGCTTTGTGTTCTGCTTCGGCCAGACTACTGGCCTTGATGGGGAATACCAGTGGCCAGGGGGCGTCTGCTTTAACGGCCTGCATAAATTCATCGGTGATGAGTAGGGAGCAATTGAATTGTCGCAGACGACCATTTTCACGTTTGGCGCGAATAAATTCGAGTACGTCGGGGTGGGATACGTCGAAGGTGGCCATCTGAGCGCCGCGCCGTCCACCTGCAGAAGAGACGGTGAGGCAGGTTTTATCGAAGATATCCATAAAGGACAGCGGCCCGGATGTTTTTGCACCCGCACCTGCCACCGTGGCGCCCGCAGGGCGTAAGGTGGAAAACTCGTAGCCTATACCGCAGCCCGCCTTCAGGGTTAAACCTGCCTCGGTGTTTTTAGACAGTATGCTCTCCATAGAATCGGTGAGTACATCTGACACCGTGCAGTTTATAGTGGAGGTGTCGGCTTTGTGCGCGCTGGCGCCTGCGTTGGAGAGGATGCGGCCCGCGGGAATGGCACCCTGGCGCAACGCCCATAAAAATTCCTTGAACCACAGCTCGCGCTTTTCAGCACCTTGCTCAACTTCGGCAATGGTCTTTGCGACGCGGGTAAAGGTAGCGTCGATATCGCTGTCGACCTCCACCCCATCTATTGTTCTAAGGCAGTATTTCTGGCGCCAGATATCCAGAGAGGTGGTTTGTAAAGGGACAGCTGGGTTTTCACGGCTCACACGTTGTGCCGCTTGAGGGTCAGGCATTGGAATCACTCACTATTTTGTTATATGGAAACTGTTTTTTTATATCTTGTTTTTATATATAAACGCTATATATGGTAAAAAACACTCCCCTAGAAGTGCATATATTGTGTTTATAGGTGAATAATAGGGCTTTCTGAATCTATAGCAAGCACTAACCCATATATATTTAATAGCGCACTCTTTGAGTGCGTACTTCTGGGGGTTTTGCGAGAGAGTCTTAGCGGTGAGGGGCTGGGTTACAGTGGATGTAGTGTGTTTTACAGCTGGCGATTACTTAGGTTTCAAGCGACTCCAGTTCGTCTTGCTGTTCTAACCACGCCTCTTCCAGTTCTTCCGATTGGGTTTTGAGTTGACCCTCCCGCTTGAGCAAATCGGCTAACTCGTCCTTGCGGGTTTGGCTGTAGAGGTCACCGTCCGCTAGCAGTGCCTGCACATTGTGCAGTTCGGTTTCGGCGGTAGACATCTGTCGCTCGGTTTTTTCAATGAGGCGCTGCAGTGGTCTGCGTCTGTCTCGATTAGCCGCAGCCTGCTGACGCTTTTCCTTGCGAGAAGTATCAGTTTCGGTGACACCTTGCCTGTCAGGAGATTTGTAGCTGCTGATTATCCATTTCTCGTATGCTTCCAGGTCATCGCGATACTCTTCCACCACGCCATCGTGGACCAACAGTAGCTCATCGACTGTGTTGCGCAGCATGTGCCTATCGTGGCTGACCAGAATGACCGCGCCTTCATAGGCTTGCAGGGCCACCTCCATAGCATGGCGCATCTCAAGGTCCAGGTGGTTGGTAGGCTCATCCAGTACCAGTAGGTTGGGGCGTTGCCATACCACCATGGCCAGAGCCAGACGGGCCTTTTCACCACCGGAGAAGGGTGCTATTTCGCTGCTGGCCGCATCGCCACGGAAATTAAACCCTCCCAGAAAATTGAGTATGTCCTGTTCTCTGGCGCTGGGGCTCAAACGCTGTAGATGCAGGGCGGGGCTGGCGTGTAGGTCAAGCATTTCGAGCTGCTGTTGGTCGAAATAGCCAATGCTACAGTGTTCACCTGTAACTCTTTCGCCGGCTAATAGCGGCAATTCGCCTATCAGCGATTTCAACAGGGTCGATTTACCCGCGCCGTTTTTGCCCAATAGACCACAGCGACTCCCTGGGCGAAGTTGTATGTCTACCTTGGATAGAATACAGGTCTCTTTATACCCCAGGTTTGCCAGGCTTAAACTTAGCAACGGGTCGGAACTCTTCAGTGGGGGCGGAAAACTGAAATCAAAGGGGGAGTCTATATGTGCGGGCGCGACCTGTTCCATGCGCTCCAGTTCCTTTAATCGGCTCTGGGCCTGCTTCGCCTTAGTGGCTTTGTAGCGAAAACGCCTCACAAAGTCGTTAATTTCACTGACACGGCGCTGTTGCTTTTCATAGGTCGCTTGCTGGTTGGCGAGGCGCTCTGCCCGCTGCAGCTCAAAATCACTGTAGTTGCCGGTGTAGGCGTTAAGTTGTTGGTGCTCTATGTGCAATATGCGCTGGCAGGTGGCATCTATGAAGTCGCGGTCGTGGGAAATCATCACCAGCGTGCCGGGGTATTGTTTTAACCACTGCTGCAGCCAGATGGTGGCATCCAGGTCCAGGTGGTTGGTTGGTTCGTCAAGTAGCAACATATCGGAGGGCGTCATCAGGGCCCTGGCGAGGTTGAGCCGAATGCGCCATCCGCCGGAGAAGTCAGTTACAGGCCTGTTTGATGCGCCGTCGGCAAAACCCAGGCCTTGCAACAGGCGTTCCACCCGCCGTTCAGCGCTGTAGCCGTCGATGCTCTCAAGTGCGCCGTGAACCTTTGCCGCAGCGCTAAAATCTTCATTGGCTTCGAGTCTTTGAATCTCGTCACGCAGCCTGGCCAGTTCCAAATCTCCGCGCAACACATACTCCCCGGCAGGAAGGTCTGTGACCATGACTTCCTGCGCCATGTGTGACAGGCGCAAATTATTCATGCCGTCAATTTCGCCCTGATCTGCCCCCAGTTCGCCCATTAGCATGGCAAACAGGCTGGATTTACCACAGCCGTTGGCCCCGATCAGAGCGAGGCGCTGGCCGGGCTGGATGGTGACGTTGGCGTCCTGCAACAGAACTTTAATGCCGCGTCTCAGGCTGATGTCTTTGAGGATAATCATAAGGCTGGCGATTCTACCTGCTGGACAGATATCAAACCAGTTGAAACTCAATGGGATTAAGGTGGTCAGACACTAGCGTAAATGGTATTGGGAGTAGTATTATTCGCCCCCATTGCAAGACTCCACTCTTGTTCCATCTTTTCTTTAACCTCTAAAACGGATCCAACCTATGAAAAAGTACGTACTTCCGCTTGCCCTGATCAGCATGGTCACTTTGCAGGCTTGTAACGAAAAAGCAGCAGAAACCGAAGTTGTCGTTGCCGATGCCCCTGTTGCCCTGGAAACCAGTGCCCAGCGTCTGAGCTACGGTATCGCCTTTGGTCTGGGTTCACGTATGGCGGCTGATGCTGTTCCCATGGACATGGATGCATTCATCGCCGGTATGAGTGATGGCATGGAAGGCGCTGAGCCTCGTCTTACACAGGAAGAGATTACTGCCGAGATGCAGGCCTATCAGGAGAAAGCGGTTGCAGCGCAGGCAGAAGCCCAAGCTGAAGCTGGCGCTGCCAATCTTGCAGTTTCCGTCGCATTTTTGGCTGAAAATGCCGCGAAAGAAGGTGTTGTTGTTACAGAGACTGGTCTGCAGTATGAAGTACTGGTTGCTGGCGAAGGTGCTACACCAACTGCTGAAGACACGGTAGAAGTTCACTACCGCGGTACATTGATCGACGGTACCGAGTTTGATTCCTCCTACTCTCGGAATCAGACAGCTTCTTTTGGCGTGACTCAGGTTATCCCGGGATGGGTTGAGGCTCTGCAGATGATGACTGTCGGCTCCAAGTGGAAGCTGGTTATTCCATCTGATCTGGCTTACGGTGCCGGCGGTGCTGGAGCCACTATCGGCCCCAATGCTACTCTGGTATTTGAAGTAGAGCTGATTTCCATTGCTGACAAGGCTGCAGCTGAGTAATGAAATAGCAGAATTACTGCTATGAAGAACAAAAAAGCCGGCATTTTATGTCGGCTTTTTTTATGCCGTTTTAAGCAAGCTGTAAAGGGAGGGTTGGTGTTCTGCGAGCGGACTTCGTCTATCTGGCGGTTAGAAACCATTACTAATTGTGACTGATATAGAAAGAAAAATCACTATCCGCATCGCTAGTGAGAAGGATGCGCTGGGTCTATCAGAGTTAGCGGCAAAGCTGTTCTATCAGGCATACATCGGGAGTATGCCTTCTGCTGCTCTGGAATCTTATATTGTGGAAAATTTTGGTATCACCCAACAGCGTGTTGAGTTGCTGGACCTGAGCATTACAACTTTACTGGTAGAAAGTGAAACTGAATTGCTAGGCTACGCCCAGCTTCGTCTGAATCCGACTCCTGTAATTCAGGATTCCGATATTACTGCTGAGCTTTGGCGAATATACGTTGATAGAACGTGTCATGGATTGGGTGTCGGTCGACAGCTACTTGGCAGAATTGGAGAAATTGCCAGGGAGATGTCCCATGACAAAATATGGTTGGGCGTATGGGAGAAAAATGTAGGCGCCATCGCCTTTTACAAAAAACTTGGATTTAGTGTCGTTGGTGAAAAGGAGTTCCACCTGGGGGACGAAGTACAAAACGATCTTGTATGCGTTGGGTCTACTACCGCTGAGTAATGAAAAGACCCTGTTGTTATATTTGGCCAAAGAGTGCCAGGGCCTCAGTATAGTCTTCACTATTTTCTTCCAGCTCTACTACATGTATTTCGGTTTGAATACCAAGTTTTTTGAAAGCAGGGACGGTGGCTAGTTCATCTTCACTTAAAATCTGGCCGGTATTAAAGTGACTTTGTAAGTTTGCTACCTGAACAACATCAACCAGATCGGGACCATCTATGC
>JADGEN010000161.1 GCA_016744355.1 Halieaceae bacterium
CGCCGCAGCAATGAATGCAATAGATGAGTGGGATATTTCTATCCACTTACTGTGGTTTTTCTCTAAAAGAGTAAACCCAAGGTTGGCAACTCGATTGTCGAATAATCCATGATGACCTCTCGCTGGGCAAGCACAAAATTCCCTTCTCCTTCGCCGGGCCGTAACACATCTCGACGCTGGCCGCTGTAAATGAAGTTTTCGCTGCCGGGTCGGGCGTAATACATATGAAAGTTACTGTACACGCGCAGAGAATTATCCACCTCCTCCATCAATTCCACGTTAGCAATTAAACGCCGGGTTCTCGCAGGTGGGTTCTCTGACCACGAGTTTATTTTGAACGCCCGCTCTGCCCTCAGCATCAAGTGTATATAGCCTTCCTCCCGAATAGGGCAGCCGTTGGAGTCAGGTCTCTCCAGCTCATTCTCTATAGCCAACATCTGTTCACTACCGCGATCACGATTATTAATCTGAACATTGACTCTTGCAGGCATGGTATAGCGAATATCCGGGCTCAGCAGCGCCAGCCACTGTTGATATTGCCGGCTGTCCAGCAGGCGCGCCTCGTAGTGATAAAAACGTTCCAGAGAGCGCTGTTGCTCTGGCGTGGTAACAACTGCAGTATTTCCAGGCTGATCGCTCATGATGCGCCCTCCGCTGCTTGTAACTCGTCGCGCCAACGCATAAAAAACTGTCGCGCGTAAAACTCATTGGCTGTCACACTGACCAGCCCGGGCAACTCGGGGTGAGGCCCCTCCTCCCCCAGACCCAGACCATAGAAATAGGGTCGGTCGTCGGCAAAATCGATATTGCTGCCCTGAAATTGTTGCGTCCAAACCTCTGAATCTTCCTGCTCAAGAATCCCCGCCGGGCCAAAAAATGAACTGTAGTTGGTGCGCAGTATTTTTTTAATATGCTCTGGGGCAGTGGCTGGTACAACGGCCCAAGACCAATACTCCACTTTGCCGGGGCCCCGCGGATGAGAGACTTTAAAGGACGTGTTCGACCACAAAAAAGACAGGTTGGGATAAACCCCGTAGGTCAGCCCCTTCATACGCGCACGCAGGTCTCCAACGCGCTCTGCGGCTTGGGCCTGCACCTCACGCAAATACTCCTGTACTTCGTTACCCCCCAGAATACTGCCCATGGCCTCCATCCCCCAGGCCATATCATCCACCGGCGCATCTTTGGGCATAATGCGGAAGGCGGCTCCGTGGCCTGGCGTAGTTACCGCGGTATAGCCCAGCTGCGCAATAGTGTCCTGTGCCTCCCGGGGAATAATGGCAGCGTGCAGGAAGGCACCGTGATTAACATCACCCAACTGGTTTTCAACGGGGAGCTTCCAGTTGGCATTGATGGTCCAGCGATGTGGGGCCCCCATAAACTCGATCCCGCCGGGGAAGCGATCGATAAACGCATCCAGATAAAAGCGCATATCTCCCAGATAGTCCTCCAACGGGATAATCGCCTCGTCGAAACTGCCAAAAATCATTCCGCGCCAAGACTCCACCCTAGGGACGCGCTTAAGACCCAACGCACTTTTATCGGGTCTGCCGGAGAGCTCCTTTTCCTGGGGAATGGCCACCAACTCACCCGACACAGAATAGGACCAACTGTGATAAGGGCAGATAAAGCGCCTGGTGTTACCGTGGTCTGCTCTACACACTGGCAGACCCCGATGGGTACAACTGTTAACGTTGGCACAAAGCTCACCATCCTCACCCCGGCTGAGAATGATGGGGGTCTCGCACATATAGGCCTGCACAAAATCACCTGGATTTCTTATCTGGGACTCATGGCCCAGGAACAACCAGGATCTGGCAAAAATCGCCTGCTTTTCCAATTCATATATCGCCTGACTTGACCAGCAGCGGCGGCTTATCAGGGATGCATCCTCATTAACCAGATCAGTAATACGCATCGACGCGAACCCCCTATAAATTATCAGTAATTAATTTTTATCGAGTATATACGGCTCTGCATCGATAATTCGACGGTTATCTGTTATTTTTTGTCTATATTTTAACAATCAACCATTAATTTATGCCAAACAGTACACCGACAACGGTAAAAAAGACCAAAGGTCAGCAAACCGCTATACGCATTATGGATGCGGCAGAAGACCTGTTTAGCTCGCACGGCTACGAAGGCACGACACTGCGCCAAATTGCCAGCAAGGCCCAGATCCAGGAACCGGGGCTGTACAACCACTTCAGCGGCAAACGCGCACTGTACGAAGCGGTGCTACACAGGGCGCTAAACCCTATGGCCGAGGCACTGGGAGCACATCTGGGCCAGGCATCCGGCTTACGCGATTACACCGACCTGCCCTCTATCATGACGGACCTGTTATTGGATCATCCGCAGATCTCGGCTCTGTTTCAGCAGGCCATGCAGGGCGAGAGCGACTCACTGGGCAATCAGTTAGTACGCAACTGGCTTGAGCGCCTGTTCAAAGACGGCGTGATGAGCCTCAGCGGCACGGGTTCGCTGGGAGAGGGGGAACAGGACCCTTCTGCATTGGCCATTAGTGTAATCGCCATGTTCAATCTCACTACGGGTTATTTTTTGTCGCAGAGGGCCTTCGAAACTATGGCAGAAGGCGATTTGCAGTCACCGGAAAATATCGCCAGGCAAAAACGCCTGCTGCACAGGGTGATGCGGGCGATGTTGATTAGTTGAGCACAGACACTAACGACTCTGGCTTCCTGACCACAGTAGAGATGCAGAAATTCAGGTATCTAACCGGTCAAATGTAGGTTTTGGAAAATTAACGTGCGGGCACCTTGGTCAGGTGCCCTCCCAGATGAAGACTACCCTGCAATCAAAGAGGGTTTCAGTGCACCGATCAGGTATCGTGCAATCCCATCGTTTGACGCATAGACCACGCCCTGGTGATTCATAAATGTTGAGTCCTGACGATTGAGTTCCAGCGGTTGACCATGGATATTGCTGGCCCAGCCCCCGGCCTCACCGACGATACAAACGGTAGCGGCGTAATCCCAAATACTGCCGCCACCGTCTTCAGGCTTGGGCAGTTTTACGTAGCAAGCTGCCCCATAGTCCAAAACCTGACAGGCATTTTTCACGGCACCACTGCCATAAACCATTGAAACGCCATCCAGACCTGAATCCTGTGCACAGGCGTTTAAGATATCGAGCATGTCATCGTAGCTTTCATGTGCCCTGAAGCTTGCGTCTGCAAAAGCCATTAGCGATGTGGATGCTAAGTCTTCCCGGGTAATCCGAGCCTGCCCCCGATAAGCGCCCTGCCCCTTGACTGCGTACATCAGCGTCGAGTCCGCCGGATTATAAACAACGCCAATCAGCGGTATTCCCGATTGATCAAGCAGTGCGATTGAAACCGCATACCCCGGCCTTCCTTCGACAAATGGCAGAGTGCCGTCCAGCGGATCTACACACCAGTAATAAGGCTTTAGTAAACGCTCGGGAATAACGTCAGGCACACTCTGTGACGACTCCTCTCCGACGAAGGCAATATCCCATTGCTCAGAAGCTGCCTGCAGACGATCGCGTATAATAGCTTCACTGCGAATATCCAACTCTGTAACCACTTGGGAAGCCGCGCTACCGCCGGCCTCTTTGAAGTGCCGCTGCAACTTCTTGCGATCCGTACTTTGAATGAGCTGACCAGCCTCTAAAACAGCCCGGATTGCTGCATCACACAACTGCTGTAAAGGCAGGGTACCCCGACTCATGATTGCAGCCGCTCGATAACCTCTAGCGTCAATCTCTCGCTGTAGCTATTAATTTTCCAGTGGCCCGGGCTCCAGCCCTTGAGAAAGCGATGAAAGTCCGCCCAGGCCACAGGGAAGAGTTTTCGCCACTCTACCTCCAGTTCGCTGGCATCAATACCTGATTGCTTTTCTGCAACACACATAGCCAGCCTGGAAAAATAGTAATCCAACAATTCACTTTCCAAAGCTTCGCACTCGTCTTCATGTAAACAGCTACCGATAAAATAGGCCACGTCCTTCATGCCGCAGCCTCGCCCCACGTACTGAAAGTCCACAGCTGCCACGCCAGGTTTTGGGGCATCGGCCGTGAAACAGAAGTTGGCCAGCTTGGCGTCACCATGGATAAGAGTTTGATAGCGACAGCGCCGCAATTGCTGGTCAATAAGCGGTGCTGCCTCGCGCAGCGTGTGATCCTCAAGGGCGGCCAATTCATCAGGGCGGGTGTCGAGGTGCCAGTAGCTGCCACACTCCCACAGCCCGTCTGCCGAACAATTCAGAAATGTAGCATGAAAACTCGCCAGCCAGCCCAGACACGCGTGGATGTCTTCAATCTCTGTACTCTCTTTTCTGACGTCAAACCCGGCGGCATCCAGATCCGTCAGTACCAGTACGGTTTCATTCTCTAAAACATTGACGGCAAGACAGACTGGCACCCGACAGTGACTGTCACATCGATTAGCGTAGTCCTGATACCAATGAGCTTCCACCTGGTAGGAGCGTATTTTGCGCTTGTGAGAACGCCCCGTGTTCCAACCACGAGGGTGGCTACCCGAGTCGGGGAGTTTGATGTGCTTAAGAATTACGGAGGGGTATGTACTGCCGTCAAGTTCGAGGCGAACAATCTCACCGTAGCCACTCCACAACGATTGAATGACAGTGGCACTGCGAATTGTCTGCGCGCCCGTTGCCGAAAGCACTGTGTTGGTGATGTCTGGATGCATAGCAACAATATAACCATGAAGCGGACAAGAAGCCCGCCCGTTCATGTGAATGATGCCAGAGTGCTTCAAATACTGATAATCCATAATCAGTGTGGTTTCAGACTTTTAGCGTATCCGATGCAATTTCGCAAAAAACGCCCCGTTGCGTACTCTATCGTAAGTGAGGGCAATGCAGCTCTGCAAGCCCCATTGGCCGTAATTACTGAGTATAAATTGGATTGACAGTATACGGCTTAGCCGTATACTTGTGGTCGTGAATACCATTATAGAAACATCCACTTTTAGCGTCAAAGCCAACAAGGTATGGACTCGATCGCAATATGAGGAGTTTATTGTTTACATAGCCAAAAACCCACTTGCTGGAGCAGTTGTACCAAGTTCTGGCGGCGTCAGGAAAGTTCGTTGGGGCATTGGTGGCGCTGGAAAGCGCGGTGGGGTCAGAGTCATATACTTTAACAGTACAAGTGAGAAAACTTGGCTTCTAACACTATACGCAAAGAACGAACGAGAGAATATTCCCTCTCACGAACTTAGGAAAATTAAGGAGGCAATCAATGACTAAGACAATGAGCGATGCCGGGAGCGCCCTGCTTGATGACGTGTTGTCCATCAAGGCAGGTGCAGCTGCTAAAACTTGGACGCCGGAGCAATTATTAGCCCTTTGCGTACGGAAAAAATTGAAAAAGTCTCAACAAGCCTTTTCAAAATTATTGGGCATTCCTGTTGGAACTATTAGAGATTGGGAGCAGGGCCGCAAA
>JADGEN010000162.1 GCA_016744355.1 Halieaceae bacterium
GATCTCAATATTTTCATCGTCAATGATTTCTCGAATTGTCTTAACAACCGTTTGAGGTGTGTCTCCGGGAAGAATGCGAAAATTGATCTTGGCCTCGGCACGTTGGGGGACCACATTTTCCTTTACCCCGGCATTGATCATGGTTAACGCGGTGGTGGTGCGTACAAAACCTACCGTATTTCGGTCTTTGCTCATTTGATAGCCCACCAGGCCACCGGTTAGCCAGAGATTATTGAAAGCGGCTTTCATGGGTTGGTCGGTGAAAGGGGCAATACCTTCTAGCATCGCCGCTACGGGGCCTTCTATTCTGGTAGGGAAGGGGGTCTGTTCAATCTTGGCTAGTGCAGCGGATAAACGACCAATGGTACTAACCGGTGGCGGACTGGAAGAATGACCGCCTTCACCAGTAGCAATGAGAGTTATAGTGAAGTAGCGCTTTTCGCCCACGTTGATAATGGCAACCGGGCGGTCTTTTACCAACGGGTAATCGGAAACAATCAAACCACCCTCATCTACCATCCATTCAAAATGCAGGTCGAGTTCTCGCATTCGCTGGGCGATAAATGCGGCGCCATTGTTGCCGCCAATCTCTTCATCGTGACCAAAGGCGAAAACGAGTTGGCGCTGCGGTTGAAAGCCCTGCGCCAGTAACTGCTCGGCGGCTTCCAGCCAGCCAATGACTCCCTGTTTGTTGTCTAGTGTGCCACGACCGTAAATTTTCCCATCGGCCACCACACCGTCATACGCGGGGTATTCCCAGTCGGCTTCCGTACCGGGTTCTACCGGAACAATGTCCATATGGGAGGCAAACAAAATGGCTTGTTTGTCCGGGTTGGTGCCCGGCCACTGAATTAGCAGGCTGTAGCCGTTAATCCGCTCGACGCTGAGTTGAGAAAAAACCAGAGGATAAGTTTGTTGCAGGAAGTCATGAAACTGATCGAACTGGCTGTAATCGATTTCGCTACGATCCTGCTCGCTGATTGTTTTAAAGCGTACTGCCTGGGCCAAGTTGTCGGCGGGTGATGCCTGTGTACAAAGAGACATCAATGTAGCTTGAAGCGAGAGGAAAATAATGACTATTTTAAATGGCATGAGCGACCTGTTTGACGATGAGTCAGTACGAAGTGGGCTGGTTAACAATTGTGCGCAGCATAACCTCTGTTGCCGACATGGTCTACAAATTGAACGAGGTGGTCTACCTGCTTTCGCCCTACCTGACCTCCAAAATGTGAAGTTTTATACACGCTCTATGATAAATCTCTCTTAAATAGAAAAAGAGCTAAAGCTTCTCCCAATCCTACCGATAAGCAATTAGAGGGAAGGTATTGGCTCTATTTGTAGGGGGCTAGTAAAAACTCTTCATAATTGAAAAGTATAGATATGTAGCGTGTTCGGCTAGGACATGTTGCTTCGGGGGTAGACCATGCGGTGCATAGGGGCGCTTACACGGCGCGCTAAACTGATACTAGTTTTGATTGTAGTTTCAGTAATGTCGACAGCTTGCTCAATCAATCGACCGCCTGATTATGACAGTCAGGCTGTGGCCACTATCTGTGACAGCGAGGACGGTGAAACTGTTGGGGTGAGTTTTCTGGGGGAGACCAAACAGGTAACAGTAGACTGGGTGCCTACTTGGGGAGAATTGTATGAACTGTGTGGCGAGACAGCAGGAGCTTGCGTGAATTTGGCGACAAATGTCATCCACATGGTCGACAATCGACGCTGTTTACAATCTGCAAGTCATGAGTTGGGGCACATATTTGGCGTTGCCGGGCTAGATGCTCCTCGACAAATTGCTCTGAGACGTCAGAAAATTTACAACATGTAGAAATTCGGGTAGCGAAGGAAGGCACGAAATAGTCTATGTACCGGTACAGTATTGACAGCGTAATAACTTACACCTCTGAGGACTTCATTCTCTTCAAGGAGTCTCCATTTGCCAGTTGGATGGAGCGCTTGACTATTGAAAACCCCGATCATGGGATATTGCCCGATTTGGGTGGTAAATATGTTGGGGCTGGAATGAAATCTCTCTCCGATAGCACCGGAATGCTGAATGTCGCGGGTAGAACAGTAGAGCCAATCGAGTGGGATGAGTTTGTTCATGTTCGACACTCATTGTCTGTTACTAAGCCCGCAGCACGTAGTCACATGAGCGATACCTGCACTGCCGGGAGTGGCGATGTAACCGTAGTAGAGTGGCACATGAATGAATCTCGACGTCGTGCCGAGACACTTGAAGCCATGCAACGAGGTGCTGAGTTCATCGTTAATGGACAGTTATCTATGGGGCCTCTTTCTGGCCCGGTTGATTTGTTAATTCGTAGTGAGGGCATCTCAGAGCTGGGAGATTACTTCTATATTCCGTGTGATACGGTTCCAGGATCAACGCTGCATGATACTTTTCGCTTGTGCTTTTTAGCGGACTTACTTCATTGCATACAGGGGGTGCTGCCTCCTCAAATGTTGATTATGCGTGAGGGGACCGAGGTTAAATCCTTGCAGACTGAGGACCATATTTCTCACTTTCGTAACTTAAAATATCTTTTTATGACGGCGCAGTTGTCCTTTCGTAAGCATTCTATGCCCGATCCAGCAGAGTCGGCACGCTTTGGACGCTGGTCAGGTTGCGCATATGACCTACTTAAGCGGCAGGCAGTGTTGCAAGGCAGCGAGGTTTCGGCTGCTGCTGTGACAGAGCCAATCTCTGTGGCCCCAACTGCGCAAGCGCATTCCGATGTGCCCGCAGTGAAGTCGCTTGATATTTCGTCAACGCATGCGTGGAGTGAAGCTCCCTCTCCAAAACTGCGTCCGTTGACTGGAACTAACACAAATATGTCCGTGGAGAATGATTCCAACTCTATCAGAATGACTAAGGTCGACAGAATTGATGTTCTTCAGCGTGGTTCAAAGGATGGTTCCAGTGGGAGAGAGAACTCAATGATCGATCGAGACACCCCTGAACCTGAAAACTATGTGGATTCGACTATACGGCTGGAACCAAATTCACACTGTAAGTCGATCACAGCCGACACACCCACATCCCCTGTGGATGCTGGCTACGTTGGTGCAAGACGAAGAAAAAGTCTTAGTCGTGCGCTGGAGAGAGCAGTAACGGTCAGTGGAGGGAGTTGATGGCGGACGGACAGGCATAAGCTGCGGCGTAAACGTTAAAGATGCCTGACTTGGAGCAGCCAAAGAATATTACACGCTGTGTTTTTTAGCATAAATACACAGCTTACCCAGATGAAATGAATAGGAGTTACGTGGTGAACGAATTCCTGATTAAAATTGGAGAGAACCATGATGAACACAAGTAGACTTCTAAATACTGATTCACCCGCGAACAACGGCGCACTGCTAAGTGTTGTATTGAGTTCTGATGATCTTCCCACGTTGCCAACGGTGGCTTCGAAGCTACTGTCGTTAACATCCAGAGAAGATACGACATTGTCTGACATTGCCGATTTGGTAGTCCAGGATATTGCACTCAGTTCGAAAATTCTCAAGGTAGCAAATTCTGCATTTTACAATTTTCCTCAGCAGATAGGCTCTATACCTCAAGCGGTATCGCTGTTGGGTACCAATGCGGTCAAAAGTCTTGTGCTGTCGTTTTCTTTCCTGTCGATGAACAAGGGGGGAGCGCAGACCAAATTTGATTTCGATAAATTTTGGGAGAGGTCGTTTACTGCTGCTATTGGTGCAAAGCTTATACTTGCAAGAGTTCCGGGAGCAGAGGCCGAAGAAGTGTTTCTGCCTGCACTTTTGAAAAACCTCGGAGAGCTGGTACTGGCTTGCACATTACCTGAAGAGTACGAGGCCGTGTGGGCCGCGGCAGATGATACTCTTGGGGACAATAGAGATGCGGAAATGTCAGCGCTAGGAGCAGATCACTGCCTTGTTGGCTATGAAGTGGCAAAGCACTGGGGTTTTCCTCTCTCGATCTCTCTTCCTATCCTGCATCACCATGATCCAATGGGGTACGCGGGGAATGAAGGCGAGATTAACTTATCGACTAGAGCTATATACCTGTCAGAAATTCTTATGAATATCTTCTATTCAGACAAGCCTGAGGAGTTTTATTGCCAATTTCAGGCTGAGGCCGCACAGCTTTTCAGTCTAAAGCCAAAATGTATAGAAGCAATAATGGAAGAGGCCCACTTGCAGCTTGAGGAGGGTGCAGCAACCTTTGGCCTGAAAGTTGAAAGCACAAGACCGGTCCAGGAAATTCTACAGGAGGCGAATATTCGCCTCAGCCTTTTGAACCTGGATTATGATCAGGTGAATAAGGAATTGATAAAGGCAAAAATTTCCCTGGAAAAGCTAACCAAGGATCTTCAGCACAAGAATAAGTTGTTAAAAGATCTCGCCGACGTAGATGGGCTTACCGGAATTTATAACAACCGGTATTTTCAGGGCGCATTGGATAAGGAACTCAACAGATCTGCTCGTCACGGGAAGCCCCTGTCACTGGTCTTTGTAGATATTGATCATTTCAAGAGCTTCAATGATGAGCATGGACATCTGGTTGGCGACTTCGTACTAACTGAATTCTGCAAAGTCATGAGTGAGAACCTGCGGGAATATGACATTCTGGCCCGCTATGGTGGCGAGGAGTTTGTAGTGGTTCTGCCGGAAACGAATGAAGAAAATGCATGTCTGGTCGCCGAAAAGCTTCGGGCCGCGGTTGCGGCACAGGCATTTTCCGAGGGCAGGGAGAAGTACAGTGTAACCGCTAGCTTTGGCATCGCTTCTATTGATGAGCATTCAGAATTCGCCCCGGATAAAACTGAACTCATTCGAATGGCTGATGAAGCGGTCTATGATGCGAAGAAAAAAGGAAGGAACAGAGTAGCGGTTCATTCAGTGAAAAAGAAATGGTACAAGCTGGCTTGAGAGAAGTAGCTGGCGGTACTGTAAAGAAGCCGCTGCGGGATCAGGCTTTACCCAAAGACCGCGAGTCCTGGTTGCTTGTGGTTTTTCCCTGGCCGGAATAGGTCGGGGCATCGTGGTCTGTTTGGCGAATGACATCCAGCGCACCACGGGCTTGTTCCTGTTTTTTCTGGATCAGTCGACCATTGGCGCGATTGCTGGTTTGGCACTGTTGAGTCAGTGATGACAGGCGCGAGAAGGCAGTGGACAACTCCTTCTGGTTTTCACAAGTGGGTATCAGTTGTAGTAAGCCGTTAGTGGTGCCGCTAAAAGATGATTGCATGGTCATATTCTGACGGGCTTGTATGGCTTCGGCTTGCGCAGCCAGTGTTTGATTCTTGGTTATAGTTGCTCGCTCGATCGCCTCGATATCCGCGTTGATCAACGCGTTGTGCTCCTGCTTGAGAACTCCAAGCAACATCTCCAGGCATTCAATTTCGCGATCGAGTAAAGAGGCAAGCTGTTGTTCGCTGAACATAGGGC
>JADGEN010000163.1 GCA_016744355.1 Halieaceae bacterium
ACAACTACTCCAACAAGTGCCCACACATCTGTCTTCATCTTCTTGTTAAACAACTCTCAACACCGCTGGGGCGTGAGGACGACTGGGGGTCACCCCAACCGAGGGAGCGTATTATACTGATCTTTACTTACATTACAAGTGGTATTTATATAATACCGCGAATAATTTTAGCATCTAAATCAGCTCGCTTTTCCACTCTAACCATTTGAAATAATTAGCGTTTAAAGCGCCCTAACAAAAGCCCGCCGGCCTTGAGGGAGGCGAACTATACGCATCAGAAATTTAGAGGGCAAGTACTTTTCGAATAATCTTTTAATTTGGCCGCTTCTTGTAGAGTCCAACCCGGCAAGACTAAGGGGCAGCAGTGAAAACAGCCGACCAAACATCGGCTGTCGCCGCAGTGAGTACGCTCAACTCACTTCAAACAAGTGATACTTTTTCTTGCCTAGCTTTACCAAGTAAAACCGCCCGTAAAGCGCGCCCTCCAGCGCGAGAACGACTGAAACATCGCCATTACTAGCTAAATCAATCACCTGGTTATTTACCAATACGGCACCCCGCCCCAAAGCATCTTTAATCTGCTTACCAGATGCCGCCATGCCCGCCTCAGTTAATAATTGAGTCAGCGTATCCGGCAGGTTGTTACGTGTTACACAGCTGGCAGGCAAGCCATCCTGACGTAATTGCAACACATCGGTTTCAGACAATGCCTCCAGGGAGCCGCTGAAGAGCGCTTCACTTATTCTCATGGCCGCCTGCAGCCCACTCTCACCGTGCACAAGACCGGTTACCTCGGAGGCCAAAACAGACTGCGCTTCCGGGCGGCCCTGCCTCTGCGCATCTGCAGCTTCAAGAGCGTCTATTTCAGTCACGTCAAGGAAGGTGAAGTACTTCAAAAACCGATAGACATCGTCATCACCTACCCCCAACCAAAACTGGTAAAACGCATAGGGAGAGGTACGAGCGGGGTCCAGCCAAATAGTTCCGGACTCAGTTTTCCCAAACTTGCTGCCGTCGGATTTTGTAATCAGCGGCATGGTCAGGCCAAACACCTGCTTGCCATACATACGCCGGGCCAGGTCGATACCGCCGGTGATATTCCCCCACTGATCGGAGCCGCCTATCTGTAAGCTACAATCATAGCGATGACTCAGCTCAGCGAAGTCGTAGGACTGAAGAATCATGTAAGCAAACTCGGTAAAACTGATTCCGCTGCCGTCCCTGTCTAGCCGCTGCTTTACCGATTCCTTCGCAATCATGGCGTTGACAGAGAAGTGCTTACCCACATCACGCAAAAAAGTCAGCACATCTACGCCTTCAGTCCAGTCCAGATTGTTAATAACTTCCGCAGAACAATCACCAGCGTCGAAATCTATGTACTGTGCAACCTGAACTTTTAACTTCTCAACCCAATCCTGAATTATGCCTTCGGTATTGAGCTTGCGTTCCTGAGCCTTAAAGCTCGGATCACCGATCATGCCAGTAGCGCCCCCTACTAACGCCAAAGGCTTGTGCCCAGCCAGCTGGAATCGACGCAGCATAAGAAGAGGAACCAACGAGCCAATATGCAGACTGTCAGCAGTGGGGTCGAAGCCACAATATAACGTACGAGGGCCGCCATCCAACCATTCGGGAAGAGCATCCTCCCCGGCTACCTGGAATATCAATCCGCGGGCACGGAGATCGGCTAACAATGCACTACTCATTTGACAGTTCTCGCTCTATGGCTGGCGTAGTATGAAAAAGGCGCCAACAATACCGGATAAGGGCAAGCATTGGTAGCGAGCGCCAGCTCCAGGGAAGCAGCAGCATGCCTGGTAAATTGAGAAATAACGCACAAGATTTGCATGACTCGGAGCTCTGACGCCACGCCATTTTTTATATATAATAGGCTCCATATTTAGCGACTGGGAACGATTCTGGGACATGTTAGCAGCGAATAAACCGCGGGGGGCCACCGTAATTCGCAGTGAGAAACCTCTTCCGCGGGTTAGACTACTCGCCGTTGGGGCCATCGCTGCATGTGTTGTGTTGGCAGCAATAGCGTTACCCTTCAGCGACGATATGGAAACAACCAAGCAAGCACCCTCCACAATTGCTGTGGACTCCAACAGTGTCGCGCCCTCTGTATTAGGCCCAAATTCTCGAGCCTATGGCACAACAAATCAAATCGCCGCCCCTCCTAAAGTGGCAGCGACTATTGCACCACCCCAATCAACACCCTGGAATGAAATCACCGTTATGCCCGGAGATAACCTCTCGTTGATTTTCAAGCGCGCTGGATTCAGTGACAGGGATATCTATCGAATAACCAAAAAAACAGACCTCGGTAAATCACTCGCAAAAATTTTTCCAGGACAAACCATAGCTTTTCAGGCCAATGAGGCGCATGAACTGCAGGCAGTTCGGCATATAATTTCACCGGTTGAGAGCGTCACCTACAAAAATTCTGTGTCAGGATTTGACGGACAAAAAGAACTCCGAAAGCCCGAAACCAAGCAAGCCTGGGCTAGCGCAGAGATCAGCTCTTCACTTTTTTTGGCAGGCCAGGACGCAGGCCTCTCCCAGAACATGATTATGGAGATGGCTAATATCTTTGGTGGCGTTATCGACTTCGCTCTAGATCCACGTGTGGGTGATACCATTCATTTGCTCTATGAAAACCTATATCTGGACGGCGAAAAATATAAAGATGGTGAAATAATCGCCGCTTCTTTCACTAACCAGGGAAAGACATTTAGCGCCTATCGTTATAAAAATTCTAACGATGATGTAGGCTATTATAATGAAGCGGGTGTGAGCATGCGAAAGGCCTTTTTACTAGCCCCGATGGACTTCACTCGAATCAGCTCCAACTTTAACATGAAGCGCCTACACCCCATTTACAAAGTTACGCGCCCACACCGCGGTACCGACTATGTCGCCCCAAGGGGAACACCTGTATTTTCTACTGGAGACGGACGAGTACAAAAAGCGGGATACAGCAAGTCGAATGGCAACTATGTATTCATTCAACATGGCGAGCAGTACGTTACAAAATACCTGCACCTTCATAAGCGCAAAGTTAAAAAAGGCCAACGAGTTAGTCAGAACCAGGTAATTGGCACTGTGGGAGCAACAGGTGCAGCAACAGGCGTACACCTACATTACGAGTTTTTGATGAATGGAGTGCACCGTAACCCTCGCACCATCCACAAAAAGCTTCCCAAGGCGAAAACCCTGGCAGCTGCCGAAATGCCGTTATTCAAGCAGGCTACCAGCGACGCATTTGCGCAACTAGCTTCACTGCAAACGGGTTATCAACTGGCGATGCACCGTACCGACAACGCCAAAACAGCTTCACAATAACGCTAATGACTGAATCACTGTATGTCGGGCTAATGTCGGGCACCAGCATTGATGCCATCGATGCAGTTCTAATCACCTGCAAAAACGGAGGCATCACCCTTGTCGAATGTCTGGAGCACCCAATTCCCCTCAACACCCGTCAGCGCATCGCCGCCCTCAGCTCCCCAGGCCCCAATGAAATTGAAGTTATGGGCTGCCTGGATCGCGAACTGGGACAGCTTTTTGCCGACGCGACCCTGAGCCTGCTCGAGCAGGCAGGAGAACCTGCACAGAAAATCGCTGCAATCGGCAGTCATGGGCAAACAATTAGACACCGGCCACGCTCCGCCGGGCATACCACCGAGCAAAGTTTTACGCTGCAAATTGGCGACCCGAACACCATCGCCGAACTCACCGGCATAACTACTATTGCCGATTTTCGGCGCAGGGACATTGCAGCCGGGGGGGAGGGAGCGCCACTGGCTCCAGCATTTCATGCGGCTGTATTCGCAAAAGCGGGTACCAACCGCGCCATCATTAACATTGGAGGCATTGCCAACGCGTCCCTGCTGACGGGGCAAGAGTTGTTAATGGGCTTCGACACAGGCCCTGGTAATACACTAATGGACCACTGGGTAGAGCGAGAAAGAGGGAAGCGCTATGACGAATCCGGAAGTTGGGCCGCGGGAGGCGAGGTAGACCGCCAACTACTGCAAAAACTGATCCAGCACCCCTATCTGAAAATGTCCGGACCTCGTAGTACAGGCAAAGAAAGCTTCAATCTTAACTGGCTCTGCAGTCACTGCCCCGAGGTAGACTCGCTAAACCCACAAAATGTGCAGGCGACCTTGTCAGAATTTACCGCAGCTACAATAGCCCACGGCCTAAGCATCAGCTCGGTGAATGTTACCGAGGCGTACGTCTGCGGGGGAGGCGCCCACAACATCGACCTAATGCAACGTCTGGCCCGCAATCTGAAGATAGAAAAACTGGATACGACGACCGCCTTGGGGATAGACCCTGACTGGGTTGAAGCAACGGCATTTGCCTGGCTTGCTCAGCAGACTCTACGAGGATTAGCGGGGAATTCACCTGCAGTGACTGGTGCAGCAGGGGCGCGCGTATTAGGCGGGATATTCCCAGCCTAGAAAAAAAGGTAGCCCTCCTCTTCGACCAGCCGACTAATCTCTTTCGGTCCATAGTTTACCGTGCCAACAAAGGGCTGTAGATTGTCTGGATTGACGCCATTACCTCCCATCCAGGTCTCGCAGGCTTTGATATCTACCACACCAAGTGCCGACAAGCGCGCCGCCAAATCGACTGTAGCTTTGTTTTGCAGATAGTTTTGCCGGAGCAAACTCTTGGCTTCGGGGCCATGAAGAACGAATGTGACAGAAGCCGGCTCACTTTGTAGAGCGTGCCCATCGGCTAACAGCTGATCTGCCCGCTCCAAGACAGCATGCAGCTCTGCCGTTGTGTGGAGCTCTATTGCAGCAACAAAATAGTCTGATGTTTCGCTGGAAACTTCAGGTGGAAGCTCCTGCGCCTGAATCGAAAATGCCAAAAGAAGACAAAATACTGCTGAAGGCAACCACATAAGCGGGCTAAGCCGAGGCAGAGCACAGCTCATATGGAAAACGATGAACCGCAACCACAGGTGGCCGTAGCATTGGGGTTAGTCACCACAAACCGTGACCCCTCGAGGCCCTCGGTATAATCAACTTCGGACCCTGCGAGATAGGGGAAACTCATCGGATCGATCAGCACCGTAACGCCGTCTTTCTCTATACTGGTGTCATCCTCGGCCACCAGCTCATCAAAGGTAAAACCGTATTGAAAACCCGAGCACCCACCACCGGTGATGAACACCCTCAGCTTCAACTCTTCGTTTTCTTCTTCGGTTACCAATTCGCGAACTTTCTGCACCGCTCGGGCGGAGAGATTTACATTGGCTGGATTAAAAGACTCGACTGCAGACATGTTTACTCACTGGGGCCACTTAAGGC
>JADGEN010000164.1 GCA_016744355.1 Halieaceae bacterium
TCCTTTCCCCTGGATTTTTGCAATAAGACTTGATGCCCCTGGGCTACTGATATTGTTTGTGTAGGTATTGTGCTATAGGTCTTGTTGTCACCTGGCTGTTCTGAAGTGAAGCTGAGCAATAGTAGCTCCTGCCCGAACACCAAGTGGCATGGCCATAAAAACACGACAAGTAACAAGCGCACAAAGTACATATTGCTCAATATAACACAGCTTTTGCATTGTAAAAGAGTCCGCTACTCGCTCTAAGCGAACTGTATTTCTTTCAATGTACTTCACTTAAAGTTAGGATATTTTCCTCTTAGCCAGAACGCTGGTTTCCACTGGTGGGTTCTGGATTTGTACCCGAGAATTGTTGGGATAATTATGGCAAAAAAGATGAAACTGAATATGGATACTCGGCGCCAGTTTTTGAGAAAAACAGGTATGATGGCGCTGGCGTCAACATCGCTGGGCGCGTTAGGGCAACCGAATACTGGAGAGGGGGTTACGTTTGCCGCTGGCCCCCGACCAATGGTTCGCTATCCGGGTAAGCGTGAACTGATTTTGGTACACAGTCGACCGCCTCACCTCGAAACTCCTTTTTCCACATTCAACGACAGCGTGATAACGCCCAATGATGCGTTTTATGTGCGCTATCATCTAGCCAATTTCCCCACAGCAATTAATCCAGAAACCTACCGCCTTAGCGTGAAGGGCAAGACAACACTGAGCTTATCGTTGGCTGATTTAAAAGCGCTCCCCGATCGCTCGGAAGTGGTGGCTGTAAATCAATGTTCTGGCAATAGCCGTGGCTACTCATCTCCGCGTGTGTTTGGCGCTCAACTCGGTAACGGGGCAATGGGTAATGCGAAATGGACTGGGGTTAGTCTGAAGTCGGTGTTAGAGCTGGCGGGAGTTAGTGCGAAAGCAAAGTTGGTCACGTTTAATGGCATGGATACGCCTGTAATGTCCAGCACGCCTGATTTTCGTAAGGCTCTGGACATTGAGCATGCAATCAGCCCTGAGCCCATGCTGGCCTGGGCTATGAATGGGGAGGACCTGCCTTTCCTCAATGGATACCCTCTAAAACTTATCGTACCGGGTTATTTTGGTACTTACTGGGTCAAACACCTGTCAGATATTGAAATTATTGATCATGAGTTCAGTGGCCATGATGCCTATTTTATGAATTCCGGCTACCGTCTTCCTGATAACAAGTGCTTGTGCGTGGCACCGGGTACAACAGCTGAAAAGACACGCCCTATCTCCACGCTTCCCGTGCGCAGCTTTATTACCAGTGTGGAGTCGGGTGGAGTGTTGCCAGCCGGTCGTGAGGTGGTGTTAAAAGGTATCGCTTTTGACAAAGGTACGGGTATAAAGTCGATTGAAGTTTCAGCAGACGGCGGTGGAGTTTGGCGTACGGCTTCGCTGGGTGAAAATTTGGGCAGGCATTCGTTTCGCCAGTGGTCACTTCCGGTTACATTTTCGCAAAAAGGAGACGCTGTTTTGATGGTGCGCGCCAGTTCGAACGGAGGCGATATTCAACCTATGACAAGCAGTTGGAATCCGGGCGGATATCGTCGATGGGTTGTGGAGTCTACACATGTCACAGTTGCTTGAGAGGGTTGATATGAAAAGGGTCATGACAATACTACTGACGCTTGCTGCCTTTACCGGTGTAGCTCCTTCCTGGTCGCAGGTAAAGGAAATTGAGCTACCTGAGGATGTTTCAGAGCTTCGCCCTTCAGAGTTGCCGGGCTATGATATAGCCCTCAAAAAATGTGGCATCTGTCACTCAGCAAATTACGTAAGCTACCAGCCGCCGGGTAAGGACCAGCAGCAATGGACGGCAGAAATGACGAAGATGCAGCACTCCTACGGCGCACCGCTGAATGAAAATGAGATTCAGCTTATTGGAGCCTATTTGGCGGTGGCTTACGGTAGTGCAAATGCCACTGATGAGAGTGTGGTGTCGCTAAGTAGAGCTTATGAGCGAGAGGCCGCCGCCGCGGGGCAGGATGATATCGATGTTGAGACATTGCTTAACGGCAATGCATGTCTTGGATGTCACGGCATTGAAAAGGACATAGTCGGGCCAGCTTTTGTCAAAATTGCCGAGAGGTATAAAAACGATGCGGATGCTCAAGCAAAAGTTTCCGTGTCGATACGCAATGGTGGCTCTGGTAAATGGGGGGCAATGGCAATGCCCGCGATGTCCAGTTTGAAAGAGGCTGAGGCAGAAGCGCTGGCTACTTTCGTGCTGAATACAGCGAAAAAGTAGCGGCACAATTTCTATGAGCTACCTGATCAGATTAAACAGGTAGGAGTTGCAACTTCAGTGTATTGGCGTCACAGCCTAGAAAGACCACTCGGCCCTCACAAATAGATTACTCCCAGTGCCAGGCAGCCTGCTGCCCTTGCTGATATCGGGGTTGGCAGCTCGGTTATACCCCCCCAGATGCTGCTCATATTTTTCGTCAAATACGTTGTCGACTCCCGCCGCCAGGTGAAGATTGCTGGTCGCTTGCCAGGTGGCACTTATATTCAGTAGTGCGTAATCCCCGGTTTTTTCTTCCCCATTTGTTTCACTTACATCGTTCTGGTCGGCGTAAAAAACAGTTTCAACACCAGCGGACCCGTTGTTTGCGCTGTAATCAAGGCGCACTGAAGTATTGGGTGGAGCGATACGATAGAGGTCGTCGCTGATGTCGCGGCGTTTGCCGCGCACGTAGTTGACGATTCCCGACAGTGTAAGTCGATCAGCCATTTCCCAGCGCCAGTCCATATCGAAGCCATACAGTTCGGCATCGACATTGTTAAACTGAAGGGGGTCCGGGTTATTCGTGCCATTGGCCGTGTTCATCATGCGCACGAGCCTGATTGCCGGAATCACTTTGCTGGGAGTCCCTTGAATATAGTCATCCACGCGGCTGTAGAAAATGCGTGGTGCCAGTGTGAAAGTGCCGTTGTTAAAGTCCAGGCCGGTTTCCAGTTGCCGTGATACTTCCGGTTTCAGTGTGATGTTGCCGGTGTAGGTGTAGCCATCAGCCAGGCCGGCGGTGGCTTGAAGCGGCATCCAGAGGTAGCGCTCCTGGTAGCTGGGGGAGCGGTTTTTCTGTGCGATCCCTGCGTACAAGCTTGTATTATTACTGATGCTGTAGTCCAGCTTAGCCGTCACGTCGACGTTGTCGTCTGTTTGCGAGCGGTCTGCATTATTGAAATTGTCCCGCAACATTTGGGCGGGAGGCATCATCATGGCCGGCGAGCCATCGACTTCGCCTGCGTCCATAGCTACATGGTTATAGCGCAGACCAAAATTACCGCTCAACGAACTCCAATCCTGCTGGCGTTCAATGAACACGCCAAACACTTCACGCTCTGCCTCATTGAAATTGACCACGTAGAACATGGCATTGTTGGGATTGTCTATGTCTGAATTATGCTGTTCTGAAAAACCATCAATGCCTGTTGTCCAGCTGCCATCATCATCTTTGAATGTGGTCGATAACTTGAAACCGATGTTATCTGAGTCTGCAATATTCTGGCGCCATCTGCTGGGCGTTGGTGCTTTGCGAAGGTGGTAATTGGTCATGCCGTGTCTGAGATCGCTGCCATATATGCTGGCTTCCACAGAGAAATCTGATTGGGGTGCGAAATTATAATCGAGGCTTAACAACTTGCCTGTAATGTAGTCGATGTCCATGGGGAGGGCTGCAGTACCCGTGTCACCGGTATCGTTATAGCTGTAATCCAGTTGCAGGCTGTGTGACCCGCTGCGGAAGCCGTAGCCAAAGTCATAGCGTTGTCGTTCATATTCACTGGGAGTAAGTTCTCCACCGGGAAAGTCCGCGTCGTCTCCCGACTCGTTCATGGCGCCAATTTTGATGCGATGATTTTCATTTGAGCCGTACATTGCTGCGTTTAAGTGCGAGCCCTGGTTGACTGATTGCGCGCTAGCCACGATTTTTCCGCTGAGCTGAAATTGTTCACTGTCACCGTAGTCGCCCCGGAAAGTGTGTACCGCAACGGCACCACCTATAGATTCCTGCGCAACGCTCACTGGAACGATGCCCCGGTATAGTTCCAGTGACTCCAATTGTCCTGCGGCGGCGTAAGATAGAGGTGGGTCCATCCAGTTTGGTCCCGCGGGAGCCAATTGTCGGCCATCCATTGAGGTGGCGATGCGAGAACCATACATTCCCCGATACTGGGGGATGCCCGTCAAAGGGCCGTTACCATTTACATTGGCCCCCGGCGCTCGTGTGAGTAGCTTGGCGGTGTCGGGTGAAATGATTAGCGCCTCGCTCACGTCTATAGTGCGGGAGTCATAGGTGGCTTTTACAAGCAGCTCTTCCATCAATTCGGTAGAAGCAGCGGTGGTATAGCCACTACTGGTCAGGGCGGTAACCCCGGTGATAATCAGGCGTTTTGAGAGCAAGAGGGTATCCAGGTATTGAATTATTGTTTGCAGAAGTGGTTTAGTCCGAGTGGAGCTGGATTTCATGGGCAGGTATAGTAGTCGGCCACAGTGGATGTTGGTATGTGACAAATTGTCGCGCCACACCGACATGAAAATCATTTACTATCAAAGTTTACTACCAGATAGAACTCAGGCTTAGCCACAGCGCAGTACGTACAGAAGATTATTCATGACGCCATTTTATTTATCCGCACTCAAGCAAAACCTTACACGCCTTTGCTGGATACGCTGCATTCTTCTTGCAGTGGAGTGTGCGGCACTGGGTTATGCTTACATCAACTCCTTGCCCCTGCCATTCACATTGATCGGAAATCTGCTTGCATTGTCATTGGGGCTTGTTGTATTCAGTTTTTGGCGCGCAGGCAAGGGCAGGCCCTGGCCTGTCACCGAGTTGGAATTTGCTGTTCATCTGTTGGTCGACTCAGCTCTACTGTGCGCTCTGTTATACCTAACGGGGGGAGCGAGTAACCCATTGGTGTCGCTGTTATTAATTCCGCTCACTATTTCTGCGGCAGTGCTGCCTGCGCTTTATACCCGCGGGCTCACAGCTTTTTCACTGGCGTGTTACAGCTTGCTGCTATTTTATTATCTCCCTCTGGATATTATGTCCACGCACCATGCTCCTACAGGTATCAGTCCGCACATCGCTGGAATGTGGTTTACCTTCTTGCTCAGTTCAATGCTTATAACCTATTTTATTACCAGGATGGCGCAGACGCTGCGGGAGCAGGCGCAAAGACTGCAGCAAAACCGTGAGGAGACACTACGCGATGAGCAGGTATTAGCTGTCGCAACTCTGGCCGCCGGTGCGGCACACGATTTGGGTACACCGCTGTCTACTATGC
>JADGEN010000165.1 GCA_016744355.1 Halieaceae bacterium
GGTTTGTATACCAGATCTTCAATTTCGAGGTAGGAGAGTATGCCTTTGGCTGTGGTGGGCTTTACAAAGGCTTCCTTGGTGGGCGCGAAGTAAAACGGAACCACGGATATCACAGCCCATTTAGCGAGCTTATGGTGGCTGAGCATGCCCAGAATCTCTTCAAATCCCTGCTGCTTTTTTCGCCCGTATAAGCGCTTTTCGAACGCATCCGCCAGGGCCTGCTTTTCGTGGGAGTTGAGTGAAGTGATAAAGTCCTTGAATTTGGGTTTTTCGAAGCGTGAAACCATGGATGAACGACTGACGATTTTAAGTACCGTCTCGGCGATAAACTCGGGCCGGTTAAAATTTGCCCGGGTGAGGTTCTGCTGGGCAAATTCGGTCAGTTTATCCACATTGTGCTTTTTCTTTATCGATTCCATAGCGGGGTCTGCGAAGCCATCGGGGTAGCGTTGCAGAAATCCAGCTTCCGCATCTTTCAACTTTATGTAGTTCACAGGGGGCGCTCCAGCCAAATCGGGGTAAATTTCTACCCGCAAAGCTATCATAGCTGCTATTGAATTAGTCGCTCGCAAGGTCAATTATGTTGAGAAATTAGACTTTTCAGTGCTTCAAAATGGTAGGATAGGCGCTGGCTGTGACTGTTCAGCAGCCCCATTGAATCAAATACGAACCGGATCCGTCTTGCACTCTCCAAACCACCCGCACAGATCACAGCTCTAGTGGCTCAGCACTCTGCACAGGCCTCCCTGAATGGGTCGAGGCTGCTTCGCGTGTTAGGTGAGCTGGCTGTGTCCGACGCAGAGGTCTCACATCATCATTTCGCCCAGCGCCTGGGGCAGCTGATAGATTTGTCCGATTCAGTCAATATCTCCCGTGTGCATGCGCAACAAAGCGCCAATTCGTTCACGGCCTCGACAGAATCCGACGAGGCAATAACCGCCGAGTTCCTGCAGGTGCGTAACGCCATAGTCGCGTCGATAATCAAGAGTTTTGAAGACAGCACCGGTCTGCGACGCATCAAACTACCTCGGCCAGGCCTCGAGGCTCCCACTGACGCAGCGAGCGGCTATGAGCCCTACGGGCGTTTTTATGCCGCACATCAACGGGAAATGGGCAGCAAAATCCAACAACTGCGCAAGCAGGTACGTGAAGCGGCACAGGGTGGTTCTGCCGAGCTGGCGCAATTGGTGGTATTGGATGAAGCTCTGGGCGATACCCTTGCAGGGCACAGTCGCAAGTTTTTCGCTGCTATACCGGGGCTTCTGGCGCGGCGGTATGCGCACTTGCTGAACGAATACACACTGGCCAGCGACGACCCCCAGGGCAACAGCGGAAGCTGGCCGGAATTACTCGAATTGTTTTGCCAGAATATGCAAAGCTTACTACTTGCAGAGGTTGAGGCCCGGCTTCTGCCTACACAGGGCTTGATCGAAGCGCTCCACTCAGAGATTGAAAATACACACCATGAATAGATTATTCTTTATCGCCGCCTTTTTGCTTGGGGCCAGCGCTGTTATTTGGATGGCATCAACTTTTGTTGGTAGCAACAATCTGGCGCTGGCTGTCACCCTGGTCATCGCCTGTGTTTACGCCATCGGTTTTATGGAATTGGTTCAGTTCAGGGCAGCTACGTCGACGCTTACCAATGGGCTGGCGGCACTCCCCGAGATAATGGGCGATAGCGCACAACTGGAGCAGTGGCTGGCAAAGCTTCATGCCTCTTTGCGAAATGCGGTTGCGTTGCGTATAGAAGGCGAGCGTGTTGGCTTGCCGGCACCTGTTGTCACGCCCTATTTAGTCGGGCTGTTAGTGATGCTGGGACTTTTGGGTACCTTTGTCGGAATGGTTGAGACTTTATCGGGCGCCGTGATTGCTCTGGAGGGCACCACAGAGTTACAGGCTATACGCGCAGGTCTGGCTGCCCCCATCAACGGCCTGAGCGTGGCCTTTGGCACCTCTGTTGCCGGTGTCGCTGCATCCGCCATGCTGGGGCTTATTTCCACCTTGACCCGCCGCGATCGTATGCTGGCTACGCGTGTTCTCGATGGCAAAATATCTACGGTATTTCGCAATTTCTCTCTAGCGCACAATCGGCAGGAAACCTATAAAGCACTGCAGATGCAGGCTCAGGCGCTGCCCGAAGTCGCTGAAAAGCTCACTTCTGTGGCTGAGCAGTTGGGCCGCGCGAGTGAGCAATTGAGCCAGACCCTGATAGCTAATCAGGAGCAGTTTCACGAGTCGGCACAGCACGAATACAAAGAGCTGGCCGCTTCAGTAGACACCTCTTTGAAAACCAGTCTGGCAGACAGCGGAAGGTTGGCGGGGGAGAGTATCAAACCAGTTGTAGAACAGGCGATGGTTGAGATGAGCCGAGAGGCGCAGGCGTCCCACCAGATTCTGATGCAGACAGCGCAGGATCAACTTGAGTCGCTCGCAGCAACATTCAGCAACACTTCAGAAGCGGTTGCTGCAGCGTGGCAGAGCGGTCTGGGTGAGCAGGGGGCGTCAAATGAGCAGCTTGTGCGAAACATCGAAGGCTCGCTGAATAGTGTGAGCGATAAAATCGAAAACACTGCGACCTCACTGCTGGATTCTTTTAGCAGTACTTCAGAAGCGGTATCTGCAGCGTGGCAGAGTGGGCTGGGTGCGCAGGGGGAGTCAAATGAGCAACTTGTGCAAAGCATTGAAGGCTCACTGAATGGTGTGAGCGATAAAATTGAAAATACGGCGACTTCGCTATTGGATTCTTTCGGTGAGTCTTCCTCTGCATGGACGAAACAACAAGAGCTGGCTGATGAGGCCCGATTAGGACTATGGACGGCGTCACTCACCGAGTCGCAGCAGCGGGCGACAGCTGAACTCAGCGGCGCTTCAAAACAGTTTACCGACGAACTATTAAAAAGCACGCAACTGCAGCAGGCATCGCTGGAATCTGCTACTTCCAGTTTCGAGTCAATGTCGGGAGCAGTGACAGCACAGTGGCAAGGTGCTGGAGAGCAGATTTCGCAGCTGAATGTCAATATGAAAGCTGGTTTGGATGCACTACGAGAGACAGAAGAGCGGCGCGGTGTAGCGGCCGTAGATCGACTGGGCGCTCTGGAGGCAACCGTGGCCACACACCTCGCTGCACTGGGCAAGGAAATGGAGGCGCCAATGGCACGACTCATCGAAACTGCCTCAGAAACTCCTAAGGCCGCCGCTGAAGTGATAGGCAAGTTGCGCGATGAAGTTTCCAACAATATCGAAAGAGACAATCAGTTACTGGAAGAGCGTCAGCGCATTATGCAGCAGCTTGATTCTTTATCCCGCACACTTGAGCAAGCCTCACAGGGCCAACGCGAGGCTTTGGAAAGCATGGTGTCTTCTTCAGCAGAATTACTGCAGAAAGTAGGAGATAAATTTGACCAGCAAGTGGGGGCACAAGTCGAGGAAATGTCTGGTATTGCCGAGAATTTCTCGGGTAGTGCAACCGAGATGGCGAGCCTGGGTGAAGCGTTTACTGTGGCGGTGAGCCTGTTTACCGAGTCCAACGGAAAATTGATGGAGAGCTTCAGTGGTATTGAGCAATCGCTGGATAACTCCAATGCCCGCAGCGATGAGCAGATGAATTACTACGTGGCGCAGGCGCGACAAATTATCGATCAGAGCATGGCGTCCCAGCGAGAAATTTTTGACGAATTGCGCGAGCTTGGCGCCGCAGATGTCGCCACTGTTGCTGAGGCGAGCTAATGGAGCAACTCGAAGAACATATTTCACACGAGACACCAGTTTGGCCCATATTTGGAGACTTGATGGCGGGGCTTGTTGGTGTGTTTGTTCTCATACTGGTATGGACACTGGGCATTCAGTTAGAGCTGGCCCAGTCGCTTGAAAACGAAATTCAAAAACGTCAGGCGGAAGAACAAAGACGCATGGCACTGGAGGAGGCTCTGGCCGACCCACTGGCAACAGGGCGAGTTACGCTGCACGACGGTCGTATCGGTATCAGCGGTAGTGTGTTGTTTGGGCTCAATTCAGATCAGTTGCAGAGCGAGGGCAGGGAGCTGCTGAAAACCCTGGTAAAACCGTTGCAGGTTTATTTGGGCGAGCGTCAAGAAATGCTTATGGTAAGTGGCTTTACCGACGACTTACCAATACAAAAGGGCAACAACCATTTTCGCGACAATTGGGAGTTGTCCGCCGAGCGCGCACTAACCGTGACGCGCGCATTGGTCGCCGAGGGTATGCCTCCTTCTATGGTTTTTGCTGCGGCCTTTGGCGCACAGCAGCCGGTGGTTCCCAATGTTGATAACGCCAGCCGTTCGCAAAACCGTCGGGTTGAGATGGCTCCCGTTCCCAAGAGTGCTGGAAAGTAAGCGGGGTGCTGCGGTGAACGATTTGGTCCAGGAGGCAGAGGTACCCGCGCTGGAGGAGCAACTCGCGGAGTTGTGCAACATTGGCGCGCAGCAATACGACCCGGCTCAGTTTCGTTATATCGAGGCCATGGCGAGGCGGGCCCATGGACAGCGCGAAGCGGTCAGTGATCTTGTGCGCACGCGCGCGCTGATTGCACTGAACCAATACCGGGAAAAATTTACCGTGGCCCAGACAGCGGCAGCAACCGCGCTGGCTGAAGGTTTATCCGAATTTCCGCAAGCGGCAGAGCAACTGCAGCAGCACTTTGAGAGTTGTGACTTTTCGCAGCTGAGCCGATTGCTGGCGAAATTGCAACGCGGCCCAGCAACTCAGGCACTGGCCGACCTTACGGACTATGTTGCCCATTCCAGGCCTACCGGTGATGCGCAAGTGCAATCCCCTTCGTTTGACGACATCCTGCGTCAGGCGGAACGCAAGCTGGTTAATACAGCGTCTGAGGTGGATGCGAGCTCGCCTAAAACAGGCAGTCATACAGAAGAGGATGAACTCAGTTCAATCCATTATTTTCGCGAATCATTGGTTAGGCGCAATGCTGATAAGTTGGTGACTCAAGCTATTCGGGAAATACCCGAGGGCGCAGGGCCGCTCAATTCTGAGAAACTAATTGTGCAGTCGCTGGCGTCTATGCGCGATTTGTCCCCCCATTACCTGAATCGATTCGTTGCTTATATTGATACGCTGCTGTGGTTGGAGAGGGCAGGCGGAAAATAGTCGGACAGAATTGGAGGCCTTTACTTATTTGTCACAGGTAACAGCAATGCTGATGGGAACAACCTTGTTTACTACTTTTTCTTTCTTTTAGTAATAGTGTATTAATGGCTCAGCCAGCTATTGCGTTAGATGTTATTGCTAGTGGTTTTAGT
>JADGEN010000166.1 GCA_016744355.1 Halieaceae bacterium
CCCTATGTAGTGACAGAGTCTGGCCCGCTGCTGTTGGATCTGTACAGACCCCGCAATAGTGACTCGCCATTGCCTGTTGTGCTGGTACTGTTTGGTGGCGGTTGGTTTACAGGAAACAAGAATCAGCCTGTTTCCAAGCCTATGCAGGTACAGCGTTTAACCCGCCGGGGTTATGCCGTTGCAGTTATCAACTACAGGCTCAGTTCCCAGGCAAAATACCCCGCGCCTGTGCAGGATGCCAGAGCGGCGGTGCGTTGGCTGCGCGAGTGTGCCGATGAATATGGCCTGGATGCATCGCGCATCGCCAGCTGGGGTTTTTCGGCGGGTGGGCATCTCAGTGCCATGCTGGCCACTACGGCGCGGCAGTCTATGCCACACGATGCGGAGTCGAACACAGTCTGCTCGGTAGACGCTGCTATCAGTTTTTTTGGCCCCAGCGATTTAACCAGCTGGGCACAAGACAGCAAACGCACTGGTATCGCAAGTCCGCGTTGGATGTTGCAGAATTTACTGGAAGATGGCCTGGCAATTGATTCGCAGGAGACAAAGCGGGCCAGCCCGGTTCACTGGGTGACACCAAAAAGCGCGCCAATGCTGCTGTTACACGGCGAAAACGACAAGGTGGTACCCACAACACAAAGCGAAATTATGTATGCCGCCCTTCGAAGGAACAAAGTAGATGCAAGCCTGTGCATTGTGCCTGGTGCAGGCCATGGCAGTGGAAAATATTTCACCAGCGAGGAGATGATCGACGAGGTGGTCAATTTCCTTTCTACACACTTGGGCAAGTAAAGCTGACGCCGATCTGAGGCCGGTGCAAACCTGAGGCGTTTGTATGCAGTGTGAACTTGCGGGAGGTCAATTGAACGAAGCCCAGTCTACAGGACGTTAATCAGTGTATGGGTAACCTGCTCCCTACTCCGTGATCTCCGTGCCCTACTACCATAGAATGCAATTCAATCAGGAACCAGTTTCTGAACATCTCAAAACTCCTGTTACGAGGCCAATTTGCCTCCACTTCGTGCCAAGCACCCAACTCCAGCCTAAAGAAAGTATCATTATGCTCTGCCACGTAGTCCATCGCCTGCACAGTATCTTCGTACACAGGAATTAAGTAGACAGTTTGCTCGTCCTTTTTACGCGGTAAAATCCCCGAATTATCGACATCTGCCAGCCACTCAACAAATGGCTGAGCAGGTCTGAGAATTAGCGCACTGCAGTTCAACATACAATAAATTTGCCCAAAAACGTAAGTAAAAAGCTCGCGTGTAGCATAATAAAACACCCACATACAGTTAGCCTCTATTCTCAATGCAGACCTATCGAATCTCAAGTGGGCAATGTAAATAGATTGTAAAACTAGCGGCCAACGTAAAAGTTCAACTCGTTCTCATCCCCGCAACGAGTTGGGCTGAGATACAATCCCAAGCGTTACATTATGTTTCCTGCGATTCTGTAACTGTTATACTCTCGAAAAAATAGTGAGGCATTTTTGCCCTTAGGAAATAGTACAATGCCCGCAATTTCTGTCGGCCTACTGGAGGATGAACAACCGCAAGCCCAGATGCTCATCAGCTGGCTTCACGGAGCTGGTTACAGTACATTTCATAGTGATCGTGGGGATGAGTTCTTGGAACAGATTCCCATTCAGCAACCCGACATTTTAATCCTCGATTGGCAGCTCCCTGATTGTGAGGGAATCGATGTGCTAGGTGTTCTTAGAAACAAACTAATGTTTAGCGGCCCAGTTCTGTTCGCTACCGCTAAGGACAGCGAAGAGGATATTGTACGGGGCCTCACTAGCGGAGCCGACGACTACCTGGTAAAGCCGCTGCGTCGCGCCGAGTTATTGGCTCGACTCGGCGCTCTATGGCGTCGCTCCGGGATAGCCCCCCCCTCTGAGCTAGAGCTGGGGCCGATCAAACTTGAACTAGACAATCACAAAGCCTGGTTGGGCGACGAACCGCTGACGCTAAGCCCCATCGAATTCAAATTGGCAGTTTGCGTACTTACTCACACCGATAAACTACTCTCCCGGGAATTCCTACTGAAAGAGGTCTGGGGAGTAGATGCGGCTTTGGACACCCGTACGGTCGACGTGCACATGAGCCGCATTCGCAAATTGCTGAAAATTGGCCCGGAAATGGGGTTCTGTATCAAAACCATCTACCGACACGGCTATCGACTGGAGACTCTATGAATAGAATATTTATCCGCCCGGCCTGCATGGCATTGTTAGTGCTCTGGGCATGCTTTCCCTCCCCCGCCATCTCCGGTGATTTAATTTACTATACCCAGAAAGGGGATACCCTGTGGGATCTCTGCATCCAATATTCTAGCAAGCGCGGCTGCTGGCTGGAGCTGGGGAAATTGAACCGCATTCAAAACGATCGGGCAATCCCAGTGGGTACGCCTATTCGCTTCCCTCTCGCTTGGCTTATAAACACCCCCGTGGTTGGTGTGGTAGGCAGTTCGCAGGGGGAAGCATTCTATGATAGGCGAGGTACCGGAGAGCGAGTCCCTCTATCTTCAGGTGATGATATACACTTGGGCGCCAGGCTCATCACCGGCGCTGGTTCCATACGCTTTCGTCTGGGCGAACGGGGAGAATTACTTTTACGGGCCAATTCGGAACTGCTTATTGACAGCATGACGAGCAGCGGTGAAAAAACAGCCGCAGAACTACAGCTGAATCAGGGTGATATAGAAGCCGTAGTGACACCGGGCCGAGGCTCTCGATTCGAAATAAAAACACCGGCGGCAATCGCTGCGGTGCGCGGAACGCGTTTCCGGGTAAACAGCAGTTCAGATCAATCAATGCGTAGCGAGGTATTGCGCGGAGCGGTTGCAGTAGAGGCCTCATCCAGCGTTACAGTACCTGCAGGATTCGGGCTTGCAGCTAAAAAAGGTGAGCCACTGCTTCAGCCGCGAAAGTTGCCACCCGCACCTGCCCTACCTTCACTACCGATTAACTCTCCCCTGCCAGTGACAATTGCATGGAGCACACACCCCGATGCGATCTCATGGCAAGTGGATCTTATTTCCACTGATAGCTCAGAAGAATTATTGCAATCTGTCCACTCGACGTCGCCGCAGCTGACCTTTTCCAGCCTCGATGAAGGCTGTTACATCGTTGCGGTACGGGCCATAGACAATGCAGGATTCAATGGCCTCGAAGCCACTCAATCACTTTGCATAACCCCCCCTCCTCCTCCTCCAAGCGAGCCCGAGCCAGATTCATTGTTGCCCGCTATACTGAGTATTTCGCTGCTAATTCTTATAGCGCTATTGTGACCCGTACCGCCTTCAAGCGCTTAGCGTTGGCGCTGGCTGGCGGGACCCTGTGCGCCATGATTTCCCTATTCGAAATGGTTCAGCCGCTGGACCGATTGCTCTATGACGCCATAATTGAAACTAACCCTCTAGCCCAGGCTGACGATATCGTAATCGTTGCGATCGATGAAGGCAGCCTGATGGAACTGGGTCGCTGGCCTTGGCCGCGGGAGAGGCATGTGCAGCTCCTTCGCGAGCTCACCAGGCTTGACGTGAAAGCTATAGCTCTGGACATTATATTTTCAGAAGCGGACAGTGATTATCCTGAAGTAGACCAGCTGTTAGCTAAAGCAATGCGCGCTCACGGTCGAGTTCTACTACCAGTTTTTGTAGGTCAGACAGGTCAAAGAACCTTGGTGGAAGTAAAACCTATACCCATTTTAGCCGCAGCTGCCGCCGACCTGGGTCACGTACATATAGAACTGGACAGCGACGGAGCCGGCCGCAGTGTATACCTCTTTGACGGTATTGGAGCACCCACATCGCCTCATTATTCTCTAGCCCTTGCCAGGCTTACTGATGAAGCTCCGGCGGAACTTCCCGGCACGATTAACTCCAAACGACCACTGAAATTCATGCCCAAAACCATTATTCGCGACTATCACAACCTCATTCCCTTTATGGGTCCCGCCGGCACTGTGGCCAGTGTTTCATATGTGGACGTTCTACGTGGGCGGGTATCGAAACAACAATTGCAAAACAAGATCGTTTTTGTAGGTGCAACCGCTGCAGGGCAAGTCGACAACCACACAACACCGCTAGGCCAGATTTCAGGTGTGGAGATCAATGCGAATATTTTCCACGCTTTGCGCAGCGGAGATCTGATTCAACAGGCACCAGCGAGATGGCTAGCAGCCGTAGTTTTCTTCGCAACCTTCTTTAGTATAATTTTCTTCACCCAGCTGGAACCAAAGGCTCTATTACTGGCTATAGTCATTAGTTGCGCAGCTCTACCTGTAATTAGCTGGATAGCTTTGAGCTGGCTCGGCTTGTGGGCGTCACCTGTCCCAGTGATGGTCAGCCTGATTTTGGCCTACCCCCTTTGGAACTGGTTACGACTGGATGCGGCTGTGAACTTTAATCATAGACAATTGCGATTACTTGAACAGGACAATCAAGAGCTTCACGTTAAAGCCAGGTGGGAAGATATCGAGCGAACCGCTCAGTTTTTACATGACCTCGGTTACCTGCAGCGCTGGAGTCTGGATAAATATGTGGCCGGTAATCCAAAAAATCAGGGGTGGCGACACGCGGGACTTCATTCACAGTGTATTTACACCATCGCCGAGGAATCCCGGCAGCTGCAATTGTTCTGGACTACTGATAGTGAAACCATCTCTGCTCGACTGAATGAATTCTTCCCGACCACACTTACGGCATCAACGTCAGAGACCGCAGACAATCTGATACAGTCAGATCTGGCGCTGCTGGAAGAGGCCTACAGCGACGCGAGTCAAAACCGGGAATTGCTTCGAGGTACGATGGAGCAATTGACCACAGGTATCATTCTATGTGGTCTAGGCGGTGGTATCCTCATCATCAACAAACAGGCGCGCGTGTTACTCGCGTCCGGGGAAAACGTCCATACCGCGATGGATGTGCTGAAGCAACTAGAACTGGATAACGCACCAGATGTGAAAAACCTGGTGTCTAACCTTGTCATCAAAGGCGAACGGTTCACCCACGAAGGTCGCTGCCGGGCTAGCGCCAGGGAGTTGCTGTGCAAGGGTAGATTACTCATTCTGGAGAAACCCCTCATTCTGATTACTCTGACTGATGTAACTGACATGAAACACAGTGAGCTGAAGCGAGCAGAGGCCCTGGATTTTCTATCTCACGATCTGCGGGCGCCCCTGACCTCAGTGCTCGCACTGATCGAGAGTGCCAAGCAACAAGATAC
>JADGEN010000167.1:0-531 GCA_016744355.1 Halieaceae bacterium
GTCCAACTCCCAGGCAGTAGACGTCCTCGCTACCTTCATTGCATCTGTCTCTGCGTCGGCCTGCACCAGTACCAGACCTGCCTGCCCACTCTCTGTCAGAACTTGACATGCAAATTCGCCATCCGGAAGCTGCGCGTAACTGGCGAACGATACCGTTGCCAGTAAAGACGCAAGTACAACTTTTCGTTTTGTCGCAAATATTTTTGTGGTCATAGTGTGATCCTCATTTGCTCTGCTTTACCAACATTCGGTGGATGTGGACCCTGTGGCGGTTTTTGCGCCAAACGAATCCAATATCAGCGTTGTACACTTGGTGTCCTTTGACTGCGGCGAAGACGATACAGGTGTAGCCGTTAGTACATAACAGGTGGCAATCGTCCCGGTACCGCAAGCAACCGCATCGACACTGTAATGCCCTTCTGGAGAAATATAGGGGTCAGCAGCGAATCCGAGGGCCGTCATATCAATTGTGTAAGTAGATCGATCCAACATCAGACGCTCCTGCCGATTAGTTGCATCCAACAGAGCAGA
>JADGEN010000167.1:541-5204 GCA_016744355.1 Halieaceae bacterium
ACTGTAGTGCCCTTCCTGAGAAAGAAAGGGCGACTCGAAGCCTAGGTCAGCCATGTCGGTCGTATAAGTTGAGCGATCAAGCATAAGACGCTCCTGCCTATTAGTCGCATCCATGAGCAGCGACATACCATCACTACGCCGCCCTTTCATCAAACTGTCACGATAGGAAGGCAAGGCCACCGCCAGCAAAATGCCGATTATGGCCACCACAATCATCACCTCCATCAGGGTAAAACCTCTGGAATGGATGCTATGCACTGGTGCTCTCACTAGTATTCCTCCTGGAACCAATAGTTACCATAGGGCGCCCTAAACGCTTCACCTATATCGCACACACCATTAGCACACTCGTCGTCGTCATCGCCGTCATCATCAGGGGGACTACCAGGTGGTAACAGCAGGCGAATTTTTCCATCTTCGCCAAAATGCACCGAGGGCGAGTCCGGGAGAATTGGACCCAGATTAATTGTCTTTCTCTTCCCGTCATAGATATCAAAGATATAAAGCTGGCCCTGCCCCGCCTCAGGTTTACAAACGTTAATAGTGCTTAGACCATCATCAGGCGTGAACGTTGGGAAAAAGGCCCGCCCGTTAATAGTGAATGACTTTGCTGTTACCTTCTCCCCATCGTTGAGCAGATCCAGATAAAGACCATTCGACACAGCAAGTGCAGCCAGCGCAATCGTTTTATCACTCACTGTCCCCGTGACCAAAACATTACTGGTCACGTTGAATAAATCGCCATCATCCAGGGGCAGCACGCAGCGAAAATCAGTGCTGGGCGGTGTCGCTGAACACTCAGAGGACGAAGGTGGTGCCGTCGTATAAGGCATAATGGCCTCGTCACTGACTACATAAAAGCGATTGTCCACATCAGTGGCATTAGGGTTGGTTCTATCGCCACTACCAATTAATACCGCGTCTACTGGCGCGCCATTTTTCCGAACACGTACTACATCAGGCGCATAGAAGAAGCGCCTGTCGGTATTGGCCGCAGTCTCGGCGGTCGGTGTTGGCTCAGTAACACTACTGAAGTCCGCCAGCTTTGTTATGCGCCAGGTATTCTGGCTGATCGTGGGCAGCGTATTAAAACCCATATCAACCCGCCATACGTTACCACCCGTGCTGGCAAAATAGATACGATCCGTCAATTCATCACCGTTGCTGTCCACTGCAGTGACCTGCCCGGCGACAGAGTGATCCAACCCTGTTTCTTGCATATTTTTTGCGGTGGTAGCCCCTGCTGTCACACTCCAGACCAGAGTACCTGTCGCCGCATCGACTATATATAGACCACGACCCATACTGTCTGCTGTAGCCGCACCAGAGGAGTCTTTATTCTCATCGTAGCCCGCACCAAAAATAATTACGGGCTTGGGTACGCCATTGGAATCGGCGTAACCGGGGATTCGTGTCACCACTGGAACCGACCAGGTTTGCCCCAGTTCAGAGAACCCTGTGGTATTGAAATCAATTCCCCACAAATAAGCGGGACTATCCGGGTTAGAAATATCCAGAGCATACATGCCCCTTCCCCCTCGGCGCAGGCCGAAAAATGCCCACACCTTGTCACCACTTTCAATAGTGCCATTTTGGTTATTGTCTTTTGTATACATAACCGGCAGTGCATCTACGCCGTATACGTGCTCGGCAGACAGAGGATTCAATCGTCGTTGCCGCAGAACGGGGGCTAGCTCCTTGGGGAAAAATGCCCAGTCTTCTTGACCATCTGAGTCACCAAACATATGTAGAAAACCGCCATTCGTTCCAACGACAATACGTAAGTCCGGGTTGTTGGGATCCGCACCACCATAGTTAACTACAACCGGCTGGCTATGCAGAATATCAGCCAGTATCCACCCTCGTGTGACTGTAGAAATAGTGCCATCATTGTTAATCTCAAAGCCTCTGCCATAAGCCAACTCGGCATCCAGGCCATCTTGATCGTCAACGTCAAAGAAGCTGAAAAGAGCAGCTTCAGTCAGGAAGCCAAAGGCATCGTAGGTCATATTGGCACTCTCGTAGTCTTCGAGTGCACCATTGGTGCCGGTGTTACTTTTTATCGTTCTGCCAGCCGGGTCACGTGCTGCCAGCAGAGCACCCACACCGCCAGTCTCAACAGCACCACCATCGCTAGAACTCCAGAAAGTGCTAATAGTAGACTTGAAATCACCAGTAGCCGGGTCGATCGCCGGGGCATTCAACTTATCGACCAACACGGCTTCGCCATCGGTAATAGCTAGCTTCAGTTTTTTGATATTGCCAATCCAGTCAATTTCCTCACTGGGTTTGAACATCGCATAAAATACGTCGTTCCGACTACGCGTACGGGTGAACGTATCAACGGCGACGGCAGGAGAAGTAAACGAGCTGTCACTTGCAAGAATACTTAAAACAGCGCCTGCAAATGCTTCAGTCAGACCTTCTGCTGAATCGGCAGTGAAATACTCCCCCTTGCCCAGTTCTGCTGTCTTTCTCAACAGTGTCTGATCCGTGGTAAAACCGATAGTGTAGGTAATGCCATACTGATCACCATTGGTGGAAATACCGTCCAGATCATTATTGGCCATATACTCGGCGAGTTCCGGCATACAGTTTTTTGTACCCGAACCGTGCTGAAGACAAGTTTTTCCCGTTAAAGTCTCAATGAAACCATTAGCCGCAGTGTCAGCGGTTGGCGCACCATCTGTCATTATAATAATGTAGGTGTAGGCGCAATCGCTCGCCGGAGAGATGTAGGTACCTCCTGCGGCTATTTCTGCATTTGGATCAAATGGCTCAAAATCTTGAGGTTGGCCACCAGGTGCCTGGCTATGCCCCCACTGAACATCGCCACCCTTGAGGTAGCGATAAGCCTCATAGGTTGATTCACATAAAGGCGTATTCCCAGCGCCCTGGAATCTTTCCACAATATCGATCGCATTACCCCGATCCGCGAGACTCATATCAGTGATGATACGCTGCACGATACGGCCACCGTGCCACGTTTGACCTGAACTATTTCTGTTGAACTCCATTAAGCCAAAGTCCAGGCCTCGATTGGCAAAGATCAAGCTGGTAACGACTTCCTGCGCAATATCCATCCGTTTTCGAGTTACCAACGGAAGCGTCGCATACTTCCAGTTCATATAGTTGGCGCTATAGAAGTTATAGACTTTCGTCCTTTTCCATATGCCGTTATTGGGTCCGGGTTTAGTCGTAACGTACTTCGGTGGTGGTGTTGCAGATACATCGATCGAGATGCTTTTCTGTTTGGGATATCCAGCAGTCGCACTGAGATTAGCGGTGTTTGTATTTATTATATCCTCGATACAATCTACAACCAAACCCGTCTGCCGATTCTTTATGTCCCTCCATCTCCATTTTTCGTCTTTGAGACGCCATTGAAAAGCAGATTTAGTCGCAAAAAAACCTCTTGAATTCAGGCCCGGCAGGGACTCGGCACAATAATTTTTATCGACAGGGAACCAGTCGTTACTACCTGCCTCGGGTGTTTTACCATCACTCGAATAATAGACGCGTGTATTACTATGTACTCCAGTGTAAGTAGTAGAAGACGAATACTTCGGCTTTTGATTGTAAACATTACTGGTCATACTACCAGAATCATCAAATACAATAAGCACTTTCGGGCGCCCGGTTGAAGCTGCATCATTCGTATGCTGATAAATTTCAGTGTCATCCGCCGGTGCAAGCCCGGAATAGGCCACCAAAGAAAGGCTTGCTAAAAGTTGCAGCTTAATTGCCTTTGAAAATAATTTTCTCATCATGGTCTTACCCTCCACTGTACGTCCGCAGGAATGTTCAGCCGACAACGTACGTTTTTTAATTTTGAAGCGATGCATTCTCTTAACCATCCACGCCAATAACAGTCTTAACTACGCCCAGCTCGACCTTAGTCCGCGCCCGACCGGCAACATCATGCTCTGACTCGATACGATAATAATCGCAATCAAATGTGCCAACGCTACTGCCACCAGTCTCACCAGGGGGACGGGGGCACGGCCTACCCGACGCAGTTAAAAATATTCGGGTTGCCACCGAGCCGGCACCATCGCGCAAATCCCGCAGTGGATTCTCACTCGAAGAAAAAGTTGCATAGGGGTCTATCTCTGGCTGCCGTGTAAACGGGTCGTTGGCAGAAGCAACCATGGCCAAAGCGGCGAAGATACCTGCCTCGGCAGATTGAAACGAGTTATAACTGTCCTGCATATTGGATGCCATTTTCAGGCCCTGCGAACTATTAGTAGCTGCGGTTATACTGATTATGGTGACCACGAGCAGAAACAGGAGTGACACCACCAGCGCAACGCCATTTTGTTGTTGATTCACTCTCATATCCGTCATGCTCCACCTCGGATAACCAGTTTTGGGTTGCGCAGAGAAATACTGCTTTGCATCATCAAGCGCCGCACGTTAACAGGATAATTGGCGTCGGTAGAAGGCGTGATCGGCACATCACCCAGATTATAGGTTTTGGAGTCGGTATAGAGGGGATCTTCAGAGGCGCTACGCACCAGTACAAAGATCCGAATGGAATCAACCTGCCCCCAATTTCTGCTCGTACCGAACAACTCGATATCACCGGCTGCATTGATGTCGGTTAACGATGTATAACCTTCAACTTCGCCCGTAGCGGGGTCTGTTACGCCAAATCGTAGAT
>JADGEN010000168.1 GCA_016744355.1 Halieaceae bacterium
ATTCGACACGCTGTTTTACACTTGGAGAGATTATGAAATACGTACTGGTTCTTCTGGGCCTCGCGTTCATGTCAGGGCCGCTGATGGCGGCGGACAGAAACTCTGCACACGCTCAAAAAACACTACAGATTTACACCCAAATCATCGCCATGGAGACATCCAAAAACCTGGGTAATGTGCCGGCAATGGCTAATTACCTCGCCAGTGAATTGCGCGATGCAGGCTTCCCCGCGCAAGACATTGAAGTGATCCCCATGGGAGAAACCGCCGCATTGATCGCCCGCTATCGTGGCGATAATTCCTCAGGCGAGGCACCCATATTACTGCTGGGGCACATGGACGTTGTTGAGGCTATGGATTCAGACTGGGAGCGCCCACCTTTTGAGCTGAGCAGCGACGACAAATATTTTTACGGCCGGGGTACCATTGATAACAAGTTTGGCATCGCTCAGCTGACAGCCACCTTTATTCGCTTGAAAAAAGAGGGCTTTGTACCCAATCGGGATCTGTTTATCGTGTTCTCGGGCGATGAAGAATCGGGCATGGTGACCACGCGGATGCTTGCTTATGAGCGCGATGAATTTGCCGGCGCTGCCTTTGCCCTGAACTCTGATGCCGGTGGCGGAGACCTCGATAAAAACGGCAAAGCCATTGTCTATAATGTGCAGGCCGCAGAAAAAACTTATGCAACTTGGGAGCTTACAGTGCGCAACCCGGGCGGGCACAGTTCGCGCCCCCGTGCAGATAATGCCATCTACGACTTGGCGGACGCCATTCAGCGTATCCAGGCCTATCGATTTCCGGTGCGCTGGAGTGACATGACTCGCGACTACTTTCGGGAAACCGGCAGCCAACTTGGAGGCGAGCTGGGAGCGGCCATGCTACGCTTCGCGGATAATCCGGACGATCTGGCTGCCTCGGACCGGCTGGCACTGGAGTCGTCCTATGTGGGCACCACTCGTACCACCTGTGTCGTCACCATGTTAAAGGCGGGCCACGCCGAGAACGCCCTGCCGCAGTCCGCAACGGCGACGGTCAATTGCCGCATTTTTCCCGGCATCACGGTTGCCGAGGTAGAAGCAACACTAAAGCAAGTCGTCGAAAACCCAGCTGTGGAGTTCGCAATGAGCGAAGATCCAACCGAAAGTCCGATCTCGGAATTACGGCCGGATGTAGCGGCCGCCGTGAGCAAGGCGGTCCATTCCCGTTATCCAGATGTGAGCATAATCCCCTATATGGAGTCCGGTGGCACCGACGGCATGCATTTTCGTAAGGCCGGCATTCCAACATGGGCCGTGAGCAGTGTTTTTATGAACCCTGATGAAATGTTTGCGCACGGACTGAATGAACGGGTACCCATTGATGCTTTCTACGATGGTCTGGACCATTGGAGCATTATTTTGAAAGAACTTGCCGGCCCTGGCTCCTAGAAGGAAGGAAGAAATCTATGAACAGAATAGAAAAGCTAAAAAATGACGTATACAGTTTTGAGGAGCTGGATACATTGGAGAAAAATGCCACCAAACTTTCCGATTGGGAGACGCTGGATCTGATAGGAAAAAGTCGCCTGTCAAAAGCTGCAAAAGGCGAGAGGCCTAAAAATATCGATAGCGACAATGAGACGGCTCGAGAAAAACGGGACCGTAACCGAAAAGGGTCAAAATGATGAAATGGACAGTCTATCTCTCTGGAGAAATCCACACCGACTGGCGCGACCAAATCATAGCAGCGGCAGAGCAACTGCAGCTACCCATAGAGTTCTGCTCAGCAGTGACGCAGCATGAAGCCAGTGACGCTGCTGGTGATCATCTGGGAAATGAATCTGACCCATTCTGGCGGGATCATAAATCAGCAAAGGTGAACGCCATTCGCAGTAAAAATCTGCTGGATAATGCTGACATTGCGGTGATTCGCTTTGGAGACAAATACAAACAATGGAATGCCGCCTTTGACGCGGGATATTGTGCAGCCAACGGCACGCCTTACATCACCATACACGACGAAAGCATCATACATCCGCTGAAAGAAGTGGATGCTGCAGCGCTGGCATGGACAAAAAACCCCGCGCAAGTGGTAGAAATCTTGAGTTACGTAGTCAGTGAAAAATAAGCATATCGTTGTTGTTCGGGCGCAGGGCTCAACTTTTCAAAAATCTACCGCAGCAGGAATGCTGCGTAAGTACACACTTCAAGGAGATTATTTATTATGAAATGTAAACAAATTATTGGCTCATTAGTTTTTTGCTTTGCCTCTTCAACGCTGGCAAATTTTGCATTTTCCGATGCTGCAGACATGGAGACCGCGGACGGCAATCGTATGAAATTTGAGTATGAAGATGACAAAGTACGCATCAATACCGGCCAGGAAGGGAGCTACCTGATCATCAATAACGATGGCATGTATGTGGTCAGCAGTACCGACGGCCAGCCCATGGTTTTTGATGCCGGTAAAGTGATGGGAATGTTCGGGGATATGTCATCCACTACTCCTTCAGTTGCATCCAGTGCAGTCGTATCACTTAAAGAGACAGGGCGACGGGAAACCAGAGCTGGCATAAAAGGCGAAATCTATAATCTGGAGTATGTCGATAAATCTTCAGGCGAGACTAAAACGACTGAGCTGGTGCTATCCGATGACCCCCGCGCTATACGATTGAGCAAGGCAATGAACGGCATGGCTACTGCGATTGTCAAAGCTATGGGCCAAAGCCCCGAGGGCGTGGATGAACTGCAAACACACATGGCTAAACTGGATAAAGGCGTGCTTCGCTACGGCGATGATATGTGGGTATCGGCTATTAGTGACAAGAAGGTTGCCAGCGATAGATTCGTGCTACCTGCCGCCCCCACCGACCTCTCCAGCATGTCCGGGCTTGCCGATATGCTCAAAGAGAGTTCAGCCAAAACTACAACCACCGACACAGACACGCAGTCGGAGGAAAAAACGGAGAAGAAAGGCCTGGTATCCGGCTTCCTTTCAAGCTTCAATAAAAAAGCCGATGAACAGGCAGAACGGCAGCAGGATCGCGCAGAAGATAAAGCAGATGATGCTGTTGATGAGGCTACTGATGAGGCTGTAGACAATGTCCTTGATAAAGCCCTTGGGAAGTTATTCGGAAACTAGGCTTCTCTGGGAACGCTTGGCAACAGCGTTCAACCACCTCCAAGCAGCCGCTCTGCAATAGCCTGCCAGATGAGCGGCCCATCCACTTCATTGGAAGTACCCTCGGCATCCGGGTGAGATGACTGTTTCACAACCACCATCTGTGCCACCGGGTCGATATAGACAAACTGGCCGTGCACCCCAATTGCACTCACGGCGTTGTGCTTATTACGAAAACTCCACCACTGGTCATGATACGAGTGGCCAACATTTTGATACCAGAAGTCGTCATATAAGCGGGTGAACGTATCTGGATTACCCGGCGTCATAATGCGCTGCGCGACTTTGACGGAAACCACTTGCCTGCCATTGTAATATCCCTTTTGCAAAATCATCTGGCCGAAACGTGCGGCGTCGCGAGCGGTAATATTCAGGCCACCCCCGGCCATTTCCGTGCCGGATTTATCCAGCCACATATAGGCATCGCGCTGTGCGCCCAATGGCTGTAAGAAACGGGTCGCTATCAATTCGGAAATCGATTGCCCGCTTACCCTGCTGAGCACCCAGCCCAGCGCATCAGTATTTGGCGTGACGTAATGAAAGGCGTCGCCATGTTTGAATTTACTCATCTTGCCCAGAGTGGGAAGGTAGTCATATATAGAGTCAAAGCGCCGACGCGCATCCGACACATCCGACAGCCCAAACACGTAGCCGTAGGCCCAGATGTCCGCTTCTGTATCGACATAATCCTCACTAAACGCAACACTGGTCGTCATATCCAACACCTGCTGCACAGTGGCGTCGCCAAAGGCACTGCCCTTGAGTTCGGGCACGTAACTGTGTACGGCACGAGTCGGGTCAACCAATCCCTCGTCTATCATCATCAGGGCCAGCGTACCGATAAACGATTTAGTGGCCGAGAACATCTGGTGCTGTGTGCTTTCGCGCTGATCATTGAGATAACGTTCGTACACCACCTTTCCTTTATGCAAGACAAGGAAGGAATCGGTGGCCGCTTCTTCCAGCCATTTATCCAGAGTCACTTCTTTATCGCCACTCACCCTGTAAGAACGATCAGCGAGATCAAGCGGCGCAAGCTCCAACGCCGCTACGGGTTCGTCGCCCCTAGACACTTCCCGGGTCGGCTGTAGCTCACGGATATGCTGAAAGGCCCAGCGATTGTAGGGCGGCAGCATAAAGTTCTCGCGGCTTACCTGCATTTCCTCAGACGGAGGGAAACCTTGCATAAGCTCCTTGCTTTCTTCGGCAAATACAGGCGCGATAGCTAACGCCATCAAGGCGATACTCAATACTTTTTTCATAGGGATATCTCTCCGTAGACCAGTCGGCCATCAAACCAGGTTTGCAGAACCCGGGTTTTCTCAATCTCCGCGCTCTTACCCGTATTGGCCAGCGCTACAATGTCCTGGCTCAACACAATAAAATCAGCTTTTTTGCCGGGCTCAATAGAGCCCGTCAACTCTGCCTGATTCATCAGCCTGGCGCCATTGATAGTATAGGCGTCAATTGCATCCAAAATGTCCAGTCGCTGAGCCGGATTGAAGCTTCCAAACCCCATGTCGCGAGTCACCGCCGACTGGATATTGAGGAAGGGGCGCGGGTCATCGGTCTCAACCGGGGCATCGGAACCCGCAGCCAAAACTCCACCGCTATTCTGGATGCTGACGACCGGATAAAAGTGCTGGTAGTAGTAGCTATTGGGGTTATACAAATCATCCTGACCTTTCAGCTTCTCCACAAAGGGAATCACTGTCATATCGTACTCAGGATTCGTTACCGCCCAAGCGTAGGTCATGGCCAAGGGAATTTTCAACTTGCCCAGCCGCGCTATCTCCGCGTCTTCCACCAACTGCAGGTGGGCCATGCTATGACGGTTGGTTGTGACACCCACTTTGGTGACCTGCTCAATCGCATCCACCGCAGTGCGTACCGCCCGATCACCAATCGCGTGTAGGTGAACCGCAAAGCCCGCCGCATCAGCTGCGGCCACAAATTTTAATATATGCTCACGTGGGGCAGCGAGAATACCATTCTCTGACTTACACTGGGCCGGATGAAAACCGTGGGTATCAACGAAGT
>JADGEN010000169.1 GCA_016744355.1 Halieaceae bacterium
CTATTTCTGACGTATTGGTTATTTGTGAAGCAGGTAAACTACCTGAGTTCATCGAAGTTGACCTAGCGGATGCAGAAGTGGGCACAATGCTTCACCTTTCTGACCTAGTATTGCCAGAAGGCGTTGAGATGGTAATGCCTGGTGACAACGTTCAAATGGTAACAACATTGATTGCCCCGATTGCGATGGAAGACGGTCTGCGTTTTGCTATTCGTGAAGGTGGCCGTACTGTTGGTGCTGGCGTCGTAGCTAAAATTATCGAATAAGTTTGATCGATAGTTAGCAGTTCGTAAAAAGCCTGGTTTTTACCGGGCTTTTTTGTGTGTGGGGTTCCGGCCTGATTGTGGAAAGTTCTTCCATCGGTGACCGGGCGCAGGCTTTGCGTTAACTCCGGCTGCTGCGCAACTCGACAATTTTTGCTGCGCAAAAACTTGGACTCGAACAGTGCTCGCAGAAACCCCCGGAGTTAACGCAAAGCCTGAACGCACCCTTATTGGTCACCGATGGAAGAACTTTCCACAATCAGACCTACCAGCAGGGACAAAACCTCGATCAGTAATCGCTATTTAGATCCGAGATTTGTTCATTTAGGGTAAAGAAGTCGTAGAGAATCCCCAGGCCAAACAGTCCTACGGTAAATAAATAGATTATTCCGGTAACGATTTTGCCCATGTAGAAGCGGTGAATACCGAGGAAGCCCAGGAATGTCAGTAATATCCATGAGAGGTCATAGTCGATTGGCCCGGCTTCAAAGCGGTAATCCGCCTCTCTATCCATGGAGGGAATCAAAAACAAGTCGATAATCCAGCCAATAAAAAACAAACCAAGGGTGAAGAACCAGATGGCTCCAGATATTTGCTTGCCATAGTAAAACCGGTGTGCACCCATGAATCCGAAAATCCAAAGCAGGTAGCCAATTAGTAGGGAGTGTGTTGGTTGTTCGTTGTGCATGACAGATTCCTGCGCGATTTCCTGATTTGAGTCATGGTTGTAGCGTTACGCCCTGATAGACTATCACTGTAACCCATTTGTACAAACTAGGAGTAGATATGACTGTAGAGCACCATGATCTTGTTCACGAATTACCCGAGTTGAAAGACCGTATTCATGAACTAAAGATGGGTAATGCCCATTTTCGTAAGCTGTTTGACGAGTATCACCACCTTACGCGTACTATTGAAAATATGGAAAACGAAGTGACGCCTGCCGCTACCTCTGCCGAGGAAACTGCCAAATTGCGTCGTGTTCATCTCAAGGATGAGCTCTACAAGATGTTAACGGCTGCCTGATTGGGAGATTCATTCTATGGCTAACTCAGAGATGAAAGCTGAACTTGAGGCGCAGTTGGCTACCCTGCAAGCGAGGCTGGCTGGCATCAAAAAAGATGCATCGCATGAATATCCTGGCGATTCAGCTGAGCAGGCTCAAGAACGAGAAAACGACGAAGTCGTTGATGCTATTGGCAATGAAACCGCACACTCAATTCGAGCCATCAATACTGCATTAGAGCGTATTGAAAGTGGCTCTTATGGTATTTGTGGAAGTTGTGGAGAGCAAATCAGCGCGGCTCGACTAAAAGCGATCCCTGAGGCTATCCACTGCGTTGATTGCAGCGATCAAGCCGGCCGCCCTGTATAGGGTGGGGTTCTATGAGCGTAGACTTTTAGTCTTTTTTGAGGTCTGCGCTCGCTAATTGTCTGTCGAAGTGTGGTTTCCACCAGCGAGTTGTCGGGGGTGCTGGCGAGAGAGACCAGATTTTCTATGAAGATGTCTCGAAAATCGGGTTGTGTGTGTCAATATGCACAGTTTTATCTGTTGTGCTGCTAGTCAGCAGTAATCCTTGGTGATGCGTGCGACTCCCTGGCCTAACATGGTCCAGTCATACTAAATAAATCCTATTTCCTGCTTGACAGAGTGGGGGTAGATCACTAGAATTCGCGTTCGTTTTTCAGGGGGTTCCTTAGCGGGTCTCTTGTTTTTTTGATTGATTGGAGTTTGATCACGTGCAGAATCAACGCATTCGAATACGCCTTAAGGCGTTTGATCATCGCCTGATAGATACGTCTACTCAGGAGATTGTGGAAACAGCCCGTCGTACCGGCGCTCAGGTTAAGGGCCCGATTCCTCTTCCTACAAGGAAAGAGAAATTTACGATACTGGTTTCTCCACACGTTAATAAGGACGCCCGTGATCAGTACGAAATTCGTACTCACAAACGTCTGTTAGACATCGTAGAGCCTACTGAAAAAACCGTAGACGCTTTGATGAAGTTGGACCTGGCAGCAGGTGTGGAAGTACAAATTAGTCTTGGTTAACGATAACTCGTAATCAAGACCTGCTTGGGGCAGGTGTCCCAAGTGTGTAACGCTCAGCAATGAGCGGCCATAGAGGGTAAAGCCCCGTACACTGAGAGGAAAGCAAAATGACTATTGGTATAGTCGGTCGCAAGTCCGGTATGACTCGTGTTTTTACCGAAGACGGCGCATCAATTCCAGTAACCGTAGTGGAGGTATCTCCAAACCGCGTTACTCAAATCAAAGAATTGGATAGCGAAGGTTATCGTGCAATTCAGGTCACTGCGGGAAGTCGCAAGGCCGCAAAAGTAAGTAAGTCAGAAGCTGGAGTGTTCTCCAAAGCTGGTGTTGAAGCGGGCCATGGTCTGTGGGAATTCCGTTTGGAAGATGCTGATGAGGCGCCCGAAGTTGGCTCTGAGCTGACCGTAGAGCGTTTTGAAGTGGGTCAAAAAGTTGACGTTTCTGGCAAGTCCAAAGGTAAGGGCTTCCAGGGTGTTATTAAGCGTTACAACTTTCAGATGCAGGATGCCACACACGGTAACTCTCTGGCTCACCGGGCTCCTGGCTCAATTGGTCAGTGTCAAACTCCTGGTCGCGTATTTAAGGGCAAAAAGATGTCCGGGCACATGGGTGCCGCAAATGTTACTACTCAGGGGCTGGAAATAGTTCGTGTCGATGCTGAGCGCAGTTTGCTGCTCATCAAAGGCGCTGTACCCGGCGCACCTGGCGGAGACGTTATTGTTCGTCCCGCAGTCAAGGCTTAAGGTTAGGGAGTCTCTAACGTGGAATTAAGTGTAATAAAAGCAGGTAACGCAGCGGCAGGCACAGTATCTGTCTCCGATGCTACCTTTGCTCGAGAGTATAACGAAGAACTGGTTCACCAGGTTGTGACTGCATACATGGCGGGTTCTCGCCAGGGTAGTCGGGCGCAGAAAAACCGTGCCGCTGTAAGTGGTGGTGGTGCTAAGCCATGGCGCCAAAAAGGCACCGGCCGTGCAAGAGCGGGAACTAACAGTTCTCCGATCTGGCGTAGCGGTGGTGTTACATTTGCTGCTCAGCCCCAAGACCATTCTCAAAAAGTGAATCGCAAAATGTATCGCGCTGCGCTGCGTACGATTATGTCTGAGCTCGCACGTCAGGATCGCCTGATAGTAGTAGAGAGCCTGGACATGGAAGTGCCCAAAACCAAGGAATTGGTCAAGCAGTTAGGTGAATTTGGTCTGGATAACGTACTTATCGTATCCGCCGAGCTCGATACTAATCTGTATCTCGCTTCACGGAATTTGCACAAGGTTGATGTGCGCGATGTTGCCAGTGCCGATCCGGTTAGCCTGATTGCTTATGACAAGGTCATGGTGACTGTTGACGCGGTGAAAAAGTTTGAGGAGATGTTGGGATGAACCAGGAACGCGTATTTCAAATACTGGTAGGTCCACATGTTTCTGAGAAGGCTGCAATTGTTGCCGACCAGAGTAACCAGTATGTATTCAAGGTCGCAATCGATGCGACTAAACCGGAAATCAAGAAGTCTGTTGAGCAGCTTTTCAAGGTTAAGGTTAACGCAGTTCGTACCCTGAAAGTGAAGGGTAAAGTTAAGCGTAACCGTTTTGGCTTCAGTGCCAGACCTACCTGGAAAAAAGCATATGTTCGACTGGAGCAGGGTCAAGACATCGACTTTGCATCGGCTGAGTAAGGAGTAGGTTTAGATGGCACTATTAAAGAGTAAGCCCACTTCCCCCGGTCGTCGCCATGTCGTCCGTGTGGTTACAGAAGATTTGCATAAAGGCGAGCCTTATAAGCCTCTTCTGGAGAAGCAATCCAAGAGCGGTGGCCGTAACAACAATGGTCGAATCACTACCCGTCATATCGGTGGTGGCCATAAGCAGCATTACCGTATTATCGACTTTAAGCGCACCAAAGATGGCATTCCTTCTAAGGTAGAGCGTATTGAGTACGATCCCAACCGCACCGCTCACATTGCGCTGCTGTTGTTTGCTGACGGAGAGCGTCGATACATAATTGCTCCAAAGGGTGTTAAGGCCGATGATGTGCTTCAAAGTGGCGCCGGCGCCCCTATAAAGACAGGTAATTGCCTGCCTTTACGTAACATTCCAGTCGGTTCTGTAGTTCATGGTATTGAGCTTAAGCCAGGCAAAGGTGCGCAGATCGCACGTTCAGCAGGTGCTTCTGTTCAGCTGGTTGCGCGTGAAGGTCGTCATGCAACATTGCGTTTACGCTCCGGCGAAATGCGTAAGGTGTTGGCAGATTGTCGTGCAACTCTGGGAGAAGTGTCCAACTCTGAGCATAGTCTGCGCAAGTTAGGTAAGGCTGGTGCTGCAAGATGGCGTGGTGTTCGTCCCACAGTTCGCGGTGTTGCTATGAACCCGGTAGATCACCCACATGGTGGTGGTGAAGGGCGTACTTCAGGTGGTCGTCATCCGGTCAGTCCATGGGGTACACCTACAAAGGGCTACAAGACTCGCAAGAACAAGCGTACCGACAATTTGATTGTACGCCGTCGCGGTAAGAAGTAGAGCGCCCTTCGGGTAAACGAGATTTAGAGGAATTTATTGTGCCACGTTCACTAAAAAAAGGTCCATTCATCGATCTTCATCTGATGAAGAAGGTTGAAACTGCGGTTGAGAGTAACGACAGGCGTCCTATCAAGACCTGGTCACGTCGTTCCATGATATCGCCGGATATGGTTGGTCTGACCATTGCTGTTCATAACGGCCGCCAGCACGTTCCTGTCCTTGTCAGTGAAGACATGGTTGGGCACAAGTTGGGCGAATTTGCGGTAACCCGCACGTTCAAGGGCCACGTCGTGGACAAGAAGGTCAAGCGCTAAGCACTGCTTACGCTAGATCATAAGATAAGAGGTTTAGGA
>JADGEN010000016.1 GCA_016744355.1 Halieaceae bacterium
CGCTCACTTGGGAAATTAAAGCCCCGCGTATAGATGTCGAAGCTGCCTTTATACTGGGACACGTCCCCCGGGTTACGCACCTGGGTCTTGGATCGATAACCCAATGATCTCAGCTCAAAAGCCAGCTCTGCCACATCGATATCGGCACCAACAAATAACTCCAGCGGCCGCGCATACACCTTAGCGGGCAGTTCCCACATTTTATCGGTGAAGGTGGCGGTGATTTTTGCGTCCAGGTAAATAAGCACAACCGCAGCTGGAATCAGTGCAACGGCACACAGTTTCAGCATGAATTTTGCAATAGAATGCGTTTTTTTCTTTTTCGCTCTGGAGCGTTTTTTGGCCATAGCGGCGCAGTGTACAACACTCGCGCTTTCAATTGCCCTGCGGATAAGGATAATAGCCGCCAGATTCTACGGAGATTGTTTTAGAGATGAAAAAATACAAGGTTTATGGCATTGGTGCAGCGCTGGTGGATACAGAGATCAAGGTTGAGGACTCTGATCTGGCAGCGATGGGGGTAGAAAAAGGGCTGATGACTCTGGTGGATCAGCAGCGACAAAATGAATTATTGGCGCACCTTCAGGGTCACCTTGTAACCGCCAAGCATGCCAGCGGCGGCAGCGGCGGTAACTCCATGATAGCCACAGCGTATTTTGGCGGACCAACCTTTATGTCCTGCAAAGTCGCCGATGATGCAGACGGCGACATTTACCTGGCCGATCTAGAGGCCGCGGGTGTCAAACACTGCCTAACCGGCGAACGTGAGGCTGGTACGACGGGAAAATGTCTGGTTATGGTTTCCCCGGATGCCGAACGCAGCATGAATACGTTTTTGAGTATCAGCGAAACACTATCGGTAGAACAAATAGATGCGTCCGCCATTGCGGACTCTGAATTCGTGTACCTTGAGGGCTACCTCGTGACATCACCTACAGGCCTGGAAGCGGCGATAAAAACCCGCAAGCTTGCTCAGTCAAACGGCGTAAAAACTGCCCTGAGTTTTTCCGATCCGGGCATGGTTGAGTTCTTTCGCGAGGGAATGGCGGCCATTGTTGGCGATCGTCTGGATCTCATTTTTGCTAACGAAGCTGAAGCCAAGGGCTGGGCTCAAACCGAAGACCTTGATGTGGCGGTAGAAAAACTCAAGTTGGTAGCAAACAGCTTCGCTATTACCCTGGGCGCCGAGGGCGCGCTGACCTATGATGGTCGTGAACTGGTTAAAATTCCACCACACAAAGTACACGCGGTGGACACAAACGGAGCAGGCGATATGTTCGCCGGTGCATTTCTATATGCAATCACCCGCGGGGAGGATTACGCCACCGCCGGTCGCTTCGCCAGCCTTGCAGCCGGAAACGTTGTAGCCAAATTTGGCCCCCGACTGCCCGCTGAAGATCATGCGGTCTTACGGAATGCATTTTTTGGTGACTAAAACAGGGTAATTTGCTTGTCCACCAGAGTGCGGAATGAAGTGCCAACAAACCCCAGGATGCCATCGGCAACAGGTTCCAGTTGGCGGTCTACATAATGCTGGTAATCCAGCGCAGCCAGAGGCTTCTCCGCCGGCTCTGCTCCAGCGTTTGTAATCACATACTCTACCCAGCTACCACGGCTGGGTAGAGGTAAGCCCCGATCTTCGCTCAAACGCGCAGCCTGTACATGAGGAGGCACATTGCGCTGATAATCACCCAACTTACGGCGTAAGCGTTTGCGGTACACCAACAATTCGTCATGGTGCCCGGCCAACACTTCGCTAGTGATATTTTTGACATAATCCTCGAAGGGTTCATCCATAAATATCCGACGATAGAGTTCCTCCTGAAAACTTCTGGCCAAACGAGTCCAGTCGGTGCGCACATTTTCCAACCCTTTGAACACCAGCTTGTCGCCGTCCACCACGCCGGCGTAACGCTTCTTGCTCCCCTTATCTGAGCCGCGCACAGTGGGCATAAGAAAGCGTTTGTAATGAGTCTCAAATTCAACCTCGAGCTCACTTTCTAAATTGAACTCGAGTTTAATCTGCTCCTGCCAAAATTCATTCAGCCCCTGCGCCAGCCCATTGCCCGCTGCCAAAGCTGCCTCATCATTCTGGGCATCTTTTATCCATACAAACACCGAGTCGGTATCACCGTAGATAACGCTCTGCCCCTGCCGCTCAATGTAGTCGCGGCTACGAGACAAAATATCGTGACCGCGTCGGGTAATCGAGCTGGCGAGGCGCGCATCGAAAAAGCGGCAACCCGGCGTGCCCAGAACCCCATAAAAGGAATTCATGATGATTTTGATGGCTTGAGACAATGGCGAGTCATCCATGTGCTTTGCTTCATCCCGTTTTAGCCACAATTGCTGGATCAGGCCAGGGAGGATATGCCCATCCCGGGCATAGCGTGCCTCCAGGTAACCCGGTACCGTCTGGGCCTCCTGCAGCTCTTCATTTCCACGATTGACACCCAGCGCAAGCCCAAGAGGATCGATAAAGAAGGTGCGGATAATGCTGGGGTACAGGCTTTTAAAATCCAGCACCAGCACATGCTCATACATTCCCGGCAGTGAATCGAGAACGAAGCCGCCGGGACTTGCCATGTGGTTCTCACTGGCGGTGGGGGCAACAAAGCCACTGCGGTGCAAACGCGGCAGATAAAGGTTGTCAAAGGAAGCCACCGAACCACCCATGCGATCGATATTGAGTCCGGTCATATGGCTGCGGGCGACCGCAAAATCAAGCAGCGCTGTGTGGGCAAAAATATCACTTACAAGGGTACAGTCCTTCAAATTGTATTGTGCCAACGCGCTTTTATCGTGTTGATAAAGCTGGCCTATTTCCCCTCCCCTATCGTTGCCGTGCAACAACTTACCCTCATGCAGCAGCTCCCTGGACACGTTCTCAAGGGAAAAGCTTTCGAAGCGGTAAAATGCCGCTCGAAGTAGCTCGATACCGTCGAGAATGACTCGTCCTGGGAGCTGAGCGGCCTTGCGCTGACCTTCATCATCCAGGTCGCGCCAGTGAATCTCGCGGCCGTCCCGGCCCAGAGTCAGGCGTTTTTTCTCATGCTCTGCGACTCGCTGTAAATACCAGGTATCGAAATTCACCACGTTCCATCCGATCAAAACATCAGGGTCATAGACCGCTATCCAATCCAGAAAAGCCTGCAATAGCTGGCTTTGGTTGCCACAGGTTTCAATGTTATCCCCCTGCGCACCCTCACCACACATAAATACTCTACTAACCGTCTCTCCCAGGTGCTGGCCATGTACGGCTATGGAATACAGCTGTAAGCCCGCCATGCTGGTCTCGATATCGTAAGAGACCACCCGCAGCGCCGGCTTATAGAAAACTGATTTGATTTTGGGGTTATTGAGAACAATGTGCTGCCCCCTTTGGCGCGGCTCGCCGCGCAGCAAAGCGGAGCCTGTAATAAAACGCTCCATCAAAAAGCGTTCCGCCGGATTTATATCAGCTTCCAGCGGATCCAGCCCATTCTCACGCAGAATATCGGCGGCACGTCGCGCCTGTCGGTGACTGTCAAAATAGACTGCGACAACCGGCTGCAGCTGAAAATCTCTCAACTCCAATGGTTTAAACTCCACGCCGCTCTGGCGTAGCAGCAACTCCCTGGCAGGCGCTGCTTCGAACTCACTCAGGAAAAAAGCACTGCGCTCCCCACGAACAAGCGCGCACAGTGGCCCCTCATCGGTCGAAAACCAGAACTCGAGCTCTATTCCCGCCTGGGTATCGCGCCAGTTGCGAGTAAGGATAAAGCCGGTATAAGTATGTAATGCCAAACTTTTTCTCTATCTGTTGGCTGTGTTGGTAGTATTGAGCTTTGCACAGACTGCGCACTGGCTTAAGCTATTGCCACTGATTATCTCATCGAACCGCCCGTTTTCGCACTATGCGGGGCGCAACACAAAAGGTAAGTCCATGAAGAAGCCCGTCATCAAGCAAGACCCCTTATACCAGCTACTGCGCAACGAAGACATCGACGGCTTCAATGCGCAACGCGACAAACTCGACACAGCAGAACTGAAAAGCGGTGACTACCGCGGGCGCGATTTGCGAAAAATGAACGCCTCAGGCCTGGATTTCAGTAATGCCTACTTTCGCAACAGCGACTTAAGCGGCATCGATTTTCGCAATACAAACCTGGAGGGCGCCAGTCTGCTGGATTCCAAATTATCGGGTGTCTATTTTCCAGATGATCTCAGCCCGGAAGAAATCCGCCTGTCCAGAGATACTGGCACGCGGATGCGCTACAAAAAATAGCGCATGCAGGCTTTGTCTAAAACCGGTTAACCCTGCTCTAACAAATCCATCAGATCAATAATTGAAGCATTGGCCCGACTAATATAGGACGCCATCACCAGTGAGTGATTGGCCAACATGCCAAAACCGCTGCCGTTGACAATTATTGGGCTCCATACACTATCCTGCGTACGTTCCAGCTCACGGATAATCTGCAATAGGCTAACCTGAGCGTTTTTCTTTATAAGCACATCGGCGAAATCGAGCTCCGCCGCCTTCAGGAAATGAATCAGGGCCCAGGCGGCGCCGCGTGACTCATAAAAGACATCGTCAATCTCAGTCCAGGGCGTTTTTACATACATTTCGGCCGCCGTGCGGGTGGATTGGGTAGCATCTCCATCCCCCGCCAAATCTGTATTGATTCGTCGCTGCCCCACACTGGCGCTCAAACGCTGGGACAAACTACCCAGCCGCGTATTTACCGTGGCCAACCAGTAGCGCAGGTTATCCGCCCTGGCGTAGAACTGGGCATTGCGCTCCTGCTCGTCTGACAGGCGTCGAAAATAGCTGTGAGTTAATTTCAGGCCCTCTTTATACTGCGACTCCGATGAGGGCAAAACCCAGCTATTCGAATTGAAGTTGAAGCGCGGCTCGGCCAGGGCCAGGTCTTTGTCTTCGGTAGATTGGGATTGAGAGCGGCTGTGTACTTCACGCAGAGCCCGCGAAAGGTCACGCACCTGCACCAACACGCCAAACTCCCAGTTAGGCACGTTGTCCAGCCACACCCCGGGGGGAAATCTGTCGTTGTGAAGATAACCGCCGGGCTTTTCAAGCAGGGTTTCCACTACCCCCATCATGGCAGCGGCGGTAGCAGAGCCCGTCACGGGCGTGGCGCTGTCCTCGGCCGCGTAACCGACTGCTTTGCCGTGCACATCAAAATGCGACGGCCCCCAACTCCAGTACATCCCCAAAAGAATCATGAGTACTAAATAGATCGCGAGAAGCCTGACTGCCCACTTCCCCCAACTGCTCTCGGGCAGGTAATCTGCAATGCGTTCGCGCCAGTCGGCAAATTTTTCGGTTACTGCATTCATATTAATACCTAGTGGTGGTGTTGATGGCTGGCATCAGCTGAAGGTGCTGCCTTGCGCACTGTTACATCCGCGCAAAGAAGAGACGCGGACTCAAATTCCAAACACAGCTTAACCTGTTCTCCAGGCGCGGGCATCTTCTCTAGCCCCATAATCATTAAGTGCATTCCGCCGGGACTAAACTCGACGCTCTCACCCGCAGCAACGTCAACCACGTCCACAGCTTGCATGGTCATCATGCCGTCGACCATATTGCTACTGTGAATCTCGACGGTTGCTTGAGGGTGCGCATGCGCTCCTACCACTCGAAGAGAGCTTTGGCCGGTATTCTCCAAGGTGAGATATGCGGCGGTATTTGCCTGCGAGGGAGGCATTGCGCGCACCCAGGCATGTTCAATAGAAGCCGACGCTGCAGGCAGTTTATCCACCTGCTTTGAACTCGCATCCCCTAGCGCCACACCACTAAGGGTAGCCAGTGCTAACAGCGATAACCATTTTGTATTATAAAACTTACCCAAGCTTCCTCCCAACTATGAAACTATCTCCGAATCCAGACGTCTCAGTGCTTACACAACAACAGTGAAACTCTGGACTGAACTCACTATAACATTATAAGCGCACCCCAATAGTGTGGGACAGTGGCCCGAGGCTGATACAATCGATCCCGTGAAGACAAAAAGGATTAACATGCGCGCATTGCTCGCTAGCATACTGCTACTAACGACAAACTTGTGTTTTGCACAATCGGACCAGCTGTGGACCAAGCAAAGCGTTGGCGCGCAACCAGTAGCCAATGCTATGGCATCCAGCGTTTCCGCACCGGAATTTTTGCCAGTAGAAGAAGCCTATCAGCTCGCTATCGAGATTGAAGACCAACGCCATGTGCGAGTCTACTGGCAAATAGAAGAAGCCTACTACCTGTATCAACATCGCTTCAAATTCCAACTCGAGGACGCCAGTGGCCCGATCGATCTCACTGTCAATTTTCCCGAGACCATTACCCACAACGATGAATACTTTGGCGAAGTAAACATTTACTACCACAATGCCGATATTTCCCTTGAACTACAGCGTGATATTGACCCATCCCAACCGGCCGACCTAACGCTGACATCCCAGGGCTGTGCTGACGCCGGCTTGTGCTACCCACCGCAAAAACAGCACTTCAAGTTGGATTTCTCCACCGGCAGTATTACAGAAGAAGCATCGCCCTCTTCTAAAAACCGCAAGCTAAAGCCCTCCAGCCCTAACACGGAAGCCAATAGTTCCCTCCTGTACATGATGCTCCTTGCGTTTTTGGGAGGTGCAATTCTCAACTTAATGCCCTGCGTATTCCCCATCCTGTCCTTAAAGCTGCTCAGTTTCGCCCGCAGTAATGACAGCGACCGGCATATTCACGGCTGGGTGTACGCTGGGGGCGTGGTGTTCAGCTTTGTAGTAGTTGCGGCGATACTAATCTCGCTGCAACAGGCCGGAAACGCATTGGGATGGGGCTTTCAACTGCAGTCGCCTGCCTTTGTCATCGGACTGGCCTATTTATTTGTCGCCATGGGCTTATCACTATCAGGGCTCATCGAACTGGGTCAGGGTGTCATGGGTGTCGGCAGTGGCCTGGCCGACCGCAAGGGACTCAGTGGCAGCTTCTTCACTGGCGTCCTTGCGGTCGTGGTGGCCAGTCCCTGTACTGCACCGTTTATGGGTACCGCCCTTGGCTTTGCCTTTACTCAACCACCCTTGATCGCGCTGACTATATTTGCCAGTTTGGGAGCCGGAATGGCCGCCCCTCTTCTTCTTCTCAGCTATAGCGCAGGTGCCCGTAAGTTAATGCCCAAGCCTGGCCCCTGGATGGAGACATTGAAACAACTGCTGGCGTTTCCGCTGTATGCAACTGCTATCTGGTTGCTGTGGGTGGCGGGACGACAAACAGGCGTCAACACCATGGCTGTAGCGCTTTGCGGTGCGCTACTGCTGGCAATGGGCTTATGGCTGTGGCGCTACGCGGGCTGGCGCAGGGGAGTCGCTATCGCTTGTGTAATAGGAGCGGTATTTATTGGTACAGGTCTCCCCTTTGAGGACTCGCAGGCAAAAGTCGATAAGCCCTGGACAGAAGAGCAGCTGAACAATGTTCGAGGTTCTAATCAGGCTGTATTTGTCGATGTAACAGCAGACTGGTGTATTACGTGTAAGGTCAATGAACGCGTTGTGCTCAATACCGATACAGTAAGCGCAGCCCTTAAGGAAAATGGGGTGGCCTATATGGTCGCAGATTGGACCCACTACAACCCGAAAATTGGCAAATACCTGAAAAAATACGGCCGCAACGGCATTCCGTTTTACATTGTCTACCCGGCCGACCAGAGTCGAGACCCCATCATTTTGCCCCAGATACTCACCACATCCGTGGTTCTCGAAGCGCTCGCCAGCGCTGGCGGAAGCCCCACAACACAGTAATCGTTCTATCGCACAACATGCAAAACCATCTAACTTCTTCAAATTTGCGTCAAAATGCGGTCAAAATCCACAAACTATGCAAACTCATAGACACAGCCAAGAAATTGCGGCAGTATGGCCGGTATGGCAACTATATTGGTACTGCACGGCCCCAACCTGAACCTTCTCGGTGAACGCGAGCCGGACGTATACGGCAGCACTACACTTGGGGACATCAACAGCTCTTTGGAACAAACCGCTCAGGAGCAGGGCCACCACTTGCTCAGCATGCAGAGCAACGCAGAATATGAGCTGGTAGAACGAATCCAGGATGCCAGGCACGAAGGGGTCAACTTTATTTTGATCAACCCGGCGGCATTTACCCATACCAGCGTCGCGATAAGAGATGCCCTGGCCGCGGTCGATATCCCCTTTATCGAAATTCATCTCTCTAACGTTCACGCCAGAGAAGCATTTCGTCAACAATCTTATTTTTCTGACATTGCCCAGGGCGTGATATGCGGACTGGGCGCTCAGGGCTACCAGCTCGGCTTGCAAGCCGCACTGCAAATGCTTGAGCATTCAAAAACCAATTTGTAAAAACACTGGAAAGACCAGGGAGAACACTATGGACATTCGCAAGGTAAAGAAACTGATCGAATTGCTGGAAGAGTCCAATATTGACGAAATTGAAATAAAGGAAGGCGAGGAATCTGTGCGCATCACCCGCAACAGCGGCTCACAGAATGTAGTAATGGCCTCTTATCCTGGCGCCTCCGCTCCAGCTCCGGCTCCAGCCCAGGTGGCGGCGGCACCCGTCGCGACGGCACCGGCGGCCCCAGCTGAGCAGCAAGCTACGACCTCCGGCCATTGCGTAAAATCGCCAATGGTAGGTACTTTTTACGGGTCGCCTTCCCCTACCTCCCCCGCTTTTGTCGAGGTGGGTCAATCGGTCAAAATTGGCGATGTCATATGCATTGTTGAAGCCATGAAAATGATGAACCAGATCGAAGCCGATAAAGCCGGAACTATTGAAGCCATTCTGGTGGAAAACGGAGAGCCGGTAGAATTCGACCAACCCCTGGTCAGCATCGTTTAAAGAGGATCTCAACATGGCCAAGCTGGAAAAGGTCCTTATTGCAAACCGCGGGGAAATAGCCCTGCGCATTTTGCGTGCTTGCAAAGAGCTGGATATCGGCACAGTTGCCGTACATTCAACTGCAGACGCTGAACTAATGCACGTGCGCCTGGCCGACGAGGCCGTCTGCATCGGCCCGCCCTCATCTACTGAAAGCTACCTGAACGTGCCAGCAATTATCAGCGCAGCAGAAGTAACCAACGCCAGCGCTATTCATCCAGGCTATGGTTTCCTCGCCGAAAACGCCGACTTTGCCGATCAGGTCGAAAAAAGCGGTTTCGTATTCGTTGGACCCAGCGCTGACACCATCAGACTTATGGGTGACAAAGTCTCTGCGATCGAAGCAATGAAAAAGGCCGGGGTACCGACCGTACCGGGCTCTGATGGCGGACTGACCGACGACTCTGAACGCACCTTACAAATTGCCCGCGACATAGGCTATCCCGTTATCATAAAAGCAGCAGCGGGCGGCGGTGGGCGCGGTATGCGCGTAGTACACAATGAAGCGGCCCTACTCAATTCCGTACAAGTTACCCAAACCGAGGCGGCCTCCTTCTTTGGCAGCGGCGTAGTGTACATTGAAAAATTCCTGCAAAAGCCCCGGCACGTTGAAGTACAGGTTCTCGCAGACGGTCAGGGAAATGCCATCCATCTGGGCGATCGGGACTGCTCATTGCAGCGCCGTCACCAGAAAGTTCTCGAAGAGGCCCCGGCTCCCGGAATTCCAGACGATGTACGCAATGCCGTGGCACAAAGCTGCGTCGACGCCTGTATAGATATTGGCTATCGCGGCGCGGGCACCTTCGAATTTCTTTACGAGGACGGCGGTTTCTATTTTATTGAGATGAACACCCGCGTACAGGTGGAACATCCGGTTTCCGAAATGGTTACCGGCGTGGATATCGTCAAGGAGCAACTTCGAATTGCCAGCGGCTTGCCGCTCTCCCTTTCACAAAAAGACATCACCATCAGCGGACACTCTTTCGAGTGTCGCATCAATGCTGAAGATCCCCGCACATTTTATCCCTCACCGGGTAAAATCAAGTTCTTTCACGCCCCGGGAGGTCCCGGTATTCGGGTCGACTCTCATCTGTACGACGAATACACCGTGCCACCGTTCTACGATTCCCTTATCGCCAAAATAATCAGCTACGGTGAAAGCCGTGAAGTAGCGCTCAAGCGTATGGAGCTGGCACTGGACGAATTGATCATCGAAGGAATTCGCACCAACACAGCTCTGCACCGTGATCTGGTACGCGACTTGGCTTTCAAGGCGGGTGGTGTGAGTATTCACTACCTGGAAGGCAAGCTGGAAGAACATTAGTGTGTGGTAACACACTCAAATGAGCTGGCTGCAATTACGCCTGGACGCCAGACCCGATGAACTTGAAAAATTCGAAGGCCTGATGCTCGCCAGCGGTTCAGTGGCAGTTACCATGGAAGACAACGCCGACAACGCTGTGCTCGAGCCCGGCGTAGGCCAGACGCCTTTCTGGATGCAAACCCGGGTCACCGGTCTCTACCCTGCCGACGCCGACATGGATGCTGTATTAGCCAGATTCCCTGCCAAACTCATGGCGTTCACCAACGCTCGCGTAGAAATCCTGGAAGACAAAGACTGGGAGCGCGAGTGGATGACGCACTACCAACCCATGCAGTTTGGAGAGTCGTTCTGGGTTTGCCCAAGCTGGCTGGCACCCCCGGACCCCGACGCCACCACACTACTGCTGGACCCCGGCCTGGCCTTTGGCACCGGCACCCATCCCACTACTGCGCTGTGCCTGACCGAGCTGGCCAAGATGACACTCAGCGGAGCGCACATTGTCGACTATGGCTGTGGTTCGGGAATCCTGGGAGTAGCAGCCCTACTATTGGGCGCCGCCGACGTGTTGGCTGTCGACAACGATCCACAGGCACTTGTTGCGACGCTAGACAACAGTAAGCGTAATAGCATTGAGCCCTCCTCGCTGGCGGTATTTCTGCCGGAGCAGGTGGACATCGAACAGCACACGGAAAAAGCAGATGTGGTGATCGCCAATATTCTGGCGGGGCCGTTAATTGGTTTGTCAGACACATTACTGTCTTTGCTAAAGCCCGGCGGAAACTTACTGCTGTCGGGGTTACTGGAAAAACAAGCGAAAGAATTGCGTGAACACTACCTACCCCGGATAGACCTCACAATCGCGGGAGAGAAGGACGGGTGGGTTTGCCTATTGGGGTGTATGCCGCACTAAGCTCTCCAGTGCAAATAATTGACGATTTTTTGCACAGTTTCACTTCCCCAATATATGCCTGTCGAGTATCATATCGCCTCTTTTTTAAGCACCCCTACAAACTGCTTTACATGCTAAAAATTGGCCCCTACAAACTAAACAGCCGCGTGATTTTGGCCCCCATGGCCGGAGTTAGCGACCTGCCGTTTCGGCGTTTATGTATGGAGTTTGGCGCAGGGCTTGCTGTGGGCGAGATGATCAGCTGCAATCCGCAATTGCGCAACACGCGCAAGACCATGATGCGCAGCCGCCACGACGAAGAGGCCGGGACGCGCTCGGTACAAATCGCTGGCAACAACCCTGCCGAGATGGCCACTGCGGCACAATATAACGTTGAGCGCGGCGCGCAGATCATCGATATCAACATGGGCTGCCCGGCAAAAAAAGTATGTCGCAAGGCCGCCGGTTCGGCGCTGCTACAGGACGAAGGTCTGGTCGCTTCAATATTAAAAGCGGTGGTCGACTCAGTAGACGTACCAGTCACCCTTAAAATCCGCACAGGCTCAAACCCTGATGCCAGAAATGGACTTTCCATCTCCAAGATTGCACAAGACAACGGTATCAGCGCCCTGGCCGTGCACGGACGCACACGCAGTTGCGCCTTCAAAGGCAGGGCCGAGTACGACACCATCGCAGAAATCGTGCAAGCCGTTGAAATACCAGTATTTGCCAACGGCGACATAAGCAGCGCAGAACAAGCCCAAGCCGTAATGAACTACACGGGGGCGGCCGCCGTTATGATTGGCCGAGCGGCTCAGGGCCAACCTTGGCTTTGTGGCCAGATAGCGGCACGACTCGACCCCAATCTCGACTCACCCACGCCCACAACCGACGATAAATTTTCAATTATGCTGCGCCATATCAAGGCGCTACACACGTTTTACGGCGATATTCTGGGTGTTCGAATTGCCAGAAAACACGTGGGCTGGTATCTACAGCACATCGACAACAGCCCGGACTTGCGCAAGGCCTTTAACGCCTTACAAACCCAGCACGAGCAATTGTGCGCAATCAACGCTATTTCACAAACCACAAAAAGCCAATTGACTGAGAACGAGGTACTAGCAGCATGACAAGGGCTGAATCCCTGGATGCGTCCGGAATCACCGACCAACCGGCCACAACACACGACAAAATATCTGAGCCATTTGCCCAAGGGCGAAGCCTTCGCGACTCAGTAACCATCGCCGTAAGCCACTACCTGAAAGAACTGGACGGCCAGATGTCCACCGATGTCTACGACATGGTTCTTGCCGAAGTAGAGGCTCCGTTATTGAAAGAAATTATGGCCTACACACGCAACAACCAGACCAAGGCATCAATTATGCTGGGGCTCAACCGCGGCACCCTGCGCAAAAAACTAAAGCAATACAAGCTCATCTCAAGCAAGGACTAACCCCCACACCATGACCGACACAAACCTCGTTAAAGTTAACCGGGCGCTAATAAGCGTTTCCGACAAGTCCGGCATCGTAGAATTTGCCACCGCACTGCGCGAACAGGGCGTGGCCCTGCTCTCCACCGGCGGCACCTATCGCCTACTGCAGGAAAACGGCCTGGAAGTAACCGAGGTGGCCGACTACACGGGCTTCCCGGAAATGATGGACGGGCGGGTGAAAACCCTGCACCCCAAAGTTCACGGCGGGATTCTGGCTAGACGGGGGCAAGACGATGCCGTTATGGCAGATCACGGTATCGATGCCATCGATATGGTCGTAGTCAATTTGTACCCCTTTGAAGCGACCGTCGCCAACCCCGACTGTACTCGTGAAGATGCAATTGAAAATATCGACATCGGCGGCCCCACTATGGTGCGCGCAGCCGCCAAAAATAACCGCTTTGTAAACATTGTAGTCAACGCTTCCGACTACAAAGAAATCCTCGCCGAAATGCGGGCCAACGCTGGAGCGACATCCATGGAAATGCGCTTCAACCTGGCCATAAAAGCCTACGAGCACACCGCCGCCTATGACGGTGCTATTGCCAACTACTTTGGCACAAGTGTTCCCGGTGGTAGCGATAACTTCCCCCGCACCTTCAACACCCAGTTCCATAAGGTGCAGGAAATGCGCTACGGCGAAAACCCTCATCAGAGCGCTGCATTTTATGTCGAAGACGAAGCCGCACCGGGCTGTATTGCTACTGCGAGCCAGTTGCAAGGCAAAGAATTGTCTTACAATAATGTGGCCGACACCGATGCCGCACTCGAGTGTGTAAAGAGCTTTTCAGAAGCGGCCTGCGTTATTGTCAAACACGCCAACCCCTGCGGCGTCGCTGTGGCGGCAAGCATAGGTGAGGCCTACGATCTGGCATTTGCCACTGACACAGAGTCGGCCTTTGGTGGCATTATCGCCTTCAACCGCGAGCTCGATGCGGCCACCGCCAGTGCAATAACCGAACGCCAGTTTGTGGAAGTCATCATTGCCCCCTCTGTCAGCGAAGAAGCCGTAGCCGTGATTGCTGCAAAGAAAAACGTGCGCTTACTGGCCTGTGGCGAGTGGGCAGACCACGGGGCAACTACATCGCGGGACTACAAGCGCGTTAATGGTGGCCTGCTGGTGCAAGACCGGGATATGGGCATGATCGACATGGCGGACATTAAAATTGTGAGCAAGGTGCAGCCTACAGCACAGCAGCTCAGCGACATGCTGTTCGCGTGGAAAATTGCCAAGTTTGTTAAGTCCAATGCCATCGTCTACGCCGCCAACGGACAGACTGTTGGTGTAGGCGCTGGTCAAATGAGCCGTATCAACTCGGCACGCATCGCCGGCATCAAGGCGGAACACGCTGGTCTGGCTGTCAAAGGGTCTGTAATGGCATCTGATGCCTTCTTCCCCTTCCGCGACGGCATCGACAATGCAGGTCAATCCGGTATTGCAGCCGTTATCCAGCCCGGGGGCTCCATTCGCGATGACGAAGTTATCGCTGCCGCCGATGAACACGGCATGGCTATGGTGTTCACCGGCATGCGTCACTTCCGCCACTAATACGAGACTGGGGATAAAACATGAACGTATTGGTTATTGGTAGCGGCGGACGCGAGCACGCCCTGGCATGGAAAGCAGCTCAGTCAGGCAACGTCAACACAGTCTACGTTGCCCCTGGCAATGCGGGCACAGCCAGTGAATCCGGCGTAGAAAACATTCAGCTGGATACGATGGATTTTGCCGGCCTTGCCGACTTCGCACAGAACAACAATGTTGGCCTGACGATAGTCGGCCCGGAAGCACCGCTGGTAGAAGGCATCGTCGATTACTTCGAAGCCCGCGACCTACGCTGTTTTGGCCCCCGTAAAGGGGCAGCCCAGTTAGAGGGCTCCAAAGCCTTCACTAAAGATTTCCTGGCGCGCCACAACATTCCCACCGCAGACTACGGCAACTTTACCGAGTTGGAACCCGCGCTGGCTTACTTGCGTGAACACGGGGCTCCCATAGTAATCAAGGCTGATGGCCTGGCCGCCGGCAAAGGCGTGATTGTCGCCGAAACACTTCAACAGGCCGAGGACGCGGTCACCGACATGCTCTCTGGTAACGCCTTTGGTGAAGCGGGTTGTCGCGTGGTAATCGAAGAGTTTTTACAGGGCGAGGAAGCCAGCTTTATCGTCATTGTAGACGGTGAAAACGTGTTGCCCATGGCAACCAGTCAGGACCACAAACGTATTGGCGAAGGTGACACCGGCCCCAACACGGGCGGCATGGGTGCCTACTCCCCCGCACCAGTAGTCGATGCCGACATACACCAGCGTGTTATGGACGAAGTCATTTTACCCACTGTGCGCGGTATGGCGGCAGAGGGCAACAGCTACACCGGTTTCCTCTACGCCGGACTTATGATCTCCGAGGCCGGCGAGCCGAAAGTTATTGAATACAATTGCCGCTTTGGCGACCCCGAAACACAACCCATCATGATGCGCCTGCAGTCTGATCTGTGCGACTTGTGTAACAGTGCGCTGGACGGCACGCTGAATAAGCAGGAAACTCAGTGGGACGCCCGCGTTGCCATCGGTGTAGTATTGGCGGCCGGTGGCTACCCGGGCGATTACGGCAAAGGCTTTGTGATTGACGGGCTGGATGCCTCTCAGGGCGACAACATCAAAGTGTTCCATGCGGGCACCACTATTAAAGGCAACGACATTGTCACCAGCGGAGGGCGCGTATTGTGTGTCACCGCGCTGGCCGACAATATCGCTGTTGCCCAAACCCAGTGCTACCAGGCTGCTGATAAAATTAGCTGGGATGGCGTAACCCTGCGACGGGATATCGCCTGGCGCGCCATCAAACGTCTTGAGGATTAAAGCATCATGCGCAAGCGCAGACTTTCTCTGATCGACCGCTTCATCACCGAAGCTGACAGCGTACTGCGCACCCTCAGCAATACCGGCCACAGGGCCACCCGTCCCTCGCCCTCCGAAGGACACGAGGAAACCGAATTCAGCGCGCAAGAACGCCGGCATGTGGCTGGTCTTATGCGAGTCAATCACACGGGTGAAGTATGTGCCCAAGCCCTGTATCAGGGTCAGGCATTAACCGCCAAGCTGCCTGAAGTTCGCGAAGAAATGCAAACTGCCTGTGATGAAGAAGTCGACCATTTGGTTTGGTGTGAAGAGCGCTTAAAAGAGCTCGATAGCCACACCAGCCGACTCAATCCGATTTGGTATGGACTGTCTTTTGCGATGGGTGCGACCGCAGGGGCGGTTGGTGACAAGTGGAGTTTGGGGTTTGTTGCCGCTACCGAAGAACGTGTGTGCAATCACCTGCGCGATCACCTCAAGCAACTGCCCGAAGATGATCGGCGCTCACGCCTGATACTACAAAAAATGCTGGAAGACGAGCAACGCCACGGCGAGAACGCCCTGAATGCAGGTGGCGAGGATTTTCCGCGTCCGGTAAAGGATGCGATGACGGCTGTTTCACACTTGATGACGAGCAGTAGCTACCGCCTATAGCCCTTTGTTTAAGGCTGTAGCGTTTGTAGACCTCTATTCGCCGCCAAACTCCAGTACTTCATAACTGTGACTGACATCCACGCCGCCAGCGGCCAACATGATGCTGGCTGAGCAATACTTCTCGGCCGACAACGACACCGCTCGCTTCACCTGGCTTTCTTTAAGCTTTACTCCGATCACCACAAAGTGCAGGTTAATGCTGGTAAACACCGCTGGTACGGCATCGGCCCGCTGCGCATCCAACTCAACCCGACAATGCACCACATCCTGCCGCGACTTTTTCAGCATGCTCATCACGTCATAAGTGGCACAGCCCCCCATACCCATGAGCAACATCTCCATCGGCCTGGCACCCATATTGCGTCCACCCAGGTCTTCGGAACCATCCATTACCACGGCGTGCCCACTACCAGACTCGCCCACAAACATCGCTCCATCTGTCCACTTAACCGTAGCTTTCATTACTGTATCGTTCCTTAATTGAGGCGCAGCAGCTTAGCATAGCCATAAACGCTTTTCTGAGCTGTTTCCCACGATTGATCTGGGTTACTATCACTGAAAAATACTCTCCTATATTTAGAGGGAACAAACGGTGCTAAAACCCCAGGTCACACAGGCTCTTCCCAACGTTGAAAGCTTTCTGCGGCATTGCCAACGACGGGACTACAAGTCCAAGTCAGTCATTTTACGCGAAGGCGACGACAGCGATTATCTTTACTTGATTCTCGATGGTTCAGTGTCAGTGATGGTTGAGGACGAGGCCGACAAAGACCATAAGATGGTCGTTGCCTATCTGAATCCAGGAGACTTTTTCGGCGAGATGGGTTTATTCGCAAATGACGACGGCGGACGCAGCGCCATGATCGTGGCCAAAACCCAGTGTGAAGTCGCAGAAATATCCTACGAGAAGTTTCATCAGATTCGCAGCCAGTTTCCCGACATTTTGTTCGCCATTGCAGACCAGATGAGTGAACGTTTGCGCCAAACCACACGCAAGCTCAAAGACCTTGCCTTCGTAGATGTGGCCGGACGCATTGCGCACGCCTTGTTGGATCTATGTAAAGAACCCGACGCCATGACTCATCCCGACGGCATGCAAATTAAGATTACGCGGCAGGAGCTAGGCAAAATTGTAGGCTGCTCACGCGAGATGGCCGGCCGTGTACTGAAGACGCTAAGTGAGGAAGGCCTGGTTTCAGTATCAGGAAAGACAATGGTGGTGTTCGGCACACGTTAGCCGAACTGCCCACCAGAAGTTACTTTAGAAAAACAGTTCTCGCAGCTTTTCTCCCGGATCAGCACAGCGCATAAATGCCTCCCCCACTAAAAACGCATGCACACCAGCATCTCGCATGACGGCAATATCCTCAGCAGTATGAATGCCACTCTCTGTAACAATCACCCTGTCTGCTGGCATATAGGGCAATAATTCCAGCGTCGTCTCCAGGCGTGTATCAAAGGTGTGTAAATCGCGATTGTTAACACCTATTAGAGTTGTGGGCAGTTCCAGTGCGCGCTCCAATTCGGCTCTATCGTGCACTTCTACCAGAATATCCAGATCGTGTTCCACAGCCACGCCCGCCAACTCATGCATCTGGTCATCTTCCAGAGCAGCAACCACCAGCAAAATGGCATCGGCGCCTATCGCTCTGGCTTCGACGACCTGATAGGGGTCAATGGTAAAATCTTTGCGTAACACCGGCAGGCCGCAAGCGTCACGAGCTTGGCCTAAATAGGCATCTGCGCCCTGAAAAAAATCGATGTCAGTCAGCACCGACAAACAAACCGCACCCCCGCTGCTGTAGCTAGGCGCTATCTCGGCGGGGATAAAGTTTTCACGAATGACGCCTTTGCTGGGAGATGCTTTTTTGACTTCAGCAATCACGGCGGGCAGCGCCTGCGCCACCTGTTGCTCTAGCGCCTGACTAAAACCACGCACGGCGCTTTGTTCTGTAATTTGGCTCTCGAGCTCTCCAAACGAACAGCGAGACTGACGTTCTCGAACTTCTTCCGCCTTGCGCGCCAGGATTTTCCGAAGAATTGTTGGTGTATTCACTGCCATTGCCCTATTGCCCGCTTGTGCTCATAAGCTGGGTAAACTCAACAAATCGTGTGAGCTTCTCCAACGCTTGCCCGGTGGAAATCAGGTCTTCCGCCAGCGCAACACCGTCGGCCTGAGTGGCGACAAGGCCACTCACATAGATACAAATACCGGCATTCAGGGCGATAATAGCCGCAGCCTTGCGCGCGCGCTCATCATTAGCGCCCGCCCCGGATAAAGCAGCGCGAATTAACTGTGCCGATTCTGTCGCGCTTTTGACTGACAGCCCTTCCAGAGACTCTTTTTCGAAAGAGAAATCGGAGGGAGAAATCACATACTCCGAAATATTCCCATCGAGAAGCTCTGCCACCCGCGTGTCGGCGGCGATCGATATTTCGTCCAGGCCATCTTCAGAATGCACGACCATCACCTGTTCGCTACCCAACATCTTCAACACCTGGGCCATAGGCAAACACAGATCTGGGGAATAGACGCCAATCAAGTGCCGCTTTACGCCGGCGGGGTTGGTTAACGGGCCGAGAATATTGAACAGTGTACGCATACCGAGTTCGCGACGCGGGCCAACCGCATGGCGCATTGCGCTGTGATGACTGGGGGCAAACATAAAACCCATACCCACTTCTTCTACAGCTCTGGCAACCTGTTCGGGGTTCAGGTCCAGTGGCACGCCCAATTCTTCCAATACGTCAGAGCTGCCACTGGTGCTTGAGACAGAGCGGTTACCATGCTTGGCAACATGCGCGCCCGCCGCAGCTATGACAAAAGTCGCTGCAGTAGAGACATTAAACAGGCTCGCTCCGTCACCGCCGGTACCAACAATATCAACCAGATGCTCGGAACAGGTTTCAGAAATGTGTACGGGCGCAGCCAGGCCTCGCATCACCTGTGCCGCCCCGGCTATTTCCTCCGTGGTCTCACCCTTGACCCGCAGAGCCACGAGTAAACCACCTATTTGTGCATCGGTACACTCGCCGGACATAAGCTGCGCCATGACACCAGTCATGCTTTCCTGCGACAAATCCTTACCCTCGGTGAGCTGCTCTAGCGCTTGTTGAATTTTCATTGCATTTCCCTCTTCCCGGCACTTCTGTATTTATTTGCCCGGATTATTGTTGTAAGAAATTCTGCAGCAAGTCATGTCCGTGTGCAGTGAGAATAGACTCGGGATGGAACTGCACACCCTCAATGGGGAGTTCACGGTGGCGCAACCCCATAATTTCGTCGAGATCGCCCGATTCTGTTTCGGTCCAGGCGGTTATTTCCAGCACATCCGGGAGACTTTCCTTCGCAACCACCAGAGAGTGGTAACGTGTTGCTTCAAACGGCTGGCTAAGCCCGTGAAAAACTCCCTGCCCGCGGTGATGTATGGGCGATGTCTTGCCATGCATCACCTTTGTGGCCCGCACGACTTCGCCACCAAAAACCTGGCCAATACTTTGGTGGCCCAGGCAAATTCCCAATATCGGCAATTTGCCTGCCCACCGTCGCACTACCTCCATTGATATCCCCGCCTCATTTGGCGTACAGGGGCCGGGAGACAAAACGATTCTTTCGGGAGCCAGAGTTGCGATCTCATCCACTGTGATTTCATCATTACGAACCACATGCACATCCGCACCCAGTTCGCCCAGATACTGCACAATGTTGTAAGTAAAGGAATCGTAGTTGTCTATCATTAGTAGCATTGTTCAGTCCTCCCCCGCCAAAACCATGGCCGCAGCCCTGAACATGGCTCGCGCTTTATTCAGTGTTTCTTCCCACTCCAGCGTAGGTACAGAGTCGGCTACTACGCCGCCGCCGGCCTGCACATACAACTTCTCATCTTTAATAACCGCTGTGCGAATGGCGATAGCAGTATCCATATCACCTGCCCAGGAGATATAGCCGACCGCGCCGCCATAGACACCGCGCTTTACCGGCTCCAACTCGTCAATGATTTCCATAGCCCTAATCTTTGGCGCCCCACTGAGAGTTCCCGCGGGCAGGGTTGCGCGCAACACGTCGAGAGCAGACTTACCCTGCTTCAGTTTGCCTGTAACATTGGAAACTATGTGCATCACGTGGGAGTAACGCTCAATCGTCATTTTATCGGTGAGTTCCACCGAACCAATCTCGGCGATTCGCCCCACATCGTTACGCCCCAGATCAATCAGCATCAGATGCTCGGCCAGTTCTTTGGGGTCGGCCAACAGTTCTGCTTCCAGGGCCTCGTCTTCGGCCTCGTTACTGCCGCGACGGCGCGTGCCCGCGATAGGCCTCACAGTGACAACCCCCTGTTCAACCCGCGCTAGAATTTCCGGCGATGAACCGACAATATGAAAATCGTCTAAATCAAGGTAGAACATGTAAGGCGATGGGTTGAGGTTGCGCAGTGCGCGATACAGATTAAGTGGCGGCGCGCTAAAAGGCAGCGCCATTCGCTGGGAGGGCACTACCTGCATGACGTCCCCTGCCAATACGTATTCCTTAACCCGCTCCACTGCTGTCTCGTACTCGTCCTGGGTGAAATCAGATTCTGCCAGAGTCTCAAGAGCCAGGTCGGATGGAGGATCTAACACTACGTCGGGCAGTACGGGTACGGGAGCAGGAAGCCTCGCACTGAGCTGTGACAAACGGGACTTGGCCGATTCAAAAGCATTTTCTTCAGCCGGGTCGGCATTCACTATAAGACGGATGGTGCCGGCGAGATTGTCGAACACCAGTACTTCGTCAGACACCATTAACAGAATATCTGGCGTTCCCAACTGGTCTGGCGGTGTACTGGCGCGCAGGCGAGGCTCAACATATCGCACCGTGTCGTAGCCAAAATAACCCACTAGCCCGCCGTGGAACACAGGCAGGTCTTGTTGCGGCGCGGCCTGATAACGGGCCTGAAATGCCTCGGTGTAGGCCAGCGGGTCAGCAACTTCTTCGCTCTCCACAAGCTTTCCATCCAGCCACTGCTCTGCGCGATGATCGAATATCTTTAGCAGTCTGCGACAGGGTAGGCCGATGATTGAGTATCGACCCCACTTCTCACCCCCCTGCACAGATTCAAAAAAGTAGGAATACGGGCCTTCGGCGAGCTTGCGGTACACGCTCAGGGGCGTGTCCAGGTCGGCCAGCACTTCGGTGCTGACGGGTATGCGGTTAAAACCCTGTTGTGCCAGGGCGGCAAAGTCTTGCGAGTTCATGATCTGTTCCTGGAAGATTTGTTTAGCGTGTGCCTTTGCAGGCGCGATGAAACCGTGGCTACCATCGCCAGCAGGTGACCTCTCTCATCGACGGGGTGCCGAGTGATTTACGCTTTGCCGTTTGCACAGCTCTCTCCAAGGTTGTGGGAATTGGTATTGTACATGGGTTTTTGGTTTTGAGTAGTGCTACACCGTGCTTAACTGCTCCCGCATTTTCGCGATAACTTCTGCGTAATCCGGGGCATTAAAAATAGCTGAACCAGCCACAAAGGTATCAGCGCCCGCCGCGGCAATATCGGCGATATTATTCACAGTGACACCGCCGTCAACTTCGAGGCGGATGTCGTAACCAGAATTGTCGATGAGCTCGCGAGCTTCACGTAGTTTATCCAAAGTGGAAGGGATAAACGATTGACCACCGAAGCCCGGATTAACCGACATCAATAAAATCATGTCCACTTTGTCTATCAAGTATTTAAGAGTATCCAGGCCCACGTGCGGGTTGAGTACCAAACCCGACTTACAACCCGCTTCGCGAATCATTTGCAGTGAGCGGTCAACATGCGTCGAAGCATCGGGATGGAAGGTGATATAGCTGGCGCCAGCTCTGGCGAAATCGCCAATCATGCTATTCACTGGACTGACCATAAGGTGAACGTCAATGTCAGCAGTTACACCGTGATCGCGCAACGCTTTGCAGACCATGGGGCCTATGGTCAAGTTGGGCACATAATGATTATCCATCACATCGAAATGCACTACATCGGCACCGGCGGCCAGCACGTTGTCGACTTCTTCTCCCAAACGGGCAAAGTCGGCGGAGAGTATGGAAGGTGCTATAAGGAAGTCGCGCATTGCTTGGGGCTCCGATGAAAAGGGTTGTGGGTTTGGCGCGGGCTATTCTAGCGCAAAATGCTGCGGCTTGTGCCCGATCCTGGCATTACAGGTACCTTTCTATTCAAGGGCAGCACTTGTAAGCTTCTTATCCAGTATTTTCAGACGCTGCGGAGTACCTACATCTACCCAGTCGCCCGGGTAATACTCCCCGCTGACACTGCCTGCTTGAATTGCCCTGTCCAATAAAGGACGCAAAGCCAGCTTTCCCTGTGGTTCTCCTGAAAAAAAGCGTGGACTGTACAGGCCGACCCCGGCGTAGGTGTATCCCATCGCACTGGATTCTTTCAAACTAACAGTCCCACTTGCATCCATAGAAAAGTCTCCCAACGGGTGCTGCGCTGGATTATCCACAAATACCAGATGAGCGTCATTCTTGTCAGCGTCCAGCTCTCGATATGTCAAATGCTCAAAGGGATAGTCGGTCCAGACATCGCCGTTAACTACCATAAAGGGGCTGTCGCCTAACAATTTCAAAGCCTTGATTATTCCTCCCGCTGTTTCAAGCGGTACAGACTCTTGCGAGTACGCAATAGACACGCCCCAGCGCTGTCCGTCACCGCAGTAATCCATTATTTGCTGGCCAAGATGAGAGACGTTTATTACCAGTTCATGAAGTCCAAGAACGGCCAGGCGGCGAATATGGTGCTCGATGAGCGGCATCTCTCCAACTTCTAATAAAGGCTTGGGCGTGTGATTGGTGAGCGGCCGCATACGCTCCCCAACGCCGGCGGCCAGCAACATAACCTTCATGTTTTTCCGCTCCAGGTTTGCTGCGCAACCCGTGGCGATATTCGCAGTTCAAACCAGGCTTTGAACTGCGCAAATACAGGCTGCTGTGGTGCATATTTTTGCAGTATTTCTTCGACGTAAGCGATAACCACAGGCAGATCGCCCAGATAGCCTGGCTTACCGTCACGCAGGTGTAAGCGGGCAAACGTACCCAGAACTTTGATATGGCGTTGCAGGCCCATCCAATCGAACCAGCGCACAAACTGACTTTCATCGTCCCCCACCCAATGTCCCTGGGCACCCAGTTGCGCGCGGTATGCGAGCGCCCACGCCTCAACCTGTTCCACGGGCCATCGAACGTAGCAGTCTCGCAATAGTGACACCAGATCATAGGTAATAGGCCCCAGCACAGCATCCTGGAAATCGATGAGCGCTATTTCTCCATGGTCCAGTAACATCATATTGCGGCTGTGAAAGTCTCGATGCACCAGGACACGCGGTTGCTCCAACGCCGAATCCATTAGAAACTTGCCAAACTTGTGCAGCAAATCCTGCTCCTGCGCACTTATCGACAAGCCCAACAGGGCCTGGGCAAACCAAATAGGAAAACGTTCCAGCTCTTCAGTAAGCAGCGTCACATCGTATTGGGGAAAATCCAGTCTTCCGACATCTACCGTCGCCATTTTATGCAGCAACTCAAAAGCCTGACCGTAATAGCCATCAACGGTGTCGGCATTGAGTTCCGGCAACAGGGTTCGATCGCCCAGGTCCTGCAATAGCAGGTAACCTTTGACGTAGTCAACCGCGAGGACCTGAGGCACGGCTATACGAGCCTTGGCCAGCAGCTCGCCCATCGCGACAAAAGCTTCATTTTTCTCTGTGGCAGGAGGAGCTTGCGCCACAATATAACTGTCAGCGCCGGTATCCAGACGAAAATACCTGCGATTACTGGCATCACCGGCAACCACGCTAAAATCGTTACAAATAGCCTCGCCGACGGATGAAGGAGGCAGGGACTCCATCGCCCAGGGGAGCAGATCTAGCGGAACAGGGCGCTGAGCCATATACGTTTTATACCTTTACTGTAGATTGTATGTTGTCGAGTGAAGAGCGCAACTCAAATATTGACGGACAAAAACGCAGGGATGCATTACTATGCATGCTCCGAACACAAACTTCTCTGACGCCACTTTAACCCCCGACTCAATGACAGCTCATTCCGCCAGAATTTTAATACGCATGACGGTTCTACCGCTGTGTCTTGCGCTGCCCTTGTCTTCGCATGCACAGGATAGCAACCAATTGGATTGGTCTCCAATCGAAGCTGTGCCCCAGACACTGCGCGACGCCCAGTGTGAGCAATGTGAAGGTCGATATATCGACCCGTTGGCAGGTGAAGACACAAGCATCCCCCCGGAAGAGCAGAAAATACACGGCACTGCTCAAAGCACAGAAATGCTGGGCAATAATATCACTCTGTCAGGTGGTGTGGTTCTGAAGCAAGGCTACAGGATACTTCAGGGCGACACGGCCACCATCGACCGCGAAGCCCAATCCGGGACCCTTGTTGGCAATATCACTATCCGGGAGCCAGGTGTACTTCTACGCGGAGAGAGGGCAGATTTTTCTGCACAGAATGACGAAGCCAGCATCAACGACAGCCAATTCGTACTCCATGAGCAACACCTACGCGGCCAGGCCGACACATTGGTGCGCGACAAAGACGGCCTGATACACATTGAGCAAGGCGAAATCAGTTACTGCGCGCCCGATGACAAAGACTGGGCCATAACCGCCGACAAAATGACGCTGGACACCGATGAGGGTGTGGGAGTCGCTCGGGGAGCAAAACTCAGGGTTGGCGATGTGCCCGTCATCTACTTGCCCTGGATGAGCTTCCCCCTGGATGACCGGCGCAAGTCGGGCTTACTGTGGCCCAATATCGGTAACGACAGCAAAGGCGGGCTGGATATTTCTGCCCCCATTTACCTCAACCTCGCGCCCAACTACGACGCTCTCTACACACCGCGCTTTATTGAAGAGCGCGGCCTAAACCATGAGCTGAAAACACGTTATCTGGGGGATACCATTGGAGAGTGGGCTATTGGCGGCGCCTACATGGATTCCGACAAGCTCTATGAGGACGAGTTTCCCGACGCTGGCAGCTCTGATCGCTGGATTGGCATCGTAAAACACAAAGGCCTTATCAATCAGCGCTGGCGCTCCACTGTCGACTACAGCAAAGCCAGCGATGTGAATTACATCAAAGACCTGAACAGCTCGAGCCTGGACAGTACGCGCCAAACCGCCCTACTGCAACGAGGCGCCATCGACTATCTGGGAGACGACTGGTTGGTGCAAATGGAAGTACAGCAGTTCCAGACACTGGCAGACGACATCAACGATGATTACAAGAAACTGCCCCAGTTCAACTTGCAATACCGGGGCCGCAGCGAACCATTCAGCTTCAACCCGCTACTGTTTGCACAGTACTCTAATTTTGACACCGACCTGAGCCGGGTTACCGGCGAACGCTATTATGCCGAGGCAGGTGTTGAATACCCTATGCAATGGCAGCAAGGTTATCTGACTCCGCGAGTTAAATACCGCGCACTGGAATATAAGTTAGAGGAGGGAGCACTTCCTCTGCAAGACAAAAGCCCCTCCTCATCGTCTGCCCTGGCGAGCGTGGATGGTGGCCTGTTTTTTGAGCGCTCAACCAGCTTTGCTGGCAATGGCTATTTGCAGACCCTGGAACCTCGGTTGTTCTACCTCTATAGCGAATATGACGAGCAGCTGAACCAACCAGACTTTGATAGTGCGGAACTCACATTCACTTACAATCAACTGTTTCGAGAAACCCGTTTTAGCGGCCGCGATCGCCTCGATGACGCCAATCAGGCAGCAGCGGGACTCACCACACGATTTATTGGCGATGATGACGGCCATGAATACGGCAGTGCCAGCATTGGCCAAATCTATTACTTCAAAGATCGCAAGGTGCGCCTGCGCCCCATAGACGCAGTACTCGACACGTCCCGTTCAGAACTGGCAGCCGAGCTCCACTACAGCCCCGGGGATTTTCTGGACATCCGCGGCAATGTGATCTGGGACCCCTACGAAAACCGTGCCAATAGCAGCAGCCTGCAGGCTAATTTGAAAACAGAGAACGGCGCTCTGTTTAACGCGGGCTACACATTCCGCCGCCCAATGGGCACATTTTCGGCGATACAGTCCAACACCGAACAAGTAAACTTCTCTACTTACCTGCCTGTGTGGTCGAACTGGAGTGCCTTTGCCAGCTTCAGCTATAGCCTGGAGGCCAAAACAGACATAGAAGATATGTTTGGCCTGGAATATGACAACTGCTGCTGGACAGTACGAGTCCTACATCTACAGTATTTCGATAATGTTGCCGGAGAAGTTCCCGACTATTCCAACCCCAATCTGGAAAAGGAGAAGTCTACGCAAGTCCAATTTGTACTCAAAGGCATGGGCGGCTATGGCAGCCGTGTTTCTGGTATTCTAAAGGAAATGATTAGAGGTTATGAAGAACGTGAGTATTAAAGCACTAGTAGTGGCGGCATGCCTGACATTGAGCGTTGTTGCGCCTACCACCCATAGCGCCACCGAGATACTGGACCAGGTTGTGGCCATAGTGGATGAAGACGTCATCATGGCCAGCGAACTGCGTGAGAGGCTCGCCTCTGTCACCCAGAACCTCAAGGCCCGCGGCATTGAAATGCCACCGGAAGACGAACTGGTAAGAGAAACTCTGGATCGCTTAATTCTGGAGAACATCCAATTGCAGCTGGCAGATCGAGTCGGTGTGCGCATCAGCGACGCCCAGCTCAATGCCGCATTGGGGCGCATGGCCGGACAAAACGGCATGAACCTTGAACAATTCAGGACTCGATTGGAAGCAGAAGGCCAGTCTTACAATGCTGTGCGCACAGACGTTCGCCGCGAAATGTTGTTGCAGCGCGTACAGTCCGGTAACGTCAATCAACGCATTCAAATCACAGACCAGGAAATCGATAACTTCCTGCAAACAGAAGAAGGACAAAAACTCACTCAACCAGAATATCGCATAGTTCACGCCCTACTGCCCCTGACCCCCGATGCCTCGGAAGCTGAGGTTGCCGAGGCGCAGCAATATGTGGACGAAATGATCATAAAGATCCGCTCCGGGCAGCCTTTTGACAGCGTCATCAGCGCCAGCAATGGCAAATATACGTTTAGCGGTGGCGACCTGGGCTGGCGCAAAACTGATGATTTACCCTCTTTGTTCAGTGAGGTAGCCCCCACGCTGAAAAAAGGTGAAGCCGCCGATCCCATTCGCAGCGACAGCGGCTTTCACCTTGTGTACATGGCAGACCTGCGCGGTGGAGAACAAATGGTCTCGCAGACAGAGGTGCGCCATATTCTGGTAAAACCTTCCGAAATTCTCACCGACGCACAGGCCGAGCAGTTGGTTATCGACCTGAAAAGCCGTATTGAAGCCGGCGAAGACTTTGGCGAATTGGCAAAAGAGTATTCCGAAGACATCGGTTCCGGCCAAGAGGGCGGAGATCTGGGCTGGACCATGAAAGGGCAAATGGTGCCTGAATTTGATGAGGCGATGGCCCGTGCCAAAATTGGCGAGATTAGCGACCCCATTCACAGCCAGTTCGGCTGGCATATCCTGGAAGTAACCGGTAGACGTGACCAGGACATGACCGAGTTAGCCATTCGAGCCAAAGCGCGGGAGTATCTGCACAGCCGCAAATACCAGGAAGAGCTGGACGCCTGGTTACGCAAGATCCGCGATGAAGCCTTCGTCGATATCAAGTAAACGGCCCTGGCCGTGAACAGCGCAGCGGTGATTCCACGCATCGCCATAACCGCGGGTGAACCGGCGGGAATTGGTCCGGATATACTGCTGGCGTTAGCTGCCGCCGATCTACCTGTTTCAGCCGAGCTAGTGGCCATTGCGGATCCGCAGTTGTTGCAAGCACGCGCTAAGCTCCTGGGCTTGTCGGTACAACTGGAAGAAGTAGACCTGCATCAAGCCGCCTCCGCACATCGCGCGGGACACTTGAAAATACAACCGATACCTCTCGTCGCGCATAGTAGACCGGGCGAGCTTAACCCTGAAAACGCGGGCTATGTATTAGCCACATTGCAAGCGGCAGTGGACGGTTGCCAAGGTGCTACAACAAGCACTGAGCTGCCATCAACTCCCGATTTCGCAGCAATGGTGACCGCACCCGTACAAAAATCCGTCATCAACGATGCCGGTTTTCCTTTTTCGGGCCACACCGAATTTCTGGCCGAAGCCACCAACACAGACAAAGTAGTGATGATGCTGGCCACGCGGGAATTGCGCGTTGCGCTGGTTACCACTCACCTGCCATTGAGTGAGGTCCCGGATGCGATTACTGAAGGTGTACTAAAACAAACCCTGAACATTCTGCACAATGACCTGCACCGAAAATTCGGACTACCCAATCCACGTATCGCTGTGCTGGGACTAAACCCCCACGCTGGAGAAGGCGGTCACATGGGCCGGGAGGAAATCGACACGATTATCCCAGCGCTTGATTCGCTGCGTGCTCAGGGCATGGATCTGCTGGGACCCCTGCCCGCAGACACCGCATTCAACCCCAAAGTTTTGGACGAGGTCGATGCAGTGCTGGCCATGTACCATGATCAGGGGTTGCCGGTTCTGAAGTACAGCGGCTTTGGTGAGGCTGTTAACATTACTCTGGGGCTGCCCATAATCCGTACTTCGGTCGACCATGGCACAGCATTGGATCTGGCGGGCACAGGGAAGACGAACGCAGGAAGCTTACTCAAAGCTATAGAGGTGGCAGTCGAACTGGTCAGAAAGAGTAACCACTTCGTCCAGACACAACTCAGATAGGTCCATTTCAGGTTTACAGCTTTTTCTGCCCTTTTGTCGCAGACTTTAGATATGTATCCAGAACAAGCTCTGTTTCGCCTTCGCTTTTTATTTTCCCATCATCAATCCAGATAGCCCTATCGCACAGAGATTTCATTTGCGTACCCATGTGTGACACAAAGACCACTGTCTGATCGCCTCCTATACGCTGTTTCATAGCGCTTTCAGCCTTACTTCTGAACTGGGCATCGCCAACGCTTAGCACTTCATCAATCAGCAAAATATCCACGTGCGTAACCAGCGCAGTCGCAAAACCCAGACGGGAGCGCATACCCGAAGAATAGGTTTTCACTGGCTCTTCGAAGGAATAGCCTAGCTCAGAGAATTCTTTGATATCCTCTAGAAACTCCCTCGCCTGCCTGCGATTAGAGCCCTGTAACATAGCTCCCAAGAACGCATTATCGCGGCCCGAAAGATCAGGCCGAAAACCCAGGCCCAGGCTCAATAACGCCGCCGAGGTCCCCTTGCGCCGTGTAACCGTTCCGCTGGTAGGGGCCATGATGCCAGCCATTAGCTGTAGTATTGAGGTTTTTCCACAGCCATTACGACCTATTACCCCAAGAGTTTCACCCTGTCTTAGCGTAAGAGAAACCTCGTCCAGAACCCGATGAACACCGTGATCAAAGCTGGTTTTTTTTGAGTTGTAGCTCAACGAAACCTCGTCCAGCTCCAGCATCACACTGCGTGCTTCCTCGGTCATAGCGTAAGTGCTCTCAACGCCAGAAATTGACTATACTTACGCATAATTTTTACCATAATAACCAGCAAAGCGAGACTGCTCAGGCCGATGTACCCCAAGTGGAGCAGGTCAGGCGCTGTATGATTCATTAACACCTGCCTGTAAGCATCCAATAGAAAAGCCATAGGGTTATAGGCCAGCACCATCTCTGTTTTATGTACGTCACCAAGGTCTCTTACATCCCAAAAAATGCCGGATGTAAACAATAAAAAAACCATACCGAGGGAGATGAACATACTAAAGTCTCGTACGAGACAAACCAGGCAAGCACCTACAAAGGAACAGGACACAATCATTAAATAATTAACAAAAATGACGGGTATCAACCACAGCCAGGTAGATGAAACACCATAACCATTCGCCAACATAACGACAAAAAGCAACAGAAAAACAGCTGTCTGTTTATACAGACTCTCCTGCACTACCGCCATAGGGAACAACGACTTCGGCACATCAATTTTACCGATGAGCCCACGGTTGGCTACAATGCTGCTTGAAGCCTGTGTCACTGTTTTGGAAAACCAGATAAAGGCCAGTTTCCCACACATTAGAAAAGCCAGAAAGTCAGACCTTTGAGAATCGAGGATGACATTAAATACAACGTAAAATACGCCCACATATAGCAATGGCTCAAGCACCCACCATATATAACCCAAGTAAGTTTTGGACGCATCGGCCTTGAGAGCCATACGCGCCTGGACATTAATAAGGCTCAAATATTGTGAAAATGGCATGTGTGACAGGCATACTGGCTGTAAAAAGAAGCCGGAATGGTAATTGCTAGTGCAGTGTTTGTACAGTCCAGTGGGTGTTAGGTACTTTGCATATTCGCCAATCCAATCAGAACTGATAGCGCATAGGGGTCACATCGATTAATTGAATTAAAACTAGTACCCCTCAGGATTCCCCGACTGCCAGCGCCATGCATCCACACACATTTCAGTCAATGTACGCGCAGCACTCCATCCAAGCTTATCTCTAGCGAGAGCAGAGTCTGCCCAGCACTCGGCGATATCACCCGCTCTGCGGTCAACAATTTGGTAGGGAACAGATTTGCCACTGGCATTTTCAAACGCTTTAACCATTTCCAGAACGCTCACACCACACCCCGTGCCCAAATTGACGTTTATCAAGCCCCCCGCAGAATCGAGATATTTCAGCGCAGCGATATGACCCAGAGCCAGATCCATCACATGGATATAGTCGCGCACGCCGGTGCCATCCACGGTAGGGTAGTCACCACCAAACACACTGAGACGCTCGCGGCGCCCAACTGCAACCTGGGCGACAAACGGCATAAGATTGTTGGGCGTACCGGACGGGTCTTCACCGATGAGGCCGCTGATATGTGCACCCACAGGGTTAAAATAGCGCAGGCAGGCGATGTTCCAGTCGGGCTCCGCATGCTGCAAACTGGCAAGAATATCTTCGATAACCAATTTAGTATGGCCATAGGGATTGGTGGTCGAGCGTGGAAAGTCCTCCACTATGGGCGTGCTGGCGGGGTCGCCATACACCGTCGCCGAGGAGGAAAACACCAGGCTTTTTACCCTTGCGCGGCCCATCGCAGCAAGTAATTCCAGTGTGCCGTGCACATTGTTGTCATAGTAGGTCAGGGGCTGCTCAACAGACTCACCCACGGCTTTAAGGCCAGCAAAATGGATCACAGAGGAAATATCGTGATCGGAAAAAACAGCATCCAGATCTGCAGGCTCGCGAATGTCGCCCTGCACAAACACTGGCTGAACACCCGTAATAGTTTCTAGGCGAGATAAGACCTCCCGCTTGCTATTGCACAGGTTGTCGAAAATAACAGGGGCAAACCCGGCCTCCACTAAAGCGATAAACGTATGCGAACCGATATAGCCTGCACCGCCCGTCACCAACACCGTATTGCTCATAGATTTTTCTACCCTGTTTACTGCATTGTGCGATGGTAACAAATAATCTGCCGCTAGCATCAAAATATGGTCGCTTTTGATGTGCCAAACCGCCTCGAACTCAGATATTGTTTCTCTGCGCTGCACGTTATCTTAACCACAAATTAAAGCCGGAGGTGGACACCGTGGAAACAATAAAATTACGTCAACTGGGGAACACACAATCACTTCGCCTACCCGAGGCATTTTTTATCCCCGGTGATGAGGTAAAGGTTTATCGCGAGGGCAGCAGGGTTATACTGGAGCCCGTTGCCACGTCCTGGAATGAAATTCTGGAAGCGCTGGATTCGCTATCGGAAGACCAAAACTAAGGCACGAACGCTTCTTCACGAGAAGATGCTAACGTCGACCAGACACCCGCTTTATAAAAAGTAATTACCGTCTATTCTTTTTTTGCGTATAGTCTTTCCATTAGTCGAAAACATCCTGATGTCATCCGAAACAAAGCTCATTATTGTCGGCTACTCAAAAGGCGTCCGGTCAGCTAGAACCTTGCTGCGAAGGACCATCAGCAAGATGTATGTAGAGGCCCAAAGCTAGCCCATGTCCACACAACCCCACAAACACCGCGCCCGCAAACGCTTCGGCCAAAATTTTCTTTGCGATGACGGCATCATCAATCGTATTGTCAGTGCCATCTACCCACAACAATCCGACCACATTATCGAGATTGGCCCGGGCCAGGGTGCGCTCACTGGTTCACTGGTGGCAAGCGGCGCCCAACTGGACGTGATTGAACTCGACCGCGACCTCGTACCCTTCTTGCTCGCGGCCTATGCTTCATCTCCACGCTTTAATCTGCACAGCGCCGATGCCCTGAAATTTGACTATGCCCAATTATCCAGCGGCCCTGGCTCACTCAGAGTTGTCGGCAATCTGCCCTACAACATATCGACGCCTCTCATTTTCAAGTTGCTCGAAAGTGCCCCGTTAATCCTTGATATGCACTTTATGCTGCAACTCGAAGTGGTGAACCGCATGGCAGCCTCTCCCGGTGGTAAAAACTGGGGGCGTCTGGGCATTATGACCCAATACCACTGCGAGGTTGAGTCGCTGTTTGACGTGCCTCCCAGCGCGTTTTCACCACCCCCCAAGGTGCAGTCAGCCATTGTGCGACTGAAGCCCAGGGCAGAATCTCCCTGGCCCCCCTGCGACGAGGCAGTACTACGGCGAGTAGTACAGGCCAGCTTTGCTCAACGACGCAAAACTCTGCGCAATAATGTAAAGGGATTTCTCAACGATACAGCCCTGGAAGATTTAGGTATCGATCCCGGCGCACGCTCTGAGACACTGGAGTTAGGCCAATTTGTTGCTATGGCAAATGCAGTCACCGCTCTGGCCGAAAGCACCAAACTGTGAGCACCTATGTCGTCGGTGACATTCAAGGCTGCCTTAAACCCCTGAAGTGCCTGTTGAAAGAAGTGGATTTCAATCCAGAAAAAGACGTGCTCTGGTCGGCGGGAGATATCGTTAATCGCGGACCCAAGTGTCTGAAAACATTGCGCTTTCTATATAGAATGCGCAAGAGCCTGGTAATGGTGCTGGGAAACCATGACCTGCACCTGTTGGCCGTAGCAGCCGGGGTACGCACACCAAGTCGCTCCGACACACTGGATAAAATCCTCAAGGCCCCCGACAGAGATAAGCTGCTCAAGTGGCTAGTAAAGCAACCCCTGATTCACCATGAGCACGACCACACACTGGTACATGCCGGCATTCCTCCGCAGTGGTCACTGAAAGACGCGCTGCGTTATGGCAATGAAGTTCACCAGGTTTTAAACAGCCCGCAGTGTGTTGATTTTTTCAAGCACATGTACGGCAACGAACCCGCTGTGTGGTCTGAGGACCTGCGCGGCATGGAGCGTCTGCGCGTCATTACCAATTACCTCACTCGCATGCGCTTTTGCGACAAACACGGCGTGCTTGACCTCGAGAGTAAAGGCGCCACACCTAACACCAATCGCCCACTACAGGGCCCCAAAACAGTTTCACCCTGGTTCAGCCACCCAAAACGGAAAACCGCGAAAGACCGTATCGTTTTCGGACACTGGGCATCGATCCAGGGCCACACCAACAGCCTCAATGCCATCGGTCTGGATACTGGCTGCGTATGGGGTGGATATATGTCGCTATATAATCTGGAAACAGGCCAGCTACGTAGCTGCGATTGCAAGTAAGCGGCGGCATCTCGCGCACCCACTACCACTTTCCCCCTCCCAAGCAGGTATACTCCCGCCTATGGAAACCTACCTGGTTGGCGGCGCAGTTCGCGATGAGCTTTTAAATTACCCCGTGGTGGAGCGCGACTGGGTGGTGGTAGGCGCGCACCCACAGGATTTGCTCTCACAGGGTTACCAGCAGGTAGGCAAAGACTTTCCCGTGTTTTTACACCCCGAAACCAAAGATGAGTACGCCCTCGCACGCATTGAACGTAAACAGGGTCACGGTTACTCCGGGTTTGCAGTCGATGCCGCCCCCACTGTGACACTCGAAGAAGACTTGATGCGTCGCGACCTCACTGTGAATGCGATCGCCAAGAGCTCAAACGGTGAATTCATAGACCCCTATGGCGGACGCGCCGATATTGAAGCAAAGCTGCTACGCCATGTGTCAGATGCTTTCGTAGAAGACCCGCTTCGTGTACTGCGCACCGCCCGCTTTGCTGCGCGCTATGCCCATCTGGGTTTTACTGTGGCCCCTGAAACTATGGCGCTGATGAGCAAACTCGTCAGCTCCGGGGAGCTTCAACACCTATCTGTCGAACGCGTGTGGGTAGAAATGGACAGAGCACTGGGCGAACGCAGCCCAGCGGTTTTCTTCGAAGTACTGCGCAGCTGTGGTGGGCTACGTGCGTTGCTACCGGAAATAGAAGCCCTGTTTGGTGTACCCCAAAATGCCGAACACCACCCGGAAATTGATACCGGCGTACACACAATGCTGGTGTTACAGCAAGCTGCCCTTCTAAGCCCGTCGACAAGTGTTCGCTTTGCCGCACTTCTACATGATTTGGGCAAAGGAACCACCCCCAGCAAAGAGTGGCCACGTCACATCGCCCATGAGGTGCGAGGCCTGAAGTTAGTAGAGGCAGTATGCAAGCGCTTGGCCGTGCCAAACCAACATCGTGCCTTGTCGCTATTGGTCTGCGAATTCCACACGCATTGCCACCGGGCACTGGAGCTTAAATCCAAAACACTGATGAAATTATTCAGCGCTACCGATGCCCTGCGCCGACCTGATCGATTTGAAGAGTTCTTATTAGCCTGCGAAGCCGACAGCCGTGGCCGCACCGGCCTGGAAAATCGCGATTACCCGCAAACGGATTCCCTGCGCAAGGCCCTCGCCATTGTGCAGAACGTGTCTGCCGCGCAATTCGCTGCGCAGGGGTTGAAGGGCAAGGCAGTGGGAGAGGCCCTGCACGCAGAGCGGGTAAAACAGTTGGGCGCATTGAAAAGCTAAAGGTCAGCAGTGCCTGGCAAGCACAGGTCAGGTCAGCTGTTTAGCGCTAAAAACGCCTGCCCCGCCACTCAAATTCCACGCGCTGCAACTGCTGTGACGACTGATCATACTCTCGCCACAGCTGACCGTAAGATTTACCAGCCACGGGATGAACTGTATCTGGAGCCATTTCTGCAAGTGGTTGTAATACAAAGGCATTATAGAGAATTTCTGCTCTGGGAAGCTGCACGCCAGCCTCTGTTCCTACCCTGTCGTCATACGTAAGAATATCTATATCCAACTGTCTGGCACTGTAACGGGTGGCGTTAACAGCACGACCGTGCTCCAGCTCTATTGCGCGCAGTGCCTTGGCCAGTTCAGCCAGCTCCAACCCGGTTTCAACGCACACCACCAGATTTAAGAAAGGCTGCCCCTCAAAGCCCACTGCAGCGCCATCATAGACCGAAGAATGACTGAAATCGCCAAACAAACGCGCCATGGCATCCAGGCCCGCTACGATATACCGTTCCCGCTCAATATTGCTGCCAATACCGAGAAACACTAGCGCCATTAGGGCCGCTCTCCCCGCTCAATTAAAATGCCTACGTCTTTAGCCTGTGCGACTGCACCCGGTTTGCACAAACGTAGTCGCAACCAGGGTACCTTGAATTCACTCAAAACGATCGCTGCCACCTGCTCAGCCATGGTCTCAATCAACTGAAACTGGCTGTTTTCGATGAATTCCATCAATCGGGTGGATACGGCTGCGTAGTTCAGCGCATCGGCAATATCATCCGAGGCCGCAGCGCGCTTGTTATCCGCGGCCATTTCCAGATCCAGCACCACTACTTGACGTACTTCTCGCTCCCAGTCGTATACGCCAATGATGGTATTGACTTGAAGCTCACGAATGAAAACGAGGTCTACAGAATTACTCACGGGATCGATTTCCCTGCTTCGGAACTCGAAAATAAAGAGCCAACTGGTGGCGCTGTACTTCCCAAAGGTGGCAACTCCTCCATGGGCCAACGCGGCCTGACTTTGGTGTCACCGCTGTCAACTTGCCCCGCGGCAAGACGCTGGGCCCCCGCATAGGCAATCATGGCGCCATTATCGGTACAAAACATTGGCGCTGGATAGAACACCTCAGCTCGCTCTTTCGCCAGAGACTCTTCTAGCTGGGCCCTAAGACGTAAGTTGGCACTCACTCCCCCTGCCATCACAAGGGTTTTCAGCTGTTCCTGCTTAAGGGCGCGCTTACACTTAATAACCAGCGTTGCCACCACAGCATCCTCAAAAGCACGGGCAATATCACACCGGTCCTGCTCCGTGAGCTCACCGGATGCATTGGCCTCCCGACACTTCGCTACCGTGTTCAAAGTATAGGTTTTGAGGCCGCTAAAGCTGAAATCCAACCCGGGACGATTAACCATAGGCCGCGGAAAATCAAACCGGTCCGGGTCACCTTTTTCAGCTATGCGACCAATATGAGGACCGCCCGGATACGGCATCCCCATCATCTTGGCCGCTTTATCGAAGGCCTCGCCCGCCGCGTCATCCAAGGACTCGCCCAGCAATTTGTATTCACCGATGCCATCAACTCTAACCAACTGGGTGTGACCGCCGGATACCAACAGCGCCACGAAGGGAAACTCAGGATGAGTCTCTTCCAACATGGGAGCCAGCAAATGCCCCTCCATGTGGTGCACACCCAAAACCGGAACTCCCCAACCCCAGGCCAATGCCCGCGCGAGTGTGGCACCCACCATTAGCGCACCCACCAAACCGGGACCTGCGGTGTAGGCTATGCCGTCTATATTCAAGGCTTCGCAGCCCGCCTCGGCCATCACTTGTTCTATTAAAGGCAGGGCTTTTCGCACGTGGTCTCTCGATGCCAGTTCCGGCACTACTCCGCCGTATTCCACGTGTATGTCTACCTGACTGAACAAGGCGTGCGCCAACAGACCGCGGCGCGTGTCATACAGCGCCACACCAGTCTCGTCGCAGGACGTTTCCAGGCCCAGTATCAGCATTTTTAGGTTCAGCCTCAGCTATCTTCGCGTAGACGCGCATGATAGTGGCAAGCTGGGGTTAGGTCTAGAATTGTTCTGGCGAGATTCACCGAGTGGCGGCATGGATACAACGAATTACCGTTTTCTAGCCTATAGGGCTACACCCCAGATGGGGCTCTTATCTCGCTACACGGAGCGGGGGGAGGCACTATCGGTTGGAACTGCACGCCCTTTAGTGCCTCCCCCCGCTCCGTGTAGCTATTTATGGGGAATACGAATAGCTATTCTCGGTGGTTGGCGAACTCAAATTGGCCTTCCGGCAGCAAGTCCAAATCAGCCAAATTGAATGCTTTGGAATACTACAGAGCTAGCAGCTTCGGTCCCGGTGATACCTTGCAAAGGCCTGCCGTATGAACTGAGCAAGGTATCACCGGGACCGAAGCTGCGGAGCCAATCACCCCCACCGCCCACCGCCACCCATAAACAGTCATATTCCCCAACCCAAACGCTTTGCAAATCCCCCCCGATAAGTATAGAATGCGCGCCCTTTCAGGTAATGGATAACTGTGTGTGGCAGTAACGCGAAAATTCATCACCTCAAACAGATTATTACGTAAACGAAAAAGGTAAGAGATTAATGCCAGCAATCAGGTTAAAAGAAAACGAGCCATTCGACATCGCACTGCGTCGCTTCAAGCGTTCATGCGAGAAAGCAGGCGTACTCGCTGAAGTTCGCAAGCGCGAGCACTACGAGAAGCCCACCACAGTTCGCAAGCGCGCCTCTGCTGCAGCAGTTAAGCGTCACCTGAAGAAGCTGTCCCGAGAAAACCGCAAGCGCGTTCGTCTGTACTAAGCCTTTAGTACCCGACCTTCCCCATGAGCGACACCTCTCTTAGAGACACCATCAAGGCTGCCATGAAGGCGGCCATGCGGGCGAAAGAGAAGGAACGCCTCGGTACCATCCGGCTTATTCTGGCCGAGTTCAAACGCATTGAAGTCGACGAGCGCATCGAGATTGAAGACGATCGCGCCATTGTTGTGCTCGACAAAATGCTCAAGCAGCGTCGTGATTCTGCCACCCAATTCACCGATGCAGGCCGTGAAGAACTGGCCGCCCAGGAAAACCTCGAAATCGGTTTTATCCAGGAATTTCTACCGACTCAATTGAGCGAAGAAGAACTTATCGAAATGGTTGATGCTGCCATCGCGGCTAGCGATGCCAGCGGCATGCAAGCCATGGGCCCGGTTATGGGCCAGCTCAAACCCCAACTACAGGGTCGCGCCGACATCGGTGCCGTTAGCCAGATGGTGAAATCCCGTCTAGTCGGCTAATATCCTCCTCCTATGGCAGGATTAATTCCCCAAACATTTCTGGATGACTTACTCGACCGTCTCGACATCGTCGAGGTTGTAGATCGACGCGTCAAACTAAAGAAAACGGGCAAAAACTACTCCGCTCGCTGCCCATTTCACGACGAAAAAACACCCTCTTTCAGCGTTAACCCCGAAAAGCAATTTTACTACTGCTTTGGCTGCGGCGCCGGTGGCAATGCCCTGGGCTTTGTCATGGACTACGAAAACCTGGGGTTTCCGCAGGCGGTTGAGAGCCTCGCGGGAAGCGTGGGCATGACCGTGCCACGAGAAGAGTCACGCCCCGCCACCGGACCCGGGTCCAGCGCCGAAGAGCAGAGCAATCGCCAGCTATATGCGGTCATGGAAGAAGTAGCCAATTACTACAAACGGGAATTGCGTAAACATCCCGAGGCCAAGCGGGCCATAAAATATTTAAAAGAACGCGGCCTCACAGGTGTCATCGCGAAAGACTTTGACCTGGGTTTCGCACCTCCAGGGTGGGACAACCTGATAAAAGCGCTGGGTGACACCGACGACAAACGCGACCTGCTAATGAAGGCAGGCATGTTGGTAGAAAACGATTCAGGCAGAATCTATGACCGTTTTCGAGACCGTGTAGTGTTTCCCATACGCGACCAGCGCGGCAGGGTCATCGCATTCGGCGGCCGGGTGCTGGGCGATGACAAACCGAAATATCTGAATTCGCCCGAAACCGGTATTTTCTTCAAAGGCCGCGAACTGTATGGCCTGTATCAAGCCAAACAAGCCAACCGCAAACTAGAGCGCGTTTTAGTTGTCGAGGGCTATATGGACGTGATTGCCCTGGCTCAGCACGGTATCACCAATGCCAGCGCCACTTTGGGCACCGCCACCAGCGCCACGCACCTGCAGCGCATTTACCGACTCTGCCCGGAAATAGTGTTTTGCTTTGACGGCGATGAGGCCGGGCGCAAGGCGGCCTTTCGGGCCATGGAAAACGCGCTGCCATGCATGGAAGATGGGCGTCAGGCGCGCTTTCTTTTTCTGCCCGAGGGCGAAGACCCGGATAGCGCTGTGCGAACGGGCGGGGCAGAACAATTCGAAATGCTGCTGGACAATGCAACACCGCTGGAAACCTTCCTGTTTGATTCGCTGGCAGAGGGCATCGATATAGGCAGCATGGACGGTCGCGCACGCCTCAGTAAAAAAGCGCTGCCCTATTTGCGCACCCTGCCAGAGGGTATTTACCGCCAACTTATGTTCCAAGCGCTAGCTGAGCGCACCGGACTCACCACAGAAACCCTGATGAAACTGGAAGCTCCTCCGGTGCCAAAATCGACCGAGCCCACAGAACCGCCGCCAGATTACCCCGAACCCGAAGACGGCCAAGTCGCGGCACCCAAGCAGCGCCAGGCAATATCGTCCTCCAACACCCCCTATTCCAGCATCGCCCAGGGCGCCATTGCACTGTTGCTGCACCAGCCCACCGTGGCACAATTAAGCGACCCCGAGAAGCTGCGCGAACTTGAAGGGGAGGATATCGGCCTGTTGCGGGAACTATTGGAACTGCTGCGCCGACGCCCCGAATCCAACACTGCTATGCTGCTGGGACACTGGTATGACACCCCTGAAGGCGATCTACTGAGCCGCCTGGCCGGACAAGAGCGACTTATTCCCACTGAGGGAATTGAGCAGCAGTTCGTGGATACCATTGAGATGCTGTCGCAATTGCCCCAGCACTCCAGGCTGAGCGCTCAGGTCGACAAACTAAAGCTCACCAACTACGCTGAAGTGAGCGAATTGGAGAAGCAGAGCCTGCGCGAACTGCTTCAGCGTAAACAACAGCGCGATGCGCAGAAAAATAAGCGCAAATAAGCCCGAAATTCCTGCCCTGGCGGGTGTTTAGCCGATGATATTTCAGTTATAATCGCCGGCTGTTTTTTATACGCCCGCCCACGTAAAGGTGCCCGTTTAATGTCTGATGCTGTGCAACAAGAGTCTCGCCTCAAAACCCTCATCGCCAGAGGTAAAGAGCAGGGTTATCTTACCTATGCCGATGTAAATGACCATTTGCCCAGGGATATCTCCGATCCCGACCAGGTTGAAGACATCATCCAGATGATCAACGACATGGGCATTAAGGTTTTCGAAGCCGCACCCGATGCCGAAGACCTGCTGATGGCCGAGGGTGACAGCTCTGCCGATGACATCGCCGCCGCCGAAGCCGCCGCTGCATTGGCAGCAGTAGAAACCGAAGCCGGCCGCACCACCGACCCTGTTCGCATGTACATGCGCGAAATGGGTACCGTTGAGCTACTCACCCGTGAAGGCGAAATTGTTATCGCCAAACGAATAGAAGAAGGCATACGCGAATTGCAGGCGGCTCTTGCCAGCTACCCCGGCACAGTCGACCACGTGCTCGCCGAGTATGACCTTGTGGCCAAAGAAGAGAAAAAGCTAACCGACATTATGGTTGGTTACCTCAACCCCACTGAACACGTACCCTCAGCAGCCGAAGTAGCAGCAGCTCGAGAGCGCGCAGAGGCCTCTGATGAAGAGGAAGAAGAAACTGACACTGGCCCGGATCCGGTTGAAGCGAAAAAACGCTTCACCGCATTGAAGCGTCAACACAACAAAACCGAGAAAGTCATCGCCGCCGAAGGCCGCGACAGTAAAGCCGCAATCAAAGAACTGGCAAAGCTCGGCGAAATTTTCAAATTCTTCAAATTTACGCCGCGTATTTTTGACCCCATTTCAAAGGCCGCTCGCAGCGCTCTCACTGTAATTCGAAACCAGGAACGCGAGATTATGCGCATAGCCATCAGGCAGTGCGGCATGCCACGCAAAGAATTCATCACGTCCTTCCTGGGCTCCGAAGCCGACATGAAGTGGGTCTCGCGCAGCAGCAAAGGTAAAAAAGATTACGCTGTAAAGCTGGCCGTCGAGAAAGAAAACATCATGCGTCTGCAACGCCGTATTCTGCAGGTCCAGACAAAAAGTGGGCTGGCAATCAGCGAAATTAAAGAAATTAACCGCCGCATGTCTATGGGTGAGGCCAGAGCCCGACGCGCCAAGAAAGAAATGGTTGAAGCCAACCTGCGTCTGGTAATTTCCATCGCCAAAAAGTACACCAACCGCGGCCTGCAGTTTCTCGACCTCATTCAGGAAGGTAACATTGGCCTGATGAAAGCCGTGGACAAGTTCGAATATCGTCGCGGATACAAATTCTCCACCTATGCGACCTGGTGGATTCGTCAGGCCATCACGCGATCCATCGCCGACCAGGCGCGCACCATCCGTATTCCGGTTCACATGATTGAAACCATCAACAAACTGAACCGTATTTCTCGCCAAATGCTGCAGGAAATGGGCCGCGAGCCCACGCCAGAAGAGCTGGGCGAGCGCATGGACATGACAGAAGAGAAAGTTCGCAAGGTGCTTAAAATCGCCAAAGAACCTATCTCTATGGAAACCCCAATCGGCGACGACGAAGACTCCCATCTGGGCGACTTCATTGAAGACGCGCACATTCACTCCCCTGTGGATGCAGCAACCGGCCAGGGCCTGCAAGAAGCCACCAAAGATGTGCTTGGTGGGCTTACAGCCCGTGAAGCCAAAGTGCTACGCATGCGTTTCGGTATCGACATGAACACCGACCATACGCTGGAAGAAGTGGGCAAGCAGTTTGACGTTACCCGTGAGCGTATCCGTCAGATTGAAGCCAAGGCACTGCGTAAACTGCGCCATCCAACTCGTTCCGACTTTTTGCGAAGCTTCCTGGACGAATAGAGCTCCTGGCCACAGGTGTGCACACTCCTGCGCACCTTTTTTCGCAATTTCGCTTGTTCTTTTTTGCTTTCTAGCCAGGTTGGGGGCTCAGTGAGTTATCCTCTATACTGTGAACCTCTGACACAGCAAGAGCCATAAACCTGTATGACACTTCTAATCACCTACCTGCTTATCGCAATTGGTGTCTCTTTCCTCTGCTCCATACTTGAAGCTGTTCTTCTCTCCGTCACGCCCGCTTACATCGCAAGCCAACTGGCCGAGCGGCCAAAACGCACACAGCCATTGCAGGACACTAAAGACAATCTGGACCAGTCGATTTCCAGCATCCTGATACTCAACACGTTTGCCCACACCATGGGCGCAGCAGGGGTAGGTGCACAGGCTGTCAGAGTGTTCGGAGCCCAATGGGAAACCCTGGTCGCGTTTCTGCTGACTCTGGCCATTCTGTATTTTTCCGAAATTATTCCCAAGACACTGGGGGCGCGATACTGGAAGCAATTAGCCCTGCCCTCGGCCCACGTTATCCGCTGGCTAATCAAGCTCCTCTATCCACTTGTGTGGCTGTCGGCGAAGCTTACCAACTTGTTTTCCCAAGGCCCTCACTCCAGCGCCATTAGTCGCGAAGAGCTTGCAGCAATGGCCAGGCTTGGCGCCCGACATGGCGCACTGGGTCCCCAGGAAAGCGAGCTGTTGGAGAACATATTGCAGTTGCGCCACACTAGCACCAAAGAAATCCTTACGCCGCGAACAGTGGTCTGCGCGCTAGAGGCCTCTCTGTCAGTGGAACAGGCCCTCGCCGCCCTGAGCGACGTGCCCTTCACCCGCATACCTGTATTCGATGACAACCTGGACACAATTCTCGGCCTGGTTTTAAGACCCCAACTCTACGAGGTGGAACGCGATGGCAGTGACAAGAAAGCCCTACCGGAACTCGTGTCGCCAATCCATCGCGTATCCGGCGAGCTGCCCGTCCTGAGACTGCTAGATCAGTTTATAAAGCGTCGAGAACACATGTTTTTGGTGGAAGACGAATATGGCCAAACCGCCGGCATCGTCACCCTGGAGGACGCGGTGGAAACCCTATTAGGGCGTGAGATTATGGACGAGAGCGACACCGTGGAAGACATGCAGGAACTCGCCCGCAGCAAATTTCGCGGGAGACTGCGGGAAACTCGCTAGCACGACTACCAGAGCGCGCCACACTTATATATAATGCCGCCTCCCTACCCCAAGGGCCCATAGCTCAGTTGGTTAGAGCATCCGACTCATAATCGGCAGGTCGAAGGTTCGAGTCCTTCTGGGCCCACCATTTTTCTTAGGTGCTTACCAGTCACATAGGTAACACTTCATTCCGGTACGCCGGCCGCCGAGGACATGGGTAACACTTTAGGAGCAAAGGGATTCTCACCCACTGGCTCCACCCTATTTTCGCCTTGATCAAAGAAGCCATTCACTGTCACTGCTCGTCCGAGAAAACTCTGCGCCGGGAACAAGATAATATTCCTCCTCTACTTGCTTTATGATACACAGCCACACACTCATCGAGGCGCAGCAAAATGGATAAAGACTGGACTTACCTGGATGTCAGCCGGGAGGACCGGGTGCTCACGGTGCGATTCGACTCGGGGAGCAAGGTAAATTGCCTGAGCTATGCAATGATGCGAGAGCTAACGGAATTGGCGACACAGCTACAGGACGACTGTGAGCTCAGCGCGATAATCCTTACCGGCCAGGCGCAAATATTCAGTGCTGGCATGGATTTAAGGGACCCTGAGGAAGCAGCGCTCGCCAGCAAAAGCACTGCAGAAAAACGCAAGCTTGTACAAACCGGACCGAAAATGTGCGCTGCCTGGGAGGCTTTGGAACCTGTGACCATCGCCGCTATAGAAGGCTGGTGTATCGGCGGTGGCATGGCACTTGTCAGCGCTTGTGACTGGCGGGTTGCTGCCGAGGATGCGTCGCTCTATGTGCCCGAACTCAAACTCGGCATGAACATGAGTTGGCAGAGCGTGCCCCGCTTCATCAATTTGATTGGACCGGCCAAAACCAAAGAACTGTTGATCATAGCGGAACCGGTGAAAGCAACAAAGGCCGCACAATGGGGTCTGGTAGATCACCTCACCCCCCCAAAAGGCGCGCTAGATAAAGCCCGAGAGCTAGCAAACAAAGTAGCGGCCATGCCTCCAATTTCTGTGCGCATGATCAAACAGGGCATCAACAACAGTGCCAATGCACTCAACAACGCCACAAGCTTCATGGATGCCGACCAGTTTTTACTGGCGCTGGGAACCTCAGATGCAAAAGAAGGCGCGCAAGCTTTTCTGCAGAAGCGCGTGCCTGAATTTAAAGGGGACTAAGCGTTAAAATCGCAAAATTGGGAATTTGAACTCTCTGCTATTTACTGTGTAGAGCGATTCTCGGGAACTCCCTGACGCCTCGGCGAGAGGCTTCACCCCTGGCTGCAGGCCCGGCAGGTTCTAATCGACATTACCGTGACGCAACCCAGTGTCATAAAGCCCACAGTGGCCAATCGAAGCACTGGATCCTGCATAACAAAAGTCACTGACGCCCCGCCTGCCAGCAGCATGGACATGAGGGCCACGACCTTAATACGCAGGGAAATGCAGCGCCGCTGCTCCCAGTTCTGCAACAGGGGACCAAACAACTGGCTGCCCAGCAGGCGTCTATGCCACTTTTCAGAAGAGCGGGCAAAAAACCAGGCCGCTAATATCAAAAATGGCGTGGTGGGAAGCCCCGGCAACAGCACGCCCAAGATGGCCAGCGCCAGAAAGAACAGACCCAGGGGTTTGTAGACCACCCGCTTCATAGAGTGGAGACTTGGAGCTGACCGTGACCTACCTCTAATTCAGCTAGCACGCCAGCCGCTCTCAACTTCCGGGTCGGAGTTTATATCTGCGCTCTTACCGCATACCACCACAACGCGTTCTGAGGAAATTTCTGTGTGCGCGGCTATGTCATGAGCCTGAAAGGACGCAGAAGCTCCATCCGCCTTGGCATCACGAAGAAACTTTAGAATCACACCCTCGTGGATCTTGAATTTCACCCAACGATACAGAGCAATATGCCCGGCAATTGTTACCACAACTACAAGGGCAATAATAATCTCTGATTTCATTCTTGCAGCCTAATTCTCTTTCCCGATGACATCTGGTGACTATTGGTGGCGCTATTTAGAATCCGCTCGACCCATAAATTTACGCTCTTCTATACTCACTTTAATCGTATCGCCGGTAGCAATATACTCAGGTACCTGCACAGTCAGGCCGGTGGATAACAATGCTGGCTTGGTCCTCGATGTTGCAGAGGCACCTTTGACAGATGGATCGGTCTCCGTAATCTGGAGCTCTACATTATTGGGTAAATCAAGCCCTACAGGGGAATCGTTAACAATAACGACATGTATCCCCTCTGTTGTCTCGTTGAAGAAAAGAACCTCATCCTCGATAGACTCTTTGTTCAGGTTATAGGGCGTGTAGTTTTCATTGTCCATAAAGACATACTCATCCCCATCGATATAGGAAAACATAACTGCCCGACGAAACAGGTCACCCAGATTAAGCATGTCAGAGTCCTTAAAGGTCTCGTCAATTTTGTTATTGGTGACTACGTCGTACATACGCATACGGTATAGGCTACCGCCGGCACGCCCCTGGGGGACGGAACGCTCAATATCCTTCACAATGTAGGTATTGCCGTTATATTCGATAGCGGTGTTCTTTTTAATTTCACTTGCCTTTGGCATTTTCTCTGTCCCTGAAATGATTACTTATACAAAGCCTTCAAAAGCGACCGGCCAATTGAGAACCTGATGCACCTAAAAGTATAAGAAATAGTAAACGGGTATTGAGAGGATATCTACCTTGGTAATCCGTGAATAGTTCAAACGGTTTTGGCAGAGGTTCAGTTTCGGGTACAATGCCGCAAAACAGCAACCCGAAACACAAGCAGCAAATTATGAGCAGCGACACCCCCGCAAAAATGACGCCCCTCTCCACCCTTATCTTCAGTTCACGCTGGCTGCAGCTCCCGCTGTATCTGGGACTGATTATCGCCCAGGGGGTATACGTCATCCTCTTTATGAAAGAACTGATCCACCTGATCAGCGGGGCCACATCTTTGAGCGAGCAGCTGATCATGCTGGCGGTGCTGGGGTTGATCGATGTGGTGATGATCTCCAACCTATTGGTAATGGTAATTGTGGGTGGCTACGAGACGTTTGTATCCAGACTGAGGCTTCAGGGACACCCCGACCAACCCGAATGGCTCAGTCACGTAAATGCCACCGTACTGAAAGTAAAACTTGCGATGGCTATCATCGGTATCAGCTCGATACACCTCCTGAAGACATTTATTGCAATCAGTGCACTGGGTACTGATGACTCCGGTTACACCACGGAGGGAGTTATGTGGCAGACGATTATCCACGTGGTGTTTATTCTGTCGGCGATGGGTATCGCCTGGACGGACTATTTGATGTCTAAGACCCTGAAAGGGCACTAGACCCCGATAGACAGTAACCTTTCCGCCCCCCACATAAGCGCGACAGGCGCTTACAGTCGTTCTCATCCAAGCTTTCAGGTGTTAATCTTTTAAAACCCTCAGTACTGTGCAGTTTCTGCAGAGTAACTATTGAATGCGCCGAAAAAGGACTTTTGAAGTGAATCGATTATCAAAATTGGCATTTTTAGTACTTGTACCACTTGGGCTACTCGCCTGCAGTGACAACAACAATAATAACAAGGGCGAAGAGGTCGAGGTTACGCCCGAAATAGCGATCAAGGTGGGAGCGGCAAGTCGCAGTATCCTGCCCACTGTGAGTGGTGGGCGCGACTATCTACAAGACGCCCCGGGCTGGCCTGCCGCTGCGGAGCTTGACCCCAACGACCCTGGCATTTTTATTCCCGTATGGGATCAGGGCAAAATAGATGTTGGCAATGGCGAGCCCGATGCCTCCTGGGTGCATGATGACATTCGAGCAACTGCGGTAGCACTAGAGCGTGAAGGCCAGCGGGTGATTTTTATTACCAGTAATACCTACATGCACCTAAAATCTGATGTTGATGAGATCGTAAAGAGAGCCAAAGCTGCCCTTGATGCGCAGTGGGCTGAAGCAGAGATTTTGGTTTCCTCCTCCCATAATCATCATGGCCCTGAGACCGCTTTTGGCCCCAATGACCAGTGGTATGAGATGGCAGTGGAACAAATTGTCGACGCGGTGCTTGAGGCAGTGGAAGTAGTTGAGCCTGTTGATGCAGTTCTTGCCACGGGCGAACACGACTACGGATCGGCGGATCAACGCGACCCCCGAGTGTATGACAATCGACTCAACGTGATGGCATTTAACTCGCAGGAGACGGGAGACTCAGTCGCTATTCTGGTGCAGTGGAACTCACATCCCGAGGCAACACTGGGCTGGGAGCCGCCTGCAGAAGCAGCGGGCCTTGAAGAGGCCTGTGCCGTAAAGGGCTGGGAAGGAGATAAGTGCTTCGCTGAGGACAGGTATTTCTCCGGTGACTATGTGAGCGTACTTGAAGTCCGCTTGAAGGCAAAGCACGGAGGCGAAGTGGCATTTTTCAATGGCGCGCTGGGTGTACTCACGGGACCTCTCCATGCATCTACCTGGCTGGTCGATGAGGAGCACCCTGTAGGAGACGGCAAGACTGTCCCTGAAGGCGCAATACCCCTGGCTATGTGTAACAAGGCCAATCAGTACGAGTGTCAATCGTTTGCCAAAACTGAATCCACCGGTAACGAACTTGCCAATGCGGTTGATGCGCTACTAGAAAGCGCAGAGCCCATGGAGCTAGAAGAAATTACTGTGCGTAAAGAAGAGTTTTACAGCCGGGTTACCAACCTGGGGTTTCGCGTCCTGATGGCCGAGGGAGAATTGGGCTGGAAGCCTATGGAAGTGTACAACTGTGATGAAAAGCCTTTTACAGATGACAACTGTGTTAATGCTGGGCAGGAGAATATTGAGGATCCCGTGCTGACCCCCCTTCTCGGCTATGAGATCAGCAAAGGAGATGTACTCAAGACCCGCGTTATCCATATCGATTTTGGCGATGTGGGCATGCTCTTCCTGCCTGGAGAAGTATCTTCAGAGCTGGTGATTGGTCTGCCGGAGGATTTCAATACGGCGACGCCAGAGAAATACTACAACGACCCGGACGAGCACTCGGTTGGTGAAGATTACATCATTCCCGGATATTACTTGTCTCTCGTCGATGAGACCGTGACGTTTACCATTGGTCTTGGCACAGATGAGGTCGGCTACTTCGTGCCCCCCAGTGAATATCGGCTGCAGTGCCACGCACTATCCCTTGCAGCTTTGCCAGGGGCCTCTTGCCAGGACCTGGCCGACCGGGGCCTGATCGAAGACCCCACATGGGTTGGCGGTTTGACATGCCAGCAGGTCACTGATGACCTGGAGTACTTCGAGTCTCTTGGGGCCGATGGGCCGGCGGTACAGGCGGTTTGCTACTACGGACAGATGGTGGGAGCGGAAATCGAGAGGCCATCCGGGCACTACGAAGAAACCAACTCTGCCGGCTGGGATCTGGTGGATGATTTGTGGGCCGCGACAGTGAAACTTTTCGAAGACGACTAAAGGTAATCAGGATATGAAAAACAACATCGCAATTGCGCAGCGCGCTATGCTTCTGGTCGGACGTGGCCTACTGGGTTTGTACTTCATCCTGCCAGGCATAAGCAAGATCACCGGCTTTGCTGATATGAGCGAGTACATGGAGGCCCACGGAGTACCATTTGTACCTGTGTTGCTGCTACTCACGATTATCCTTCAAATTGGCTGCGGCGCCGCTCTGGCGGCAGGCTGGCGCGCCCAACTTATGGCCTTTGTTCTGGCGGGACTCACCTTGCTTATCAGCCTGTTTATGCACGACTTCTGGGGTATGGAGGAAGGACTGCAGCGCGCGCATGAAATGCAGAACTTCATCAAGAACATGGCCATTATGGCAGGCCTACTGTATGTGGCAGGCGTGACGCCTGCGACGAAAGAGTAATGAGGTGGATTACTATGGGTAAGGTCATGTCGGGATTGTTAGTATTTTTAGCGGCTTGTTTGCTGTCGCTGGGCGGCGCGACCAACGCAGCCGATATCGTTGCCACGCAAGTGGAGCTCAGTTCGAGCGAGAAGAAAATACTGGACTGGATCGACGCGCGCAGCGATCAGATACTGGCGGAACTAACAAGTCATGTCGCAATCAATACCGGTACAGGAAACCTCGAGGGTATTGATCGTTACCGCGCGATCCTGGCGAAAGATCTGCAGCATCTGGGCTTTGCCACCCGTGAGGTTGCGTCGAAGCCACTGCCCGTCTTGACCTGTGATGGAGGCAGCGTGAGCGTAGCCGATCACCTGGTAGCGAGCCGCACAGGCAGCAAAACCAACCGCATCCTCCTCAATGGACATATGGACACGGTTTTTCCCGCCAGCGACGAGTTTCAGGCGTTAAGTATGGAAGCTGACGGAACCCTGCGTGGACCTGGCGTGCTCGACATGAAGGGTGGCATCGTAGTCATGCTCAATGCACTGCGCGCCCTCGATGCTGGCGGTTACCTGGATCAATCGAATATCACTGTGCTGTTTAACAGTGACGAGGAGATCGGTTCTCTCGGCTCCCGCCCACTGGTCGAGGAGCTCGCGCGCCAACACGATATCGGTCTGGTATTCGAGGGCTCTCGTGAAAACCGCTTGACCCGTTCACGCAAAGGGCTGGGCCAGGTTCGGCTCAAGGTGACAGGCCGCGAGTCTCATGCTGGTGCAGCGCACGAGAAGGGAATGTCAGCTAATCTAGAGCTGGCACACGAGGTTGTTGCCATAGAACAACTCACCGATTATGAGCGCGGGGTGACCGTCAATGTGGGGGTGATACAGGGCGGCGAAAAACGCAATACGATTCCCGGCTGTGCTGATGCCTTTATCGATTTGCGTTACCCCACTGTAGAAGATGGTGAGTATCTGCTGGCGGCTATCGACAAGATTGCGTCTACCCGCCATGTAGTCAACCCAAACTACCCTGGGTTACCCAAAACTGAAATGTGGGGTCTACTACACCGGCCCGCAAAGCAACCTAATATTGAGGTGGATACCCTGATTGCCCAGGCCATGGGTCTATCGCAGATTATCGGTGAACCCATCGAGGGCACAATTTATTCAGGGGGCGGCACAGACGGCTCAATTGCCCAGGCAGTGGGGCTACCTACCATGGACACCCTCGGACTCAATGGCGAGGGTGCGCACTCAGTGCGTGAAAAAACCAGCCTGGCATCACTAGTCGCCCGCACCAAGCTGGCCGCAGTGTTAATCCATAGACAAATCGAGCTGCAGCGCGCACCGGAGTAACTTCAGCAGCTCAATGTATCAGCAGCTGTTAGAGCTGTTTAATTGAATATCGAGAGCGTTTTTTTGGTATACTGTGCCCTCATACAACAGTTATAGATTTATTATGGCCACTAAACCTCTAAAAACTGTAGGCAAAAAGAAGCAGCCTGCTGCAGTTGAAACCTCTTCCTCTATCGAAGACAAAGTTAAAGCCTTCCTCGAAGCAGGAGGAGAGATAGAACAAGTTAGGTCCGGAATTAGCGGCCAACCGAGCATGGCGCCACCCAAGCCTAAGCCCGCGGAAACTAAGCCTGCTGAAACCAAAGATTCGGAATAAGGCATCAGCGCCAGACTTAAAGTAACCACCCCGCTCTATTCCTCCAACGCAGCTACGTTCGTAGCCGAGAGAAAATCACAGCGATGAAAGAATGTACGCAGTGCGGAAAGTGCTGCCTTCTCTATAGTGATGGCGGCTTATCCGCCAGGGCTGAAGAAATTGAGGCCTGGGAAACCTTCAACCCGACTATCGCAGAGTATGTAGTGAATGGGAAAATATGGATGGATCCGGCCACAGGGAAGCAACTCACCCGCTGCCCGTGGTTAGAACTGCTGCCTGCTGACTCGGCGGATAGCCCTGATAAATACGGGTGTAGTATTTATCAGGACCGTCCCGAGGACTGCCGACACTATCCTACTTCCATTGCCGAAATGGTTCGTGACGAATGCGAGATGATCGAAGTGCGCGACCTGAACGCGCCGGCGCAGGCACAAAAAACACTGGATCGCCTGATGGCTGACAGCCGTCCACCCGCACAATAAACGCAGCTATACTTAGCAGATGACCCAGTGACCCATGGATAACAAAGACTTATTGGACGCCATCAATCAGGTAATGCCCTACGGTAAATACAAGGGGCTTCAGCTACTGGATCTCCCGGAGCCCTATCTGGTGTGGTATCACAGCAAGGGCTTTCCGCAGGGTAAACTGGGCACACAGCTGGCTCTAATCTACGAAGTTAAACTCAATGGGCTGGAGGAAATGTTACGGCGCTTCCAGCGATAGTAGCCGTGATACTGTTAAGGCACCCGGCGAACCCAATGTGTGAGAGACATTGCAAATGATCACCTGGATAAAACGACTACTAATCACCGCCAGCTTTCTGGCCCTCATAACGACCAACATCCTCGCCTTCACCAGCACTGCATTCAATGCCGCCGTATCCGGCTTGATGGGCACGGCTCTGGGTGTCCGCACCGTTTCAAGTATGATGCAAAGTAAAATATCCAGCCAAAGTAAGTCCATCAAAAGACAGACAGCGGTTCAAACCCGGCATAAGGCTGCTACCAAAAAATTCGGAACTCGCCTCGCCAGTAGAACAAAACGAGTCGCCGCCAAGAGTATCGCAGCTATTCCAGCGGAATCGATTCCGTTTTTTGGCGTGGCGGTGTTGATTGCCGATACGTCGTACGAGCTGTATGCCGCCTGTGAAACTGTGAGAGATATGGATCAGCTCTATGAGGCGTTAGATATAGAGGGCCAGTCAGCAGATGACGTAATGCACAGTGTTTGCGA